>NZ_LKDU01000013.1:0-106032 GCF_001401855.1 Pseudoalteromonas sp. P1-7a | reverse complement strand
GAGATGGCAGAGTGGTCGAATGCACCGGTCTTGAAAACCGGCATAGGTTTGTAGCCTATCTAGGGTTCAAATCCCTATCTCTCCACCACCTAATTACAATAACTATGAGTACACTCTTACTTGTAGTTTATAGCACTTTCGGAGAGATGGCAGAGTGGTCGAATGCACCGGTCTTGAAAACCGGCATGGGTTTGTAGCCCATCTAGGGTTCAAATCCCTATCTCTCCACCATTATATTAAAGCCCGCTTAAAGCGGGCTTTTTTGTATCTACGCTTTATTATCAGCTCACCTTTAGGTTTTCTCGCTTATTTCCCCGTTTCGGTTTGCTATTAGCGATTATTAATAGATCATTAATAGATTATTAACATATTAATATGCTACTTTTAGATTTTAAATTGGTAATTAAAATAGTATGTTGTGGCTCAAGGGTGATTTACATTCAAGAAAACTTATTGTTTATCGTGCAATGATGTTCTCGTTGGTAACGTTGTTTGTTTTATTCGTATTCCAACCTTTTGGTACAATTAACGATACATCGTCATATAAAATACTCAGGCTTTCAGGTTATGGTTTAGTCACTTTTGTTGCGTTACTATTATCGGGCTTTATCGAAATAGCGCTGTTACGTTATGATTTTTATAAGCTACTTCGTATTATGCTTATAAGCGGCTTTTATATTTTAATTTGTGCTTTATTTAACCACGCTTATTTTGTTGTGGCATTTTTAGGACAGTGGCATTGGCAAAATCAGATGCTGTTTATTGGCTATATATTTGCTATTGGCGTATTTCCGCTAATTTTTATGTATATGTTAAATCGCCATGTTAGTCAGCTTAATATTGATCAAACACCACAGCGGCAACAAATCAAGCAATGTGAAGCCCTTCCTTTAAAACTCGAGCAAATTACGTTAGTTGGCGATAATAAAAATGATGCAATCAGCATAGTTTTAGAGCGTGTTTTGTTTATAAAAGCGGCTGATAATTATTGCGAAATTAGTGTTTATGACGGACACGCAATACAGCAAACTCTACTGCGCATTTCTTTAACTCGCTTACTTAAACAGCTCTCTATTAATACTGCAATTATTAGGTGCCATCGCTCTTATGCAGTTAATGTTGCCTTTATTCACTCGTATAGTGGCAACGCTGGCGGCTTGCAATTAACGCTTAAAAACACACCCATGCCGGTTCCGGTATCGCGAAGCTACGTAGACAATATAAAAGCCGCTTTGTTACTCACCCCAAGTGCTTGTTAGTCAGCCCAAATACTTGTATTTGATACCTAAAAATGTTGTTAATCCCTAACAGTTCGTAGTTTTACGCTGGAGTAGGCATGCTTAAGTTGAACTAAAAATACAACTTAAGAAGGTTACTATGAACACTATTTTAAAATCACTGTTAGTGATAGCCACGTTTGTTTTTTGCCATTACATAATGAAAAGCTTTTGGGGTAGCGAATGGACGAAAATATTAACCCAGGCCGATGCGTCTACTGGGGTTTTATTTATCCCCGCTAAATACTTATTTTTATATGCTCCTTTATTAGTGATAACCACATTGCTATTTAAAAGAGATAACATGCTTGACGCAATTGGCCTTAACACCGAAGGCTTTAATAACTATACCTTTGCAGCTTTGCTCTGCTGTATACCTATGACACTTGGCTATGCATACTTGAGTAGTAATTTAAATTTATCTTTGTCTGGACTAATAACAGGCTCAATCTATGCTGGTTTTTTTGAAGAGCTAATATTTAGGGCGGCTTTATTTGGTGCTTTATACAGGTTTTGCCGCTGGGGGTTCATTCCCGCAGCGTTGACAAGCTCGGTAGTATTTGGAGTAGGGCACATGTACCAAGGTGGCGATGCCATTTCTGCACTAATGGCGGTAGCAGTAACCACTGTTGCAGGCACTTGGTTTGCGTGGCTTTATTGTGAGTGTGGTTATAAAATTTGGTTTCCTATGTGGATGCATATTTTTATGAATGCAGCTTATGGCATCTTTAGTATGTCGGGTGGTGCCGTGGGGGATTTGCACGGCAACGTTTATAAAGCCACTGCTATTGTATTAAGTATCGTGTACGTTGAAGCACTGATCCGCCGAGGGAAAAAACGTGAAGTCACTATGGCCTCATTATTTATTAATACATCAGCATCTACGCTTAATCCCCCGTTCAAACCGCAGATGACTGCCGAAGCCTAAATGCACAAATTAGCCATTCATTTAAGAACGCATTTATATTGCAACCTTAAGGCTATGTTTTTATTGAGGTTAGCGCCTGTAAGGTAGTGAGCTTTACGTTATGGGCGAATAAACAGCTAAAAGTAAGCGTGAGCTGCCAACAAAATAGGTGTCTGTTTTTAGTTAGCAAAACTATTCGTTAAAATGTCTAGTAACAGACGTTTAAAGAGTGCTTGTTTTCCCATCATAAATTACGACCATAGTCTCTGTTTCTAACCTTAAGAACTTGGTGCATGCTTAAGATAATGTTTGTAGTGTGTATTTAGGAACTTATATGAAACATCAACTAGCCAAAAGTGTCGCGCTTTCTTTATTATCCCCCGTTATAGTTGGTAGTACACTAGGTCTTTATTATGGACTTACTGTTAATGGTGATACCACTACCATTTTTCTGCAACTATTAATGAGCGCAATTGCGAACGCACATATTGTTGGTCTTACGATGGCTGCTTTTGTAGTGCCTGGTTATTTGCTTATGTTTAAGTATGCAAAAGTCAATTATTCAGGGGTACTAACCCTTGGGCTGCTGGGCGGCGCAATTTTTAGTTACTTACTAAGTGCGACATCAGGCGAGGTATTTTTAATTAATAGTATAATGGCTGCTTTTGCTGCGGGACTATTTTTATTTGGACTGCGTAAATCAGCAAAAAAATAATTGCAGAAATATTGACCAAGCGTGCTGAAAAACGGCGCTATTTCTGTTTTTTTACTTGTAAAAGGTTTCAATTTTTCACGACAAAGAGTACCTTTAGCTACTGTATGTTTAATAAGAAGTAGTTTGGTATGCAAAAGCACGATTTTTACCAGTCATTAGTTAAGCAAACTGAATCACTAATCGCTGGTGAATCTAATGTCATTGCTAATATGGCTAACGTAAGTGCGCTATTATTTACCTCTTTAGAAGATGTAAATTGGGCGGGCTTTTACTTTATGGATTCGCCGAGTGAATTAGTGCTTGGGCCTTTTCAAGGCAACCCTGCATGTATTCGTATTCCTGTTGGTAAAGGAGTGTGTGGTACGGCTGCAGCAACCCTAGAAACACAGTTAATTGAAGATGTGCATGCGTTTGAAGGTCATATAGCCTGTGACGCAGCGTCTAATTCTGAGATTGTTGTACCTATCATGAAAAATGATAAGATAGTTGCTGTTCTTGATATTGATAGCCCAACTATTGGTCGCTTTGATACTGATGACCAAGCTGGTTTAGAAGCATTAGTTAAATGCTTAGAGGCAAGCTTGTAATGAAAGATTTGCTAAATGTTCAAGACTACCTATTCGCAGTACAAGATGTAGGCGATTGGGAAGGGGATGAAGAACATGTAGCGGAAACGCTCAATGATTTGATTCACATAGCCTGGGATAAAATCCCAGATGATTTAGACTGTGAATCAATCGATGAAATAATAAATGGTATTTGGGAACACCTTCGAGGTGACTTGGCAGTACTAGAAGCTGACTTCGAAGAGTTAATTGACTGGGTAATACACTATGTTGATTCCTCCCTTGACGAAAAGATGTGAAAAATAGGTTCTAAAATGGAAACCACAAACAAGCTAAAAGATATTAATGAAGTGTTGGAATTTCTTTATCAAGAATTTCCACAATGTTTTAAACAAAAAGACGGTATTAAACCGCTTAAAGTCGGTATTTTTAAAGATATTGCCGAGCGTATCGAAGGGTCTGAAAAAGTAAGTAAGACACAAGTACGCCAAGCACTTAGAAAATACACGTCTAATTGGCGTTATTTAGAAGCTGTAACCAAGTCAGAGTTTCGTATTGACCTTGATGGTAATCAAGGTGAAAAAGTTGAGCAAGAGCACATTGACCACGCTCAAAAAGCACTAGAAGAAAGCCGTGCTAAAATGGCTAAACGCAAAAAACAACAGCGTCCACGCCAAGATTCAGACTCTAAATCTTTCAAGAAAAAGCCAGCCCACGCTAGCAAAAACAATGCTCCAGCTAACAAACCAGCTAAAGCAGCCCCTGCTAAACGTTCAGGAAAAGTTGAACCTTTACCTGCAAGTGAGGTCAAGGTTAATAACAAGGTTAAGGTAAAACTTGGCCAAGCACTTGTTAATGCAGTAATTACTGAAGTAAACAAAGACGAAGTTCATGTTGAATTAGTAACAGGCATGCAAGTTAAAACCAAAGCTGACAGCTTATACATTATTTAAGTTGTAAATAAATTAAGGAGTTGTGTATGAGTAAAAAGTTTACGCTCATTCCGTTAGTGGCTGCCCTGTTTTCGGGTTCTTTATTCGCTTCAGTTGAAGCGGCAAAACTTGAAGACTTGCCTGTACTTAAACAAGAAAGTCAACATGGCACTGCCAGCAAACGAGTGGCTAACTTATTTGCTCGTTCACACTATACACCGGTTCGATTTAACGATGCGCTTTCCAGTAAAGTGTATGATCGTTATATCGAATCCCTTGATTTCAACAAAAGCGTGTTTTTAGCAAGTGACATTGCAGCGTTTGAAAAATACCGCGACGATTTTGATAATGCGATTACCACGGGAAAACTTGGGTTTACGTTTGATATTTTTAACTTAAGCTTAAAACGCCGTTTTGAACGCTATGATTACTCTTTATCGTTACTAGATAAAGAAATGACGTTTGATAAAGACGATGAATACTTTTTCGATCGTGAAGATGCGGCATGGCCAGCATCGCAAGCAGAGCTTGATGAAATCTGGCGTGAACGTGTTAAATACGATGCCCTTCGTTTAAAAATGACAGGTAAAGATTGGGAAGGTATTAAGGACGTTCTTACCAAGCGTTACAAAAATGCACAAAAACGTTTAGTGCAAACAAATTCAGAAGATGCATTTCAAATTGTAATGAACTCGCTAGCGCGCAGTATCGAGGCACATACGTCGTACTTATCGCCGCGCCGCGCAGAACAATTTAAAATGGATATGGACTTAGAGCTTGAAGGCATTGGCGCCGTTTTAAGTCCGGATGAAGATTACACCGTTATTCGCAGCTTAGTACCGGGTGGTCCCGCCGATAAAACAGAGCAGCTAAAAGCTGACGACAAAATTATTGGTGTTGCTCAAGATCAAAAAGAGTTTGTTGATGTTATTGGTTGGCGTTTAGATGATGTCGTTGATCTAATCAAAGGCCCGAAAGGAACCAAGGTACGTTTACAGTATCTTAAAGGCTCTGATGCGCATGGCACGCCAAAAGTTGTTGAGATCACCCGTGATAAAATTCGCTTAGAAGACAGAGCGGCTAAATCTGAAGTATTTGAGGCCAGTTATTCAAATTTAACGTCAAAAATCGGTGTTATTGAGATCCCTGGTTTTTATAACAACCTTTCGAAAGACGTTAAAGTTGAATTAGCTAAACTCAAAGAAGAAAATGTAGACGGTATTATTATTGACTTGCGCCAAAATGGCGGTGGATCACTATATGAAGCTACGCAACTATCAGGCCTCTTTTTTGATCAAGGTCCGGTAGTACAAATTCATACGTTAAATAACCGTATTGAAGAGCAAAAAGATCGTGATGGCATTACCTATTACGATGGCCCACTAACTGTTTTAGTTGACCGCTACAGTGCTTCAGCCTCTGAAATTTTTGCCGCCGCAATGCAAGATTATGGCCGTGCAGTGATTATTGGCGAGCAAACCTTTGGTAAGGGAACGGTTCAACAACACAAAGGCTTAGGCCGTGCGTATGATTTATACGACAACGATTTAGGGAGTGTACAGTACACTATTGCTAAATTTTACCGTATAAATGGTGGCAGTACTCAGCACAAAGGAGTTATTCCTGATATTTCTTTCCCTTCGGCGATAGACCCAGCAGAATGGGGTGAGAGCAAGCAAGATAATGCATTACCTTGGGATAGCATAGTTCGAGCTAAGTACAAAAAGCAGGGTAATTTAACCCCTGTGATTAGTTATCTAGAGAAACAACACGAACTACGTATTAAAACAGAGCCCGAATTTGGTTATGTATTTGATGATATTGCTCGTTACAATGAAGAAAAAGACCGTAAAACTATTTCTTTAGTTGAAGCAGACCGTATTAAAGAAAAAGATGAAAATGAAGCACGTACTTTAGCGCGCACTAATGAGCGTTTAAAGCGTTTAGGTAAAGATCCGATTGAAAACCTAGATGATGTACCAGAGGTAATTGAAGAGTTAGACCCTTTCTTAGAAGAGGCAGCACTCATTACGCAAGACTATATTAACTTTGGCCGTATCGCTAAGAAATAAAATACGTGTATACCTCTTTTAAAAAGGCGCTTTTTGCGCCTTTTTTGTTACCTAAATTTTGCTAAATTGCTATAATCGCGAATCACTTAATTGAGTTACATTACTGTGGCTTAAAAAAAGCACTGATACGCTAAAAATAATAAATAAACACGCCCTTGTATGTGGTGTGCAGGAGTCACTATTTTGAAGCCTTTAGAAAAACCGATTAAACCCGCCTCGTTTTTTGATGCACTTATTCCTATCTCTGTTCTTATCTGCCTATTAGGCGCAGCGGTCTATTTATTTGGCGATAACTCGTCGTCAGGTCCCAACCAAATAGCGTTATTATTTGCCACTTTTGCGGCGGCACTAATAGGGCTTAAAAATGGCTATACGTGGAAAAAGCTTGAAGAAGCCATGATTGAAGGTATTACTTTATCATTGGGGGCAATTTTAATTTTATTGATGGTGGGTGCTTTAATTGGTACTTGGCTGTTGTCGGGCACCGTGCCAACTCTCATTTATTATGGCTTACAGGTTATTAACCCTAGTTGGTTTTATGCTGCCAGCTGTTTAATCTGTGGCATTGTTGCAATGAGTATTGGCAGCTCTTGGACTACAGCTGCCACCATAGGTGTTGCACTTTTAGGTGTTGCTACAGGCCTTGGATTAGACCAAACGGTGACGGCAGGGGCGGTTATTTCGGGAGCTTACTTTGGAGACAAACTTAGCCCACTTTCTGAAACGACTAATTTAGCGCCGGCTGTTGTAGGCGCTGATTTATTCGAACATATTCACCATATGCTATGGACGACTGTTCCTAGCTTTGTCATTGCACTGATCATTTTTATTTTTATGGGCTTTAATGCAACAGCTTCTAACGAAGCCGGCAGAATTGACGAAATTACGGTAATTTTAGAGCAAAGCTTTAATATTGGCTTTGAAATGTTAATTCCATTAATTGTGCTCCTAGTTTTAGCTATTAAAAAAATGCCGGCGTTTCCAGCTATTTCGATTGGCGCTGTAATTGGTGCTGTGTGGGCAATGCTGTTTCAGTCAGATTTAATCGCGACACAAATTGACCTGTCTCAAGGTGAGCTGGTTGGTTATTTTAAAATTATTTGGACGACTTTTTTCGATGGATTTAGTATCGATACGGGCGATGAAAAAATGGATTCATTGCTCAGTGGTGGTGGTATGGCAGGTATGTTAACCACAACTTGGTTGATCATGACGGCACTTATGTTTGGCGCCATAATGGAGAAAACCGGCTTACTGGATATTTTTGTTAAGAGTATTTTAAAAATAGCTAAAAGCACAGGTTCGCTTATTACATCAACCATCGCAACTTGTGTGGGTACAAACTTAATTGCAGCGGATCAATACATCGCTATTGTAGTCCCTGGTCGTATGTTTAAAGAAGAATATAAAAATCGAGGATTAAAACCGGTTAATTTATCGCGTACTTTAGAAGATGGCGGAACAATAACAAGCCCGTTAATTCCTTGGAATACGTGTGGTGCGTACATGCAAAGCGTTTTATTAATAAATCCATTTGACTATGCTTTGTATGCTTTCTTTAATTTAATTAACCCTTTCTTAGCTATTATTTATGCGTACGTAGGTATTAAAATTTTACGCATTGAACCTAAGCAACCTGCTTAAATCTTAATAGCCCCTTTTTTAAGGGGCTTTCGTGGGAGTAACTATGACTGTTTCGGCAAAGCCAAAAGCGCAATATCTAAAAGATTACACGGCGCCTAATTTTTCAATAGAACACACAGAACTCACTTTTGACTTACAACCCCTTAATACAAAAGTGACTGCGCTACTTACGCTTAAAAGAACAACTAATGAAAACTCTGCACTTGTTTTAGACGGTATAGACTTACAATTACTGGAACTACACGTAGACAATATTGCTTACACAAATTATAAGATTGAAGGTGAGCACTTAATCATTAATGATTTACCTCACACATGCCAGCTTAAAATAGTTACAGTAATTTCTCCTGAAACCAATACCTCTTTGGAAGGCTTGTATTTATCTGGTGGGGCGTATTGCACCCAATGTGAAGCGCAAGGTTTTAGAAAAATAACCTACTTTTTAGATCGCCCTGACGTGCTAAGTACCTATGATGTAACAATTATTGCAGATAAAAACTTTAGGCATTTACTATCAAATGGTAACCAAATTGACAGCGGCGAAACAGCTGATGGCCGCCATTTCGCTAAATGGCAAGACCCATTTAAAAAACCAAGTTACTTATTTGCATTAGTAGCGGGCGATTTTGATGTACTAAAAGACACCTACACTACAAAAAGCGGACGCGAAATTGAACTTGCGTTATTTGTTGATAAAGGCAATTTATCTAAAACGCCGCATGCAATTAGCTCATTAAAAAAAGCAATGCAATGGGATGAAGAGCGCTTTAACCTAGAATACGATTTAGACATATATATGATTGTAGCCGTGGATTTTTTCAATATGGGCGCAATGGAAAACAAAGGGCTAAATGTATTTAATAGTAAATGTGTATTGGCTAACCAAGAAACCGCAACGGATAAAGATTACCATACTATAGAGTCGATTGTTGGGCATGAGTATTTTCATAACTGGACAGGCAACCGCGTTACCTGCAGAGACTGGTTTCAATTATCGCTAAAAGAAGGGCTTACTGTATTTAGAGACCAAGAATTTAGTAGCGATTTAGGCTCACGTGCACTTAATCGCATTGATGCCGTTAAAGTAATGCGTACTCATCAATTTAGTGAAGATGCGGGGCCAATGGCGCACCCAATTCGCCCTGAAAAAGTTATCGAAATGAATAACTTTTATACCGTAACGGTATACGATAAAGGGGCTGAAGTTATCCGAATGATGCATACCCTGTTAGGTGAAGTTAACTTTCAAAAAGGGATGCAGCTTTACTTTGAGCGTCATGATGGCCAAGCGGTTACCTGTGATGACTTTGTTGCAGCAATGAGTGATGCTTCAGGCATAGACTTGACGCAATTTAAACGCTGGTATAGCCAATCAGGTACACCTCGTTTAAATGCCACACAGCACTATGATCACGATAAACAACTTTATACCCTAACAATTGAGCAATTAGCCCCGCTAAATCAGCCCGATAACAAGAGTTTACATATCCCGTTTGCTATCGAATTATTAGATGAAAACGGGCAAAGTATTGCGCTTACTTATCAAGGAGAAAAGCGCGGCCATGTGCTTAACGTTACGGCATCAACGCAAACATTTTACTTTGATCAGATCCCGACTCGCCCAGTGGCCGTTTTACTTGAAGATTTTTCTGCGCCGTGTATTTTAAGTCAGCAAAATTCAGAGCATGACTTACTGCACATAATGCGTTTTGCACGCAGCGACTTTTCGCGTTGGGACGCACAGCAACAGTTATTTATTAAGGCAGTTAAGCAGGGCGTTAATGCACCTGAACATGCCGCACTTAGTGATAACGTTATCAATGCATTACGTGTTTTAATTAGCGAGAAAAATGGTGATTTAGCATTAATTGCTGAACTGATTAAACTCCCAAGCTTTGACACGTTTGCTGCTGAGTTTGACACGATCCCTGTGGATGAAATTATCACTGTTACAAAACTGTTTGAACAGCAAATTGCTGAGCAATTATTTGATGAGCTTTTGGCATGTTACAGTTCGTTAGTTGATGATGGCAGTATTAATCCAGACGCGGTCGCTATAAGAGCACTCAAAGGCGTGTGTTTACATTATTTAGCTAAAATACCATCTGAGCAAGTCGACCACGTTATCAAAGAAGCCGCAGGCTCTTCGAATATGACCAACGTTTTAGCCTCACTGAGTGCGGTAGTAAAATCATCGCACCCATTAAGAAATGCGTTGTTAGATCATTTTGATAGCCAGTGGCGTCATGACGTTTTAGTAATGGATAAATGGTTTGCACTACAAGCTATGCAGTCTGGTGCTGATACTATTGAGAATATTAAAGCGCTCTATGAGCATCCTAGTTTTGACTTTTCAAACCCAAATAGAGTCCGTGCATTAGTAGGCAGCTTTAGTCATTTTAACACCGCGCAATTTCACCGAAAAGATGGTGAAGGTTACGCATTATTAGGGGACTTACTCATTAAGCTAAACGCGATTAATCCGCAAAATGCCTCTAGAATGTTAACGCCTTTCATGTCGTGGAAACGATTTGATCCAACACGTGCTCAAGCAATGAAAGCGCAATTGCAACGCTTAGCAAGCCTTGAAGGACTGAGTGCTGACTTATATGAGAAGGTTGAAAAAGCACTTAATTAAATGATTGAGTATTACTTTTACCTAAACTTGAGCTATAACAAATGCATGGATTACTATCATGGCCGTTATAGCTCTGTACAAGTGGTTGAGGACAATGGCAAAACGATACGTTTTGCCGCGTCACACCTACGCCCTTATATTTCATCTATTGGAATTAGAGGGCGCTTTAGACTTTTACTAACCTCTGAGAATAAATTTATTCGTCTCGAACGTATCGCCTAACCTACTGTTTTTATGTTATAGATACATAAAAATATTATCTTTTTGTTAATTTCAATTTGTTCTATTGTTAATTTACGTGTATAAAATATCTGGTATGACGTCTTACCAATACGTAAACGTCAGCTCAAAAAATATAATAATTGATTGAACGCGACCATTTGTAATTTTTTATAATCGCTTCTATCGTTAAGATTACACTAAAAACAATAACTTGATCACACATAATTACCCACGACAGGGGGGATACACAATGATAAGAAGATCGCTTTTTGTTAAAAACAAAATAGCTATAGGTTTAGCAGCCGCAAGCTTAGGTTTATCAGCAGCAGCGAATGCAGCAAATTTTGAGGTAGGGGGCTTTGATATCACCTTCGACTCAACTTTTTCCTATGGTCAAAGCGTCCGTGTTGAAGACAGAGATTTCGACATTATTGGCAAAAGCAATAATCCTGCATTTGATTGGACTGGGTATAATCCTTCATTAAATACAATTTATTCTTCTCAAGATGTTTGGGCTCAACCGGGCTCATACTCTAATAATGGCGATGCAGGTAATCTTAATTTTGATAGCGGTGATTCGTTTTCAAAATTGTTGAAAGGCACACACGACCTTTCAATTAATAAAGATAACTACGGCTTATTCACGCGTTTTATGTACTTTTACGATTTTGAGTTAATGGATGGTGATAGAGCCTACGTTAACCCAACCTCAGGACAAGGCGTAGATCCATGTGATGACGACGACACAAAAGAGCAAAGTTGTGCCGACATTCGTTTATTAGACGCTTACGTTTGGGCTAACTTTGATTTAAATGATGGCAATAATCCACTTTCAATTCGTTTAGGCCAACAAGTCGTTAACTGGGGTGAAAGTACGCTTATCTCTCATGGTATTAACGTAAACCCAGTTGACATTGACCGCTTAAAAGCACCGGGTGCTGAGCTTAAAGAAGCATTTATCCCAGTGGGTATGCTCTGGGCGTCATTAGGTATTACTGAAAATATTACCCTAGAAGGTTTTTACCAGTATCAATGGCATGAAACACGCCTGCCAGCTGCAGGTACTTATTTTTCTACCAATGACTTTGCGGCAGAAAACGGCTATCAACAAAATGTACAGTTAGGCTTTACCTCAAATCCTGATATTGATATGGCATTTTTAACTGATAGCCTTAACAACCTGTACTCTAACTTTGCACAGGTAGCGGCTGCACAGGGCATTGATCCTACAAGTGCTGAAGGTCAAGCTCTACTAGCAAATATGTATCTAGCGCATCCCACTAAAGTGGCGCTTAAAGGTAAAGGCGATAACGGTAAAACAGAGCCAGATGACGGCGGTCAATATGGTTTACGTTTAGGTGTATTTTTACCTGAGTGGAACGACACAGAGGTCGCTTTATATCATGTTAATTATCACAGTCGTCGTCCGCTTATTTCTGGTCGTGTATCGAACTTTTCACAAGCTGCAATTGCACAAGATTTAGCAATGATTGCAACAACCGAAATTACTGATGACAACGTAGCAGATCTCCTCGCGTTTTCTAAAGCCGAAAATGAATACCCAGAAGATATTAAACTTTACGGTTTAAGCTTTAATACGAGTATTGGTGAGACCGCATTTGCGGGTGAGTTTGCCTACCGTCAAGACGAGCCATTACAAATAGACGATGTAGAGCTACTTTACACCGCCATGCCTGAACAATTAGCACTGGCTGGCATTCGCCCAGACTTTGCGGGTATTTCGCAAATGAGTTTTGGGGATGCAGTTAGCTCAGTGGCTGCAGGTGAAGTTGCGCAAGGTTATATTGAACGCGACACATCACAAATTCAATTTACTGCAACACATTTATTTGGCCCGTCATTAGGTGCTGATAGTTGGGCTGTAGTAGGCGAAGTCGGCGCTGTTAAAATTCATGATATGCCTGATTACGACGAAATGCGTTTGAATGTGTCGGGTACAGGGCGAAGCGGTGTGATCACAGGCCCAGGCACTACTGACTACACAACATTACAACTAGGCCTTTCTAATGGCCCAGAAGAAAAGTCGTTTGCTACGGCCTCGTCTTGGGGTTACCGTCTAATTGCTAAAGGTGATTACTTTAACCTTTACAACGGTATTAACTTCTCTCCACGATTTGTATTTTCTCATGATGTAAACGGTAACACACCTGATCCTATGTTCTTGTTTATTGAAGACCGTAAATCGCTGGGTGTAACGATGAACTTTAATTACCAAAATGCATGGTCACTTGATGTGAGCTACAACTCATTTTGGGGTGGTGGCGATATCAATACTTTCTCAGATCGTGACTACGTTTCTTTCAATTTAAAATATTCTATTTAGGGGTAATATTAGTATGATTAAAAAACCTACCCTCATCGCTACCGCTTTGTGTAGCATGTTTTTAAGTTCAGCGGCAATGGCAAAAATGAGCGCTGAAGAAGTTGCACGTTTAGGACAAGACTTAACGCCGTTTGGCGCAGAAAAAGCAGCCAATGCTGATGGGTCTATTCCAGCGTGGAATGGCGGTATTACAACTGCACCAGAAGGTTACGAGCCTGGTATGCACCACATTGACCCTTACTCAGCGGACAAAGTGTTGTTTACTATTGATAAAACAAACCTTGATAAATACAAAGCTAACTTAAGCCCTGGTCAAATTGCTTTATTTGAAGCATACCCAGATACGTTTAAAATGCCTGTTTATGAAACGCGCCGCTCTGCCTCTTATCCACAGTTTGTATACGATGCAACAAAAGAGTTTGCTGCAACGGCTGAGCTTATTGAAGGTGGCAACGGAATAAAAAATACCGCAATTGGTATTCCATTTCCTATTCCTAAATCAGGCTTAGAGGCTATTTGGAATCACTTATTACGCTATCGTGGACAATCAATAGAGCGTTTTGGTGGACAAGCTGCACCCACCGCATCGGGTTCGTACAATTATGTGGGCTTTGATGAACAACTATTGGTTAAATATTCAGATCCTAAAGCGACGCCTGCAGAGCTTCAAGACTCAAACATTTTGTTTAAATTTAAACAAAAGGTGACAGAGCCTGCACGCCTTGCCGGTACAGCGCTACTTGTACACGAAACCATGGATCAAATTTTAACGCCTCGCCAAGCGTGGACTTATAATTCAGGTCAGCGTCGTGTTCGTCGTGCACCAAATGTTGCATATGACGCACCAGGTACAGCGGCAGATAGCTTACGTACTACCGATGATTTTGATATGTTTAATGGCTCACCTAACCGTTATAACTGGACGTTAAAAGGTAAGCAAGAGCTATATATTCCGTACAATAGCTACAAGTTACACAGTGATAAATTAGAGTACGATGATATATTAAAACCAGGGCACATTAACCCAGAACATACGCGTTATGAAAAGCACCGTGTATGGGTTGTTGAAGCTAACTTAAAAGATGATACCCGTCATATTTATAAAAAACGGGTGTTTTACATTGACGAAGATAGCTGGCAAGTACAAGTGACCGATATTTATGATAATCGCGACCAACTTTACCGCGTAGCAATGGCATATGGCTTAAACTACTACGAAGTACCTACGCAGTGGAGTACTTTAGAAGTGTATCATGATCTAAATTCGCGTCGTTACTTAGCTATTGGTTTAGATAACCAAGAAAAAATGTACGACTTTTCAGAGTCGTTTAACGATAATGAGTTTACTTCAAGCGCACTACGCCGTGAAGGTAGGTAACATCCTAATATGCAGCTAACAACCCGTTAGCTGCTTTTTTCTTTCTCATCGCGTTTGTCTATACGACACGCAGGGTTTTCCTCAGCAAACAGACAAACAATCCTTCAGTTCAAGGCGATTAAAATTTATGAAGTATTTGGTATATGCCAGCCTGATAATAAGCGGTGCGAGTGTTGCACAAGATGCACCTCAGTATGCTATTAGCGCAATAAACGCAAATAAAACCTTACTAACTGATATTACCCATACAGGTGCTAGTTTAGTAGCTGTTGGCAAGCACGGTACAGTAATTACAAGTAAAAATGCTGAGCAATGGCAGCAAGCGCAAACTGTACCTACGCAAGTTTTATTAACGGCTGTCGACTTTTCTAATGAAACCCATGGCTGGGCGTGTGGGCACGATGCCACAATAATTAACACCACTGATGGTGGGTTAAACTGGCAACTACAACAAGCAAAGCCAGAGCTTGATAAGCCGTGTTTAGATATTTACTTTGAGGATGACTCAAAGGGGTTTGCTGTGGGCGCTTATGGCATGTTTTATCAAACCAGTGATGGTGGCAAGCACTGGCAAAAACGCTTTTTAGACTCTTTACTTTTTAGTGAAGATAGAGAGTATTTGAATGATTTAAAAGAACATGACCCCGAAGGCTACGAAGCCGAAACAGCATCTATACTCCCTCACTTTAACCGAATTGAAAAAACAGACAGTGGTTTAATGTTAGTGGGTGAAATGGGGTTAATGGCCAAAAGCACTGATAATGGTCAAACGTGGCAACGCCTCGATGAAATTTACCCTGGTTCTTTTTTTGCGGTAGCCTCAGACTCTGATCAAGAAATAGTCGCAGGGCTTCGAGGAAATGTATTTGCCAAAAATAAAAATGAACAGCGATGGCAGCATTTTGAAAATGTTAAAACGGCCACGGTTAATAACATCATAAATTACAATAACGCGCATTGGTTATTATTGGCTAATAGTGGTGTGATCTTTCATTTAAAAGACGGCTTACTTACACATGAGCAACGCCCCGATGGGAAAGCTATTCTTGATGGGGTAATAATTAATAATAAATTGGTCATGGCAACAGAAGATGGCATTAAAGTGAAGGAGTTGAACCCTTAATGCATACGTTTTTAGACTTTTTAGAAAAAGCGGTGTTTAGACACCGTGCTATCATGTTAATCGCTTTTGCGCTAATAACATGTTTTTTAGGCTATAAAGCCACTCACATTGAATTAGACGCTTCGTTTAACAAAAATATACCGCTAAATCACGAATACATGAAAGTGTACACAAAGCATGAAAAACAATTTGGCGGCGCAAATAGCATTTTAATTTCGGTGTGTGATGACAGTGGCAACATTTTTAATCCCGAATTTTTCACCCAATTAAAAGCAGTACACGATCAACTGTATTTTATTCCTGGTGTAAACCGTCCATTAGTTAACTCTATTTTTGCGCCTAGTGCGCGTTTTGTCGAAGTGGTTGAAGATGGCTTTGCTGGCGGCCCCATTATTCCTGCAAACTTTAAAGCTGATCAAAAAGGCTTAGCGGTTGTAAAAGAAAACATTGAAAAAGCAAAAGTAGTAGGGCGAATGATTGCCAGCGATTACTCGTGTGCAATGGTGACCGCTCAACTACTTGAAACAGACCCTCAAACTCAGCAAAAACTAGATACTCTTGCATTTGCAGAAAAGTTAGAAACGCAAGTTAGAGAGCCTTTAAGTACAGATAAAGTCAGTATTCATATTATTGGATTTGCCAAAATGGCCGGCGATATCGCTCAAGGTGCAAAAGGGGTTGTACTGTTTTTTGCTATTGCCATTGGTTTTACCTTTATTATGGTATGGCTATTTTGTGGCAGTTTAAAGCTCACCATTTTACCTATAGCGTGTTCAATTATTGCCGTAATTTGGCAAATGGGTTTGTTGTCGAGTTTAGGTTTTGGGCTCGATCCTATGTCTATATTAGTACCGTTTTTAGTATTTGCGATTGGTGTAAGCCACGGTGTGCAGATGATAAACGCCATTGGTAAAAAAGTAGGCGAGGGCAAAAGTACCCGTATTTGCTGTCAGTCAAGCTTTAGAGCATTACTTGTACCCGGTGGTATTGCGCTACTTTCTGACACGGTGGGTTTTTTAACCCTACTTACTATTGATATTGGTATTATTCGTGAACTTGCTATAACAGCTAGTTTAGGTGTAGCAGTAATTATATTTACTAATCTGATTTTATTGCCTGTGTGGGCTTCGTATATGAATTTTGCCAATACTGTGCATATTCAATCTGGCGATTCGCAAAAGCCTAATATGCTAGATGCGATACGCGATTTACTGGTAAAAGCCACAAACCCTAAAACCGCAAAAATTATTATCGGGTTTACGCTAGTGTTATTTGCAATAGGTTACTGGCAAGCCGATAAAATGCGTATAGGTGATTTACATGCAGGTGCGCCTTCACTGCACCAAGATGCTCGCTACAATCAGGATACTTTTTTAATATCGGACAAATACACTATTTCATCAGATATATTAAAAGTGATAGTTGAGGCTTACCCTGCAGCGTGTACAGAGCACGATGTGATGGCGCGTATTAGCCGTTTTCAGTACAAGGTAGAAAATGTGCCAGGCGTGCAATCGGCTGTGAGCTTAAGCTCTGTGGCGCAATCGGTTAACGCAGGTTACAACGAAGGTAACTTAAAATGGCAAAGCTTACCGCGTAATTCAGCCAGCTTAGTACAATCAACTGCCCGTGTAGAAACAAGCACAGGCTTACTCAATGGCGATTGTTCAGTTATGCCAGTGATTATATTTTTAGATGATCACAAAGCAAATACAATCGATACCGTTATTCAACGTGTTAAGCAATTTGCGCAAGAAGAAGGCACAGATAAGTTAGCCTTTAAATTAGCCTCGGGTCCTGTTGGAGTAATGGCGGCAACAAACGAGTCTGTTTCTGCGGCGCAAATTCCGATGATGCTATACGTTTATGGCGCGGTTATCATTTTGTGTTTGTTAAGCTTTAAGAGCGTAAAAGCGACTATAGCAGTGGTATTACCACTTTATATCGTATCAACGCTAGCACAAGCGCTTATGGTGCAATTAGAAATTGGCTTAACGGTATCTACTTTACCTGTTATAGCTCTGGGTGTGGGTATTGGTGTTGACTACGGTATTTATATACTTTCGTCAATGATGGGCCAACTCAAGCAAAACGTGCCGCTGAGTGTGGCGTACCGTAATGCACTTGTTGAGCGTGGCAGCGCTGTTTTGTTTACGGGTATTACTCTGGCGATAGGTGTTAGTACGTGGATATTCTCTGATCTTAAGTTTCAGGTTGACATGGGAATACTACTTACCTTCATGTTTTTAGTAAATATGCTAGGTGCAGTGCTGTTATTGCCTGCAATTGGTAGTTTACTGTGGACCGACCAGAAAAAATAAAGTGAATAATTGTGCTCCTAAATGACCAGTAATGGTCATTTATATCTATATTTTGTGAATAGATGACCAAATAGCTGAAATGCTTAAAATGTTTTCATCGAAAAGGCTGTTTATTAGCGCTAAAAGGGTTAGAATTTAACTGACTCCACGCTAATAAATGGCTGTACAAATATTCTGCTTAACTAAAAGCAGTAATAGATTAAGGAACATACAATGACACGAAATGAAGGCCAAGCCTCGGTTATCCTAGATAATGTCTGTAAGCTTATCCAGAAAAAAGTTCACGCTGATAATGTGTTACTCGTTGAGAAATTCGCCAAAGCCTTGTACAGCAACATGTCTAAAGAGGATTTGGCAAATCGCAATGATAGTGACCTATACGGTGCTGCACTCAGCCTTTGGAATGCACTAGAAAAAAACACCACGGACGACGCAGTAATTCGCGTTTTCAATCCTGAAGTAGCAAAAGATGGCTGGCAGTCATCACATACAATTGTAGAAATTATTGCTAAAGATATGCCATTTTTAGTAGATTCTGTTCGTATGGCTATGACTCGTGAAAATATAGCTTCTCACTTATTACTTCACTGCCCACTAAAAATTCAGCGCGGTGATAACGCGAAAATCTCTGGCTTATCGAATTTAAAAGCAGAGCAAGAATCAACCTCGACTAAAACAGTATTCTTTATAGAGATTGACCGCCAAACTGATGCATCTGTTATTGCCTCTTTTAAAAAAGAACTCGAATCTGTATTGGTTGATGTTTCTATTGCAGTAGATGATTGGCAGCCAATTCGCGAAAAACTAGTCTCTGTTACTAAAGAAGTACCAAAACGTAAGCATAATAAAAACAAAAACGAAGTATCTGAAGCCGTAGAGTTTTTAGATTGGCTAGCTAAAGATAACTTTACGTTAATGGGCTATCGCGAGTACGAGCTTACCCCTGTACAAGGTGATTACCAGTTAAAAGGTAAAATGGACACAAGCCTTGGTTTGATGAAAAACTCAACTGATGAGCATACGCGTTTATTATCTGAATTACCTGAATTTGCGCGCCAAGAGGCCCTTAGTAGCAACTTACTAGTATTAACAAAAACGAACTCAGTATCGCGCGTTCATCGCCCAGCGTACATAGATTACGTAGGTATTAAACGCTTTGATGATGAAGGTAATGTGGTTGGTGAAGACCGGTTTATCGGTTTATTCTCATCAAGCTTTTATAACAACAGTGCAGCTGATGTGCCCGTTCTAAAAACTAAAATTAACCGCATTATGGATATGTGTGACTTTGCTAAAGGCACCCATGCATACAAAGCGGTACTTAATATTTTAGAAACTTACCCACGTGATGAATTAGTTCAAGCTCGCGAGAGCGAGTTACTTGAAGTTGCAATGGGTGTTTTACAAATACAAGAACGTGACATGTGTCGCTTATTTGTTCGCAAAGATGCCTACGGACGCTTCTTCTCTTGCATGGTGTATGTGCCACGTGAGCGATACAACACAGCGCTGCGCCGTGAAACACAAGATATTTTAGCTAACGCCTTTAATTCTGACGAAAAAGTCGAATTTACTACCTATTTCTCTGAGTCAACACTGGCGCGTACTCATTACACCGTTCGTGTGACAGATAACAATATCGAATATAACGTGAAAGACATCGAAAACAACTTAGTAGAAGCAGCCCGCACTTGGGAAGATAAACTTCAATCTGCACTGTTAGAGTCTGCAGGTGAAGCCCGCGGTAATGATCTAAATCGTAAATATTGCAACGCCTTTGCACGCTCTTACAAAGATGAAGTGCTTCCTAGTGCTGCGGTAGTTGATATTGAAAAGCTAGAGTTGCTAACTGACGAGAATAAGCTCGAAATGCTGTTTTATCGTCCGCAAGAAGAAGCTAACAGCAATATCGTACGCCTAAGCTTGTTCCATAAAGATGAGCCAATTCACTTATCTGATGTTATGCCAATGCTAGAAAACTTTGGTTTACGTGTTGTTGGTGAAACGCCATATTCTGTTAAAACAAGTGATGGTCGTATCAATTGGATCATGGACTTCTCTATGCTGATTGACAGCAAAGGAATGGCCGACTTTGATAAAATTTCCGCTCGTTTTCGCGCTGCATTAACTAATGTATGGGGCAACCGCCTTGAAAACGACGGCTTTAACCGGTTAGTATTAATGGGGGGGTTAACAGGTCGTGAAGCCTCTATATTACGTGCCTACGCAAAATACATGCGCCAAATTGGGGTTACCTTCTCGCAAACTTATATTGAGAGCACGTTTGCAAACTACCCGCATATTGCTGCGCAAATAGTTAACTTATTTGCTAAAAAATTCTCGGTTAAAAGCCCTGCAAGCCCTAAAACACTTGAGAAATTAAGTGCACAAATTTACTTAGAGCTTGAAAACGTAGCGAACCTTGATGATGACCGTATTATACGTTTATATGTAGATATGATTGTGGCAACACTGCGTACAAACTACTTCCAAAAAGATGAAACAGGTCAGTTTAAATCTTACGTGTCGTTTAAAGTACAGCCTAGCTTAATTCCTGATATGCCGCTTCCGCTGCCAGCATTTGAGATTTTTGTATACTCTCCGCGTGTAGAAGGGGTGCATTTACGTGGTGGTAAAGTTGCGCGTGGTGGTCTTCGTTGGTCAGACCGTCGTGAAGATTTCCGTACTGAGGTACTGGGCTTAGTAAAAGCTCAACAAGTTAAAAACACTGTAATTGTTCCTGTAGGTTCTAAAGGTGGTTTTGTATGTAAGCAACTACCAAGTGAACGCGAAGCTTTTATTAAAGAAGGTCAAGAGTGTTACAAAATTTTCATCCGTGGTTTATTAGACATTACCGATAACATTGAGCGAGGTGAAATTGTACCGCCAGCTAATGTAACTCGTCACGATGAAGACGACCCATACCTAGTAGTTGCAGCCGATAAAGGCACAGCTACCTTCTCTGATATTGCTAATGGTATTGCTAACGAATACAACTTCTGGCTAGGTGATGCGTTTGCATCAGGTGGTTCAGTAGGTTATGACCACAAGAAAATGGGCATAACAGCAAAAGGTGCATGGGAGTCTGTTAAACGTCACTTCCGTGAAATGGATATTGACTGTCAAACTACTGACTTCACTGTGGTTGCGATTGGTGATATGGCCGGCGATGTATTTGGTAACGGCATGCTATTGTCTAAGCACATTCGCTTGCAAGTTGCGTTTAACCACATGCATATATTTGTAGACCCAACACCAGATGCAGCAACGTCTTACCCAGAACGTGAGCGCTTGTTTAACCTGCCTCGTTCATCGTGGGAAGATTACAATAAAGATCTGATTTCAGCGGGTGGTGGGATTTTCTCGCGCGCAGCTAAGTCGATTTCTTTAAGCCCAGAAATGAAAAAAATGTTGGGCACTAAAAAAGCAAGCATGACACCGAACGAGTTAATCAAAGCCTCATTAATGATGGAATTTGATTTACTGTGGAACGGTGGTATTGGTACTTACATTAAAAATAGCCACGAAACAGACGCTGATGTAGGCGATCGGGCAAACGATGCGCTGCGCATAAACGGTAAAGACCTTGGCGCTAAAATTTTAGGTGAGGGTGGTAACTTAGGTGCAACCCAATTAGGGCGTATCGAGTTTGCAGCCAAAGGCGGGCGTGTAAATACCGACTTTATTGATAACGTAGGCGGTGTTGCGTGTTCAGATAACGAAGTAAATATTAAAATTTTACTTAACGGCTTAGTTTCAGAAGGTGATTTAACACGTAAACAACGTGATGAATTACTTTACTCTATGACCGACGAAGTGTCTGAGCTTGTACTTAAAGATTGTTACCGTCAAACACATACATTGTCGATTACACAGTCTAAAGGTGCATCAACGCTTAAAGAAAAGATCCGCTTTATTCATGCCCTTGAAAAAGAAGGTAACCTAAACCGTGCCATTGAGTTTTTACCAACTGATGAAGAGCTGGCAGAGCGCGCGGCAGCAGGAAAAGATCTAACACGTCCAGAGCTTTCAGTATTAGTTTCGTACGCAAAAATGGTGCTTAAAGAGTCGTTAGTAACAGATGAAATTACTGAAAACCCTTATTACCGTCAGCTACTAGTTAAGTCTTTCCCGCGTCCACTGCGTGAAAAATTTAACGACGCGATGGATAATCACCCACTGCGTAAAGAAATCATTGCGACAAAACTGGCGAACAATATCGTTAATGATATGGGCTTAAACTTCATGGTACGCATGAACGAAGAGACCGGTGCTAACGAAGCGGAAATCGCAATGTGTTATTCAATTGCGAGTGAGATTTTTGAAATGCGTGAAACCTGGTCATCAATCAGCGCGCTAGATAATAAAATCCCAGCTGCAGTTCAAACAGAAATGTTGTACCAACTACGTCGTACTGTTCGCCGTGCAACACGCTGGTTCTTACGTCATCGTAATAAATCACAAACAATTGAACAAGCAATCGAGTTCTTTGCACCCACGTTTAAAGATTTAAGCGAAAACTTAAATACGTACATGCAAGATAAAGAGCATGAATGCCTTGCGGGTAAGGCTAACGAGCTAGCAGAGAAAGGTGTGCCTAAGCAAATCGCTAAGCGTATTATTGACCTTTCTAGCCTGTTTTCTGTTATGGATATTGCTGAAATAGCGCATAATTCTGGCCGCAGCGTGGCGATGGTATCTAATACCTACTTTAAACTTGGCTCGCGTATGGGCTTACACTGGTTCTTAGACCAAATTACTAATCAGCCTGTCTCTAACCATTGGCAAGCACTAGCTCGAGCGTCGTACCGTGAAGAGCTTGATTGGCAACAACGTACACTTTCTCATGTTGTGCTAAACAGCTTTGAAGGTGACGAAAACGATGTTGATAATCAAATTGACCAGTGGATGGCAAGCCAAGATCTATTGTTACAGCGTTGGAAGCAAATGTTAGCTGAGTTTAAAACGTCACAAAGCCATGACTTTGCTAAGTTCTCAGTTGCACTGCGCGAATTGATGTTGTTAAGCCACAACTGTGATACTTCAGGAAAATAATTTAGCTTTAATGGGTTATTTATTCAGTAAATAATCAGTTAATTGTTAAAATTGTTATACAATACCTCAGCCTAGTCTGAGGTATTTTTTTGTCTGTAATTTTAAGAGGAACAATTCATGTTTTACGATCTAGCCCGCCGTTTTATGTTCACCCGAGATGCTGAATGGGCACATGAGTTTGCACTTAATAACTTACGCCGTTTTGCTCACACCCCTTTAAACGCAGCTTGGTCTCAACAATTACAAGATAAACCAGTCAACTTTTTAGGCCTTGAGTTTAAAAACCCTGTAGGTTTAGCTGCAGGTTTAGATAAAAACGCTGAATGTATTGATGCCTTTAGCCAAATGGGTTTTGGTTTTGTAGAAGTCGGCACAGTTACCCCGCGCCCGCAAGCAGGCAATGATAAGCCGCGTATTTTTAGGTTACCTCAGTCAAATGCCATTATTAACCGAATGGGCTTTAATAACAAAGGGGTTGATAATTTAGTTAATAACGTAAAAAATGCCAAATACACCGGTATTTTAGGTATTAATATTGGTAAAAATAAAGATACTCCAAATGAGCAAGGCAAAGACGACTACATTCATTGTATGCGTAAAGTGTTTGAGCATGCTTCGTATATTACTGTCAATATATCCTCTCCTAATACGCCAGGTCTGCGTGATTTACAATATGGCGCTGCACTTGATGATCTATTGCAAAGTTTAAAAAATGAGCAGCTCGATTTAATTGCCAAACATAATAAGCAAGTACCTATGCTGGTTAAAATAGCGCCAGATCTTGATGAAATACAAATTGAGCAGGTAAGCGAGTCACTTTTAAATAATAAAATTGATGGTGTTATTGCCACAAATACTACGCTTGAACGCAGTGCAGTAATGGGTCAGCAATACGCCGATGAGGCCGGTGGTTTATCTGGCAGCCCTGTAAGAGCGCGCTCTACGCAGGTAATTAGCGAACTGAAACGTTTAACACAAGGTAAATTTCCCATCATTGGTGTAGGCGGTATTGATGATGCGCAATCCGCTCAAGAAAAGTTAAATGCTGGGGCAAATTTAGTGCAGGTTTATACTGGGTTCATCTACAAAGGGCCACAATTGGTAAAATCGATCGTTGATTTCTTATAAGGATCAGTTATGTAAGCTTTTGATCGTTCAATAAATGTTCTAAACAAATGTTTTAAAAATGGTCAAAAGCCGTTATAATCTAATATTAATGTCTTAATTAAAAATAAATTTTTAAACAAGGAGGAGGCAAATGTTACAAGCAACAAAACAATGGCAGTGGATTGCATGTGCAAATAAAAACCGCTTACTACTTGATTTAAATGACGATATGCAATTATGCACACCGTATAAATTAAGACAGCTCACCGACTGTGTATTTGAAAACCCGCGTTTTAGCTTAGAAGATGCTGCTTTTTATGAGCAAGTATACAATTACTTAGATGGTTTTGAGCTGTATAAGCCTGCACAAATTTGCCAAATTGCGCTCAATGCCACTGCTGTAAAATTTCACTTAAAACCGGTACTGGCTAAAAGTTGGTTTTTTGAAGAGTACACTGGCAGCCAGCCAAGTACAGAAGCCATCGTTAAACTTACCTCAAAAGCACAAACTGGTGAGTTTTTAATTGTTGAACATTGCCCTGATGCGTCAATTTGCCTAAACCTTAATGAAACATTCAAACTTGATGATAATTTGTCTCTTGAGCAATTTGAAGTTATCCGCGTTTTAAACAACCGCGTTCACCCTCTATTACTTGAGCAATACCAGAGTAAATCAGCTTAGCAAATTTATAAATCGAGCTGCGTTTATCAAGTGTTTGTCAGCCAACCTATGTTATAATCCTGCGCAATTAGCTATTAAGGGTTATTACTTTGCAATTTATCGCACTTACTTCTATCGGAATCGAAAATTTACTTGTTGATGAACTAACAGAACTAGGCGCTGCCGTGTCTAAACAAACTGTGGGTTCTGTTCGCTTTGAGGCAGATTCAACATTGGCGCAAAAGGTTTGTCTATCAACTCGTTATGCAACACGTGTGCTGATGCTTATTGAAGAAAAAGAAGGCGTTAATGATAAAGATAGCCTGTATAAATTTGCTCGATTTCAGCCATGGCAAGAATGGTTTGGACCAACACAAACATTTGCTGTTGATTTTACTGGTACCAACGACGCTTTAAAAAATACCCAGTTCTCAGGCTTGGTAATTAAAGATGCAATTGTTGACTATTTTAATGATTTATACGAACAGCGCCCAAATGTGGATAAGCAAGATGCCAACGTGCGTGTTGTTGCGCGTTTAAACCGTCATGGTGTTGCTCTGTATATTGATTACTCGGGTCCTCGTTTATCTGAGCGTGGTTATCGCCAAGGCCAAGGTAAAGCCCCAATTAAAGAGCATTTAGCGGCAGCGATTATTAAACGCAGTGGTTGGCTTGAAAATGTAAATCAACCTTTATTTGATCCATGTTGTGGTGCCGGCACTATTTTAATAGAAGCGGCGGGCATGGCGCGTAACGAAGCACCTGGTTTATTTAGAGAAGGGTTTGCGTTTGAGCGTCTACCCAGTTTTAGAGCGGCTAAATTTAAACAACTGCGTGAGGAATTAATTGCACAAATTACCGATCCTAAATTGTGGTTAATTGGCCATGATTACGATGCGCAAGTTCTTGATAAAGCCATTGCCAATGCTGAGCGAGCAGAGCTGGGTAATGTTATTAAGTTTAAGCAAAGTGATGCGACTAAGCTTACCTCTGTCGCTAAATTACCTGGCGTGGTAATTTCTAACTTACCGTACGGTGAGCGTATTGGTTCTATGGCCGAGCTGGTAAATTTACACCGCAGCATGGGAGTGGGTTTTAAAAAGCACTTTAATCATTGGAAGCTTGCGTTACTAGGCATGGATGAAAGCCTATTTAAGCTGTTAAAACTGGTTAAACAAAAGCGTTATAAATTTAAAAATGGCCCATTAGATGTAGAACTAAATTTATATCAGTTAGATGATAAACAAGTATGCCTGACAAGTGACGACAAACCGGCGCTTAATTTTGAAGGCTCAATGTCGTTTGCTAATCGTCTAAAAAAGAATAAGCAGAGCCTCAAAAATTGGCTTAAACAAAACGAAGTACAAGCTTATCGCGTTTATGATGCTGATATTCCTGAGTACAACGTAGCGGTTGATATTTATGGCGACTCTGCTGTTATTTTTGAATACGCAGCGCCGAAAGAAATTGATGAAAAAACATCAGAAAAGCGTCTTCAAGATGTGATTAGCTTAACTGCACAGCAGCTAAACATTGCGCCTGAAAACATAGCCGTTAAAGTGCGTAAAAAACAAAAAGGGGAAGAGCAGTATACCCCAATGGCTAAACAAAACCGTACTATGGTGGTGGAAGAGTTTGGCGCTAAGTTTAAAGTAAACTTGTTTGATTACCTCGATACAGGGCTATTTTTAGACCATCGTTTAGCGCGTCGTTATATTCAGCAAAATGCAAAAGACAAACGCTTTTTAAACTTATTCGCCTACACAGGTACAGCCTCTGTGCACGCGGCACTCGGTGGTGCAAAAGCAATTACCACTGTTGATTTATCAAAAACCTACCTCAAGTGGGCCCAAGATAACTTTGCGTTAAATGATATTAGCAATACCCGTTACCGTTTTGAGCAGGCTGATTGTTTAAAATGGCTAGAATACGCTCAAGGCCAATACGATTTAATATTTTTAGATCCTCCAACGTTTTCTAATTCTAAACGAATGAAAGATGCGTTTGATGTGCAAACCGATCATATTAAATTACTTACTTGGGTTAAAAAAATCTTGAGCCCGTCGGGTACATTAATTTTTTCTAATAACAAACGTGGTTTTGTAATGGATGAAGTAGGTTTAATGGGCTTGGGGTTAAAAGCTGAAAATATTTCAGACAAAACGTTATCACCTGACTTCAAACGGAATAAAAAAATACACAACAGCTGGTTGATTACCCATGGCTAGTTTTGTTTTGTACCACACTGATGGCTGTCACTTATGTGAGCAAGCGGAGCAGGTTTTATTATCAGTTTTAGGTAATAAAAACACACTTCAATTAACCGATATTATGACTGATGAGCAATTATTAGCGCGTTTTCAGTTAAGTATTCCTGTATTTGAAAGCAAAACTGGCCAACTTTTGTATTGGCCGTTTGATGCACAAACAGTGCATGAATTTTTAGCGCAAGAATAAAAGAGCAGTATTTATGGATTTAATAAGAATACAAAAAGCGCAGTTAGCTTATGGCACCCACCCATTATTAGATAATGCCGATGCGGTTATTGAAAGTGGCGAGCGCGTCTGTATTGTAGGGCGAAACGGCGCAGGTAAATCAACACTTTTAAAAGTACTTGATGGCCAAGTAATTTTAGATGATGGCGAAATTAACCAATTAGGTGGCATTAAAATCTCTCGTTTAGAGCAAGATCCACCTAAAGGGGCAAACGGCTCAGTATTTGATTACGTAGCGCAAGGCATGCCTGATATAGCCAATTTATTAATTGATTATCATCATGTGAGCACGCAACTACAAACTGATTGTACCGACAAATTACTAAATAAACTTGAGCGATTATCTAACGAATTAGAAGCGTGTGACGGTTGGCGCTTTGATTCGCGAATTCAACTAGTATTAACGCGTTTAGAGCTTAGCCCAGATGCTAAGTTAGAATCATTATCGGGTGGGTGGTTGCGTAAAGTTGCTTTAGCTCGGGCATTAGTCAGCGAGCCTGATTTACTGTTGCTCGATGAGCCAACTAACCATTTAGATGTAGACAGCGTTAAATGGTTAGAGCAGTTTTTAAAAGAGTTTAAAGGCGGTATTGTATTTATATCCCATGACCGTGCGTTCATTCGTGCTGTTGCAACGCGTATTTTAGATTTAGACCGCGGTAAACTTATATCTTACCCTGGTGATTATGCAACCTACCTTGAACAAAAAGCGCACGATTTAAAAGTAGAAGAAACACAAAATGCGCTTTTTGATAAGCGTTTAGCTGAAGAAGAAGCATGGATCCGTCAAGGGGTTAAAGCGCGTCGTACACGCAACGAAGGCCGTGTACGTGAACTAAAACAGCTACGTGTTGAACGCAAAGCCCGTGTAGAGCAAGTAGGTAAAACTGATTTTAATATTGAAACGGCAGACAGATCAGGCAAGTTAGTATTTGAAGCAAAGCACTTGAATCATGCATTTAAAGATAAAGTGATTGCTGATGATTTCTCTACCCTTGTTATGCGGGGAGATCGCATTGGTTTAGTGGGCCCAAATGGTATTGGTAAAACAACACTACTCAAGCTGCTGTTTGGTGAGTTAGAAGCTGATAGTGGGCATGTTAAGCAAGGGGTGAACCTTGAATTTGCTTACTTTGACCAATACAGACAAAAGCTTGATGAAGAGGCTACTGTTCAAGATAACGTTGCCGAGGGTAAACAAGAGGTAATGATGGGCGGGCGCTCTCGTCATGTACTTGGTTACTTGCAAGACTTTTTATTTCCCCCGGCACGTGCGCGTACACCTGTAAAAGCACTCTCTGGTGGTGAAAAAAATAGGCTTTTACTCGCGAAATTATTTTTAAAACCATCCAATATTTTAGTACTCGATGAGCCAACCAATGATTTGGATATTGAAACATTAGAGTTACTCGAAGAAATTATTAATCAGTATCAAGGAACTGTGCTTATAGTAAGCCATGACCGTGAGTTTATTGATAATACATGTAGCAGTGTATGGGCGTTTGAAGGGGATGGTAAAATAACTGATATGGTGGGGGGGTATACCGATTACCAAGCTTATTTAAGTTATTTAGCCGAGCAAGAAAAACAGCATCAAGCACCAAAAAAAGACGTAAAACCTGCGCCTGTTTCTGTTAAAAAACCTGAAAACAAAAGTACTAAGCTTTCTTACAAATTAAAACTTGAATTAGAGCAGCTACCCAATAAAATGGAACAACTTGAAGCCGCTGTAGAAGCGCAGCAAGCTGTAGTGAGCGATCCTGACTTTTTCAAACAAGATAGTGACGTTACCACTAATGCATTGAACCATTTAGCAAAACTTGAGTCTGACCTTGAAGCCGCGTTTGAGCGCTGGGAAGAACTTGAAGAATTACAGAATCAGTAGTAAGGATTAAAATGAAATATAAATTACTCGCTGCCAGTATTTTAGCGACATTGAGTACATCTGCATTAAGTGCAACCTATGAATTAACAGAACTAGGTACTCTTGACGGCGCTAAACATTCTTACGTAACTGACGTAAGCGAAAGCGGGCACATTATTGGTACTGCCAACGGATTGTATAATTTACCAATCGATATAAGCTATATCGACTTTACCGAAAGCGTGATTGAAAATGCATACGACAGTGAAGAGTACAATTTTGAATTAAGTGATAAAGAAATCACGTTTACACTTGATGATATAGAAAATAACGATGCTGTTTTTAATAACGCCGATGCACATTCATTTATGGTCAGCTTTTTAGCTGGCAGACCCACTGATTTTGAATACCAAAAACTAAGTGCGGTAGTGGGTATTAAATTTGACGATGGCAATGTTACTGAGCAAGTTTTATTTGACGAAGAGTCGGTTGATTACGATGGTTTAACACGTTCTATTAGTAACTTTTATAACGCGGTAAGCGAAGATGGCGTGAGTGTTGGCTGGAGTGCAGCACCATACGATAAAGTTTCATTTACCCCAGATGGTGAAGATGAAGAAGAAACATGGTTTACTCATGACTTTATAGAACGCGGTATTGTTATTTCTGAAGATGGCACGCAAAAGGTTGAGCTAGTTCCTGATTTTGACGATTACGGCGGTACTAGCCGCGCTAACGATATTATAAAAACAAACGACGGCTATACGGTAGTTGGCTATGTTTCTACAGGTATTCCTGAAGATCGTCTTGATAATATTGAAGATAACTGTGATAACGAAGACGAACCAACCTCTACATGTGTACAATTATTAAATTCGAGTGTTACTACAGGCGTATTTGATGAGCGTGCGGTAAAGTGGGAGCTTGATGAAGCATTTAATATCACTTCTACTGAAATACTGGGCTTGGCCTTAACACCAGAAGATGATGACGATTTTGCCTTTACAAGCACTGCGCTTGCACTTAATAACAATGGCACAATTGTAGGCTCGTCTAACGCTCGCTACTATAAAAACGACGACACGATTTTAACAATGCCTGTGTATTTTAAAAATGGTGACGTGTTTAATTTTATAGACCAAGAAGACGATTGGCTTTCGGGTAAAGCACTTGCAGTAAACGACAACGATATAATTGTTGGTTATGCTTCAAAGCGTATTGAAACCACACTTCGTGATCAGTTTTTCTATCATGATATAAGTACGGGCAATACCGTTTTCCCTACTGGTTACTTTAATAGCTCAAGTGCTTATGGCAATGACATTAATAACCAAGGATATGTTGTTGGTGAAGGCGAAGTGGGTACATCTGAAAACAGCCGCCGTAAAGAAGCGTTTATCTATAAAATTGGTGACGATAAAATTACAAACCTAAACGATTTGCTCCCTTGTTACGAAGCAGATGGTGAAACAGACTACGCCTACACGATGGCAGAAGCCAAGGTTATTAATGAAGATAATGAAATCTTTGGTGTAGCTACTAAAACCGTTGAAAAGCGCGATACCTTTGGTAATGTAGAAACCGATATTGAAGGTAATATTGAGTACGAGAGTGTTGCTGTTGCAGTAAAACTTACACCTATTGATGGCGAAGTAGAAGACTGTGCCGCTATTGAAAAAGAGCTTTATGAAAGAAGCTCTGCAAGCTTCCCGTGGTATACACTACTGTTGTTACCGCTTGTTGGCTTACGAAGAGTATTTAGATTTTAGCTTAAGTCTGTTGATAAAAAACCAACTTATAAAAGTTGGTTTTTTTTCGTCTATAATTTACTGATTACGCGCAAGCCATGCTTTTCGTACAGAGCGGCGCCAAATAATATCAATACTAAAATAAGCAATAACAGAAGCGATAGAAGCGCAAACCAATGAGCCAATTAAAAATGCAGGGCCTATGGTAGAAAGACTTTCTAAAAACCATGCCCAACTGGCTTCAAATGCAAAATGCTGCTCTGGTTGGTTTAAAACGAGCGTACCTACAAGGTATGAGCCATAAAATATTGGCGGCATTGTTAGTGGATTGGTAAGCCATACTAATGCAACAGAAATAGGTAAGTTTACTCTAAAAACAATGGCTGCTGCGGCTGCTAAAACCATCTGAAAAGGAACAGGGATGAACGCAAAAAATAAACCTACTGCAAATGCGCCTCTTGCAGAGCGTCTGTTCAAATGCCATAGATTGGCGTCTTGTAATAGGCGGCCGAATATTCTAAGTGTTTTATGATGCCTAATTTTATTAGGATCAGGTAAAAATCGTTGAATCGTTTTCTTAGGCATTTCAAGCAACCATTTACTTCAGTGTGGATTAGTCTTGGATTTGTAATTGGCTGTATTTCAACCGTATTTTATTATCAAACCCTTGAGTTTACAGTCATCACAATATCTGTCCTTATTGCGAGCGCCTATTTTAAGCCGTTTTTAAATGTTTTGTTAGGGTTTATTTTAGCTATTTGCTGCATTGTTGTGCACTTTTACCTGTTTTATAGCTATAAGTTGCCAAATGTTGAAAATAACTACGCTTATCCAGCCACAATCTATGTCGATGAAGTCATCTCAGCAAAGCAACCCCAGTATATAAAAGCAACGTTATTAAAGCTTAATGGGGATGAAATACATAAATTTAAAGCGCCAAAAGCGATGTTAAGTGTCGATTCTGAGCAACTTATTAAGCACGGTGATACCTTTGATGCAGCAATAGCGTTGAAAGAATTTAGAACAATAAAAAATATCAACGTGTTTGATAACAACGTGCATGCATTTAAAAAACGCATACTATTCAAAGGGAAGGTACTGAATAAACAACTCAGTATTTTGCATGGGGCTTCTCCTTCAATAATTATTAAGTATAGAGAATTTTTAAAACGCACATTTCAAAAAACATCACTTAATTGGCTTTATTATGCGCTATTAAGTGGTGACAAGTCTCTTATGTCCTTTGAAAATAAGCAAACGATGCAAAGCTTAGGCTTGAGCCATTTATTAGCAATTTCAGGGTTACATATAGGGCTTATATTCAGCTGTTTTTATTTATTATGTAAGTACACAGTATACATTTTGAAAGTTAGAGTAGCACAGTCCATCAACTTAACATTTTTTTATAGTTTTACCGGTTGGTTAGCTGCATTTATTTATGTGTATTTAAGTGATTTTTTACTCTCAGCCACTCGCGCTTTTATAATGTTAACATGCGCTTGGGTGCTGTACTTTGTGGCTAAACAGCCATTAAGATGGCGAAGCATATTATATGCCCTAGTCGCGGTATTACTTATTAACCCCTTTAATGTTTTAAACCCCGGGTTATATTTTTCTTTTATTGCTGTTGCAATTATTTATCTAGTTATAAAACGACTTCCTAAAACGAAATATAATTGGCTTAGCGTACTATTGGCGCTGTGTATTATTCAGGTTGCTTTGTTTATTGCGCTTATGCCTATTACCCTTATTTATTTTAGTGGTGTGAGTATTGTAGGGCTTATTATTAACCTAGTAGCCATTCCATTATTGAGCGTAGTAATTATGCCATGTTTGCTGCTAATTACGATTATTAGCACGGTGGTAGATATAACGCCGGTTATAGTGTTGTTCGATAATATGCTGCGCATTTTACTTGATTATATGGATGCTATACCTTGGCAATACAGGTGGTTAGATATAGCGAAACCACGCACGCTGTATTTAATTGCGGCTTATATATTTATTTTAATAGCGTGGTTTAGCCCGTTTAAACGCTTGGCAATTATTCCCTTGTGTGTCGCATTGGTTGATTACATGTTTTTACCTAAACCGCTTTGGCAGTTACATGTGTTTGATGTGGGGCACGGGCTAATGACATTACTAGAAAAAGATAATCAAGCATTGGTTTATGACTTTGGGCCTAGCTACTTCAACCGATTTAGCCGTACATACAGTGTGTTAATTCCGTATTTAAAAGCCCACAATTTAACTGTTAGTGATTCCATAATAAGCCATCAAGATAATGACCATGCAGGAGGGGCTGCTCATTTTATTAAAGCAGGGTTTGGTGATAGCTTTAAACGGTTTCATCCACATGGCATTACCACGCGATGTAACTCTTTGGACTATAACTTTAATGACTTGCATATCAGTAGTTTTTCGAGTGATAAATATGATAATGAAAACGATAACTCCTGTGTGTTATTAGTTAAATCGCCACAACTTACGATGCTATTAACAGGTGACATTTCTAAAGCGCGTGAGCTGAGTCTTATTAAAACTCATTCATTGCAAGCCGATGTGGTTTTAAGCCCTCATCACGGTAGTGATACGTCTTCTAGCATGGAATTTATCGACCATGTTAATCCGCACACCGTTATTCATTCAACAGCCTTTGAAGGACAGTGGCAATTTCCCAGTGAAAGTGTAGTTTCACGCTACAAAGCAATAAATGCTAAACAATATGTGACTGCACGTGATGGGCAAATTACTGTGAGTATATATAAAGATGGCTTTGAAGTGACAACGGCTCGCAAACACGAAAGTTATTGGTTTATAGAAGATTGACGTTTAGTTTTGGCTGTTTGAAGGATACAATAAGGGCTGAAATTGTATAACGAGAGTAATATGAGTCAAAGTACTACACAAATCTATAAGCGGTTGATTTCTTACGTCGGTGATTATAAAAGCGTTGCCTTCGTTGCTATTATTGGAATGATCGGCTACTCAGGTATGGATGCTTTATTTATTCAATTAATGAAACCTTTTATTGATGAAGGCTTAAATCAACGAAATAACGAAGTGTTAGCTTATGCTCCTTTTGTAGTTATTGCGTTAGTTATAGGGCGTGGCCTGTTTAATTTTATGTCTTCTTATTGCTTAAGCTATGTAGGCTCGCAAGTAGTACGCGCTTTACGCCAGCAGTTATTTGAACACATATTACATTTGCCTGTGTCGTTTCATGATAAAAACTCTACAGGTGATTTAATTTCAAAAATCACCTTTGACACAGAACAAGTTCAGCAAGCAATTACTAAAGCATTACTAATTGTAGTACGTGAAGGCGCTTTTGTGGTTTTTTTACTTGGCGTTATGTTTTATACCAGCTGGAAGCTTTCACTGATATTTTTAGTGATCATTCCTTTAGTGGCAATTATTGTTACGTTTGTATCTAAACGTTTTCGCCATATTTCGAAGAACATACAGTCGGCCATGGGCCAGGTTACCCGAAGCTCTGAGCAAATGTTAAGTGGCCATAAGGTTATACATGGGTTTGGTGGCCAACAACAGGAAATCGACCAGTTTTCAAAAATCAATAATCATAATCGCCAGCAACGTATAAAAATGGATGCCACTAAAGCGTTAAGCGTGTCGGTCATTCAAGTACTAGCGGCCAGTGCAATGGCTGTTATTTTATGGGTTGTTTCTATGCCTTCAATGATAGATACGATAAGCTCCGGCGATTTTGTTGTACTTATTTCATCTATGATGATGCTTTTACGTCCGCTTAAACAATTAGCAAACGTGAACAGTGATATGCAGCGTGGTATTTCTGCAGCGCAAAGTATTTTTTTAGTTTTAGATGAAGAAATAGAAAAAGATAAAGGTACTTACAGCGTAGATAAAGTGAAGGGTGAAATTGAGGTTAAAAATGTGACCTTTAAATACCCCACTAAAGATGAAGCTGTTTTAAATAACCTATCAATAAGTATAAAGGCCGGTGAAAGCATCGCGCTTGTAGGGCGTTCAGGCTCGGGTAAGTCAACTATTTCTAATTTATTACCACGTTATTATGACTTAGAAGCACCCAGTGAAATTTTACTCGACGGCGTTGCGCTTGATAAATATAAACTGGCAGATTTACGCCGCCAGTTTGCTTTGGTATCTCAGCAAGTGGTGTTATTTAATGACACAATAGCCAACAATATTTGTTATGGACTAACCCGTAAAATAACACCGCAGCAGTTAGAAGAGGTGGTCAAACAAGCCCACGTATGGGAATTTGTTAAAGATTTACCTGAACAGCTCAATACCATGGTTGGTGAAAACGGGGTGATGCTCTCTGGTGGTCAACGTCAACGTATAGCAATTGCGCGTGCTATATTAAAAGATGCGCCTATTTTAATTTTAGATGAAGCAACATCAGCACTAGACACCGAGTCAGAAAAGCTCATTCAGCACGCACTAGACACGTTAATGCAAGATAAAACGTCGATTGTTATTGCGCATCGTTTATCAACAATTGAAAACAGCGACAAAATATACGTTATCGACGGCGGTCGGGTGATTGAAAGTGGTGATCACCAAAGTTTACTTGCCAAAGACGGCACGTATTCTGCGCTTTGCAAAATGCAATTTGGTGAACACGGGTGAGTAAAATCGAGCAAAGCTGGTATAAACCATTTGGTTTTATAACACTACTTTTATTGCCGTTAGCTGCACTTTTTTGGTTAATTGCCAGTATTAGAAAAGGGTTTTATCAATGTGGTATTGCTAAACCTTTTAAAGCTAAATCTAAAGTGATTGTGGTGGGCAATATAAGTGTAGGTGGAAATGGCAAAACCCCATTTGTATTATGGCTGTACGAATACTTGTCAGAGCAAGGCCTAAAAGTGGGTATTATTAGCCGTGGCTACGGCGGTAAAGTAAAAAGCTACCCGCTGGTGGTAGAGCGCGGTGTAACAAGTGCGCAAGCCGGTGATGAGCCAATACTTTTATTTAATCGTTTAAAGTGTCCTCTAGTTGTTGGGCCGGATAGAGAAGCCAATATTACATTATTAGAGCAGCAATTTTGTGTGGATGTCATTATTTCTGATGATGGTATGCAACATTATAAAATGGCGCGCGATATAGAGTGTTGCATTGTTGATAGCCAAAGGCAGTTTGGCAATGGCTTTGTTATGCCCGCAGGACCATTACGTGAAACAAAACACAGATTAAATAGCGTTGATTTAGTGATTGAAAATGGTGGGGGCGCACCACATAGCTACGTTTTAAAAACGAGTGGGCTTAGGCACGTTGCTGACAATACTCCAGTGAACAAAACAATTGAACAAGGCCATGCGGTTAGTGCTATTGGTAACCCGAAGCGTTTTGAAAATACACTAGAAGATCAAAATATTCAGCTGCTTTCAACGCATCATTTTAGAGATCACTATGCTTATAGCTTGGCTGATTTTACTCAATTTAATGACGACAACGTATTAATGACAGAAAAAGATGCGGTAAAATGTAGAGACTTTGCAAAAGATAATTGGTACTACCTACCTGTTAATGCAAAACCTACAGATGCTGTTATACATAAATTAGATTTATTATTAAAACAAAAAGGGATCCTCAATGGCCTTTGATACAAAATTACTTGAAATAATTGCTTGCCCTGTGTGTAAAGGAAAGCTTCGTTTTGATAAAGACAATGCAGAGCTTATCAGCACCGCAGCCAAACTTGCATACCCTGTACGCGACGATATACCAGTACTTTTAGAAAATGAAGCACGTGAGCTATCTCAAGATGAGGTTGATAAGTGGAATTCGTAGTTGTAATACCTGCACGTTACGCGTCTACCCGTTTACCTGGCAAACCATTAGCCGACATTTGCGGTAAGCCTATGATTCAACATGTGTATGAAAAAGCGTGTATGTCAGGTGCAAGTAAAGTGGTTATTGCAACCGATCATCAAAAAGTGTTTGATGCTGTTAAATCGTTCACAAATGATGTGCTCATGACGAGAGAAGATCATCAATCGGGTACTGAACGCTTGGCCGAGGTGGTTGACTTACTTAAGCTAGATGCTGAAACCGTGGTGGTAAATGTACAAGGTGATGAGCCATTACTTGCAAGCGAAAACGTATCTCAAGTTGCCACTTTACTTAATAATTCGAGCGCGCCAATGGCAACATTAAGTGTAGCCATTGAAGAACAAGATGAAGTATTTAATCCTAATGCAGTGAAAGTAGTTAGTGATATTAATAAAAATGCGTTGTACTTTTCACGTGCCAGTATTCCGTTTGACAGAAGCGCAATGTTAAATAACGACAGTGTGTTAGATATAACGCCTTTTCAACGTCATGTGGGTATATATGCTTATCGCGCGGGCTTCATTAAGCAGTATATTGAGCTAAGTGTATCGCCGCTTGAAGTACTTGAGTCGCTAGAGCAACTTAGGGTGTTATACCATGGTTACGCTATCAAAATTGAGCAGGCTAAAGTAACGCCACATGCTGGGGTTGATACGCCCGAGGATCTAGAAAAAGTGATTGCCTACCTAAAAGCTAAGCAAGCTTAATAATGGTAAAAAGAGAATTACCCATAGTGTTTAGCCACGCTGATTTTTACATATTTGAAAAACCAGCGGGGCTTAATTTTCACTCAGAAAGTGAAAAAGGGTTTGTGGTGTTAGCTGAGCAGCAAACGGGCGAAAAATTATTTGCTGTTCACCGCCTTGATAAAGTGACCTCTGGCCTTATTATTCTTAGTCGCAATAAAGAAGCCGCTGCTAAATTTACGTCTCTTTTTACTGAGCATGCAATAAACAAGTTTTATTTAGCAATAAGCAATACTAAACCTAAAAAAAAGCAAGGGTGGATAAAAGGTGATATGGCTAAGTCTCGTAGGGGCATGTTTAAGCTTTTACCGACCATGCAAAACCCAGCCATTACCCGCTTTTATTCTTTTAGTTATAAGCCGGGGTTTAGGGCGTATATATTAAAGCCATATTCGGGTAAAACTCACCAACTTAGAGTGGCATTAAAAAGTTTAGGGGCGCCAATTTTAGGCGATTCACTCTATAGCGGTAGCGCAGCTGAGAGAGCGTATCTTCATGCCTATGCGTTAAGTTTTGTATGGCATGGGGAGCAAATTAATTGCACTTTGCTGCCTGCTACGGGTGATGAGTACCAGCAATTAATTAATCAGCAAGAATTTCAAGCATGGCAATCGCCGTGGGAACTGGATTGGTAAATGAGCGAACAAGTAACAGATATTCGTTTTGGCGGAATTAAACGCCTATACGGTAACCAACAATTTGATTGGCTACAACAAGCCCATTTTTGTGTAGTGGGAATAGGCGGTGTAGGAAGTTGGACCGCCGAAGCTTTAGCACGTACAGGCGTGGGTAAGATCACTTTAATTGACTTAGATGATATTTGCGCGACGAACGTAAATAGGCAAATTCATGCGCTTAGCGGCAGTATTGGCCAAGCCAAAGTAGATGCAATGAAAAGTCGCTGCGAACTGATAAACCCAGAGTGTAAAGTAACTGTGATAGATGACTTTATTACTCTTGAAAATATTCGTGAGCATATTCAAGGTTTTGATTACGTTATTGACTGTATTGATGCAGTTAAGGAAAAAGCAGCGCTTATTGCTCATTGTAAGCGTAATAAAATGCCTATTATTACTACAGGCGGCGCGGGCGGGCAAACTGATCCTAGCCAAATAACATTTGGCGATGTGGCTAAAACCACGCAAGATCCGCTACTTGCTAAAGTGCGTTATATTTTACGCAAACAATATAATTTTAGTAACAACCCAAAACGCAAATTTAATATTGATTGTGTGTACTCAACTGAGCAACTAGTTTACCCAGGCAGTGATGGCAGTGTATGCCATGCTAAACAAAATGCCGATGGTACAATGAATATGGATTGTAATAACGGGTTTGGCTCGGTCACTATGATCACAGGAAGTTTTGGCTTTTTTGTAGCGGCTAAAGCGGTACGTAAATATTTAGATAAAAAACAGCGTTTACAACAAGCTCAATAGTTTAATTGAGCTTGTTTGCTGCCATGCTTTGAATTGCTTCTACCATGGCTTTTATTCCGTTCCCACGAGATGCACTAAGGTGTTTAATCAAGCCTAACTTTTCAAATTCGTCATACGCATTAATATTCACGACTTCTTCAGGTGTTAAGCCATTATAAAGCGCTAAAATAATCGCTAATAAGCCTTTTACAATGCGGGTGTCTGAATCGCCAATAACCACTAAACGATTCTCGCTATCGTCAAACTCCATAAACATCCACACTTTGCTCTCACACCCAGGAACAAGTGCGTCATCGGTTTTAAGTACATCCGCTAAAGCGGGAAGTGTTTTGCCCAAAAGCATTATTTCGCGATATTTTTGCTGCCAAGATTGCGCATGTTGTATAGGTTTAATTACGCTGTTAAACGTATTTGTCATGAGTTATCCTAAATTAGTCTAATAAATCAATCGATTCTTTCAAGGCATGGATGAAATTATCTACATCTTGATGAGTATTGTAAAATGCAAAGCTTGCTCTAACAGTGCCTGTTACCCCTAAATGATGCATTAATGGTTGCGTACAATGGTGACCGCTACGCACTGCAACGCCAAATCCGTCAAGCAAAGTTGCCAAATCGTAAGGGTGTTCAGTTTTATAATTGAAACTAAGGGTACCAATATTATTGTTTAAGTCACTATAGATAGTAACCCCATCAATTTTGCTTAGCTGTGTCGCTGCATAATTAAAAATTGTCCGCTCATAGCGCTGCAATTGTTGTATGTTTAGGGCTGATAAATAATCAATTGCTGCACTAAAGCCAATTACTCCGGCTATGTTTGGGGTGCCAGTCTCAAATTTTGCAGGAGCGTCTCGATAGGTGCTTTTTTCAAGGGTAACGGTATCAATCATCTCACCACCCGTTTGGTACGGGGTAAGCGCATTGAGTAATTCATAGCGTCCATATAAGCCCCCAACACCCGTAGGGCCAAGCATTTTATGCGCTGAGAAAACATAAAAATCGCACCCGAGCTGTTTTAAATTAGGGCGTAAATGCATAGCTCCTTGTGCGCCATCGACAACAACTAACGTGCCGACTGCTTTCGCTGCAGCTATTAGTGGAGCTAAATTGGTAATATTACCTAATGTGTTAGAGGCCTGGCTGATACATAGCACCTTTGCTTTAGTGTGTGTGATAAAGTCTATGCAGCGCGCTATATTAAACGTCGCGTTTTGCTCAAGGGGGAGTACAGATAGCGTTGCCCCCGTATTTTGCGTTAATACCTGCCAAGGAACGATATTAGCATGGTGCTCAAGTGGCGTAATTAATACCGTATCTTCGTGAGTAATTTGATTTTGTAGGCCATGAGCAAGTAAATTTAGTGCCTCTGTTGCACCTTTTGTCCAGACTATTTCATTAGCCTTTACGTTAAAGTAATCTGCTATTTTTAATCTTGCTGCTTCATACTGCTCAGTAGCGCGCTCGCTTAAGATGTGACGGCCTCTGTGAACGTTTGCGTTGCTTAAATTATAAAAACGAGTGGTTGCATCAATCACGCTTTGTGGCTTTTGCGACGTTGCGCCAGAGTCTAAATAAACTAAAGGGTTGCCATTAAGGGTTTGGTTTAAAGTAGGGAAGTCATTGCGGATTTTTGTTATATCAAACTCTTGAGAAGGCATGGCTATTCAACATCTATAAATTTAGGCAGGAATTGTAATCGGTTTCATAAAATTGACAAGCAAAGCGCACAAAAAAGGCCGCAAAAGCGGCCTTTTTTAACTAACTAAGTTTAGCGCTTGTCAGTTGATACGAAGTCACGTTGCGTGTAACCAGTATACATTTGACGAGGGCGGCTGATCTTATGGCCAGGTTGAGATAGCATCTCATCCCAGTGAGTGATCCAACCAACTGTACGTGCCATAGCAAAAATTACAGTGAACATGCTTGTTGGAATACCAATCGCTTTTAAGATAATACCTGAGTAGAAGTCAACGTTAGGGTAAAGTTTCTTCTCTACAAAGTATGGGTCTTCAAGGGCAATTTGTTCAAGCTTCATAGCGATATCAAGAAGTGGATCTTGAATGTTAAGCTCTGCTAAAACTTCATGACATGTTTGACGCATTACCGTAGCGCGTGGGTCGAAGTTTTTGTAAACACGGTGGCCAAAGCCCATAAGACGGAACGGGTCAGACTTATCTTTTGCTTTTGCAACGTACTCATCAATACGATCAACAGAGCCAATTTCTTCTAACATGTTTAAACATGCTTCGTTAGCACCGCCGTGAGCAGGACCCCAAAGAGACGCGATACCAGCAGCAATACAAGCATATGGGTTAGCGCCTGAAGAACCCGCTAAACGTACTGTTGACGTTGAAGCGTTTTGCTCGTGATCAGCATGAAGCATGAAGATTTTATCCATTGCTTTGGCTGTAACAGGGTTAACTTTGTATTCTTCAGCCGGTACAGAGAACATCATGTGTAAGAAGTTTTCTGCATAGCTTAAGTCGTTACGTGGGTAAACAAACGGTTGACCAATGTTTGTTTTGTACGCCATAGCTGCAATAGTTGGTAATTTAGCAACAAGTTTAATCGCGCTTGTTTTACGTTGGCTTGCATCAGTAATATCAAGATCTTCGTGGTAAAAAGAAGATAATGCACCTACTACACCACATAGCATGGCCATTGGGTGAGCATCGAAGCGGAAACCTTGGAAAAAGTTAGCAATTTTTTCATCAAGCATAGTGTTATGCGTGATTTCTTTTGCAAATGCATCGTATTGCGCCTGAGTTGGTAACTCACCGTTTAATAGTAAGTAACAAAGCTCGATGTAGTTAGAGTCTTCAGCTAATTGCTCAATTGGGTAACCACGGTGTAATAATACGCCTTTACCACCATCAATGTAGGTGATTGCAGATTCACAAGAGCCAGTCGACATGAAACCTGGGTCATAAGTAAAGTGACCATGTGAACCGAGCGTACGTACGTCGATTACATCTTGGCCAGCAGTGCCTTGATAAATTGGAAGTTCGATTGGATCTAGTCCATCAATATGAACTGTGGCTTTTTTATCTGCCATCTATGTATCTCCTATTAAGATATCTATTCTGATTTTTAGATTTTTAAAGTTCTGAAATCTTGTTTTAAGCACATCTTCGCATTTTAACGTGAAAGAGGGGGTTAAAGTCAATTTTTATAAACATTATGCACATATGTATAATAAATATTCGCCATCAATTAAATATTATACTATCGGCTAATTCGCAAACGTCTCTAACTAAACAAGAATTGTAAAACAACCTTTGGGTATATATACTATCGGAGGTTTTAAACCGCTTTGTATTTAGGTAAACATATTTTTACAGCGTAATTTTTGCAGATTTGTGAACTTTTGCTGTATTGACACGTTTACTTTGATAGTTCCACCAGAAATTTTGGTGGGTTTTAGAAAAACAAGTAGATGAGCTCCAATGTGAGCAAGATGGGCAAGTAACTGTGAAAAAGCAAAGACCTGTAAATCTAGATCTAACAACTATATCTATGCCGGCAACGGCTAAAGCATCAATTTTTCACCGCGTCACCGGTGTTGCATTATTTTTTGCTTTAACGTTTGTCATTTGGGCTTGGTCTGAGTCTCTTTCTTCAGCTGAAGGTTTTGAATTCGTCAAGGGTCTGTTTAGCGGATTCATTGCCAAATTCATAGCTTGGGGCACACTTTCTGTATTGGGTTATCACCTTATTGGTGGTATCCGTCACATCATTATGGATATGGGCCACTGGGAAGAACTTGAATCGGGTAACCTGAGCGCTAAAGTTGCAATGGCACTTGGCGTTGTATTTGCCGTACTGGCAGGGGTGTGGATATGGTCTTAAATCAAGCAACTCTTAAACGTGATGGTGTACAAGATTTCGTATCTTTACGTACCACGGCTCTAGTAATTACCGCATATGCGATTTTTATTATCGGCTATTTTTTAGCAATGCCAGAAGTCACTTTCGAAGCCTGGACAGGCCTATTCTCTAATCTTGCTATGAAGGGGTTTACGCTAATTACCCTAGTATGCATGATGGTTCATACCCGCATTGGCCTTTGGCAAGTTTTAACGGATTACGTTAAAAACGCTAAACTACGCGCTGTTTTAGGCTTTGTATTAAACCTGATGGCCGTTGCTTACGTAGCTATTGGTCTAATCGTTTTATGGGGTGTTTAAGTGAAATATTCTGTTCGTGAATTTGACGCCGTTGTAATTGGTGCAGGTGGTGCAGGTATGCGCGCCGCTCTTGCCATTACAGAATCAGGCAAAACGTGTGCGTTAATATCTAAAGTATTCCCAACACGCTCTCACACTGTATCTGCACAGGGTGGTATTACAGTAGCGCTAGGTAATTCGCACGAAGATAACTGGGAATGGCATATGTACGATACCGTTAAAGGTTCCGATTTTATCGGCGACCAAGACGCTATCGAATACATGTGTCAAACTGGCCCAGAAGCTATTACTGAATTAGAAAACATGGGTTTACCATTTTCGCGTTTTGAAAATGGCCGTGTTTACCAACGTCCTTTCGGTGGTCAATCGAAAAACTTTGGTGGTGAACAAGCTGCACGTACTGCAGCAGCAGCTGACCGTACTGGTCATGCTTTATTACACCTTCTATACCAACAAAACGTAAAAAACCAAACCAATGTATTCTCTGAATGGTATGCACTTGATTTAGTTAAAAACGATAACGGTGATGTAGTAGGTTGTACAGCAATTGAGATTGAAACAGGTGAAATCACTTTCTTCAAATCAAAAGCTGTTGTGCTTGCAACCGGCGGTGCTGGTCGTATTTTCGCATCGACAACGAATGCCCACATTAATACGGGTGATGGTGTTGGTATGGCAGCCCGCGCTGGCGTTGCTATGCAAGATATGGAAATGTGGCAATTCCACCCAACGGGTATAGCAGGTGCTGGTACACTTGTAACAGAAGGTTGTCGTGGTGAAGGGGGTTATCTTTTAAATAAAGATGGCGAACGCTTCATGGAACGTTATGCACCAAACGCAAAAGACTTAGCGTCTCGTGATGTAGTTGCACGTTCAATGATGACTGAAATCCGTGAAGGTCGTGGTTGTGATGGTCCATGGGGTCCACATATTAAGTTGAAACTTGACCACTTAGGTGAAGAGACACTTAATCTACGCCTACCAGGTGTTTGTGATCTTGCTAAAACATTCGCTCACGTTGACCCTGCTAAAGAGCCAATTCCGGTAATACCTACGTGTCATTACATGATGGGTGGTGTTCCAACTAACGTAAATGGTCAAGCGCTACAAATCGATGCCAATGGTAACGAAAAAGTAGTAGAAGGCTTGTTTGCAGTTGGTGAGATTGCCTGTGTATCTGTTCATGGTGCAAACCGCCTAGGTGGTAACTCATTACTTGATTTAGTTGTATTTGGTCGTGCTGCTGGTAACTTCTTAGGTAAATACCTAAACGAAGTTGAAATTACTAAAGCGCCTTCTGCATCTGACATAGATGCTTCGCTTGCTCGCTTTAATCGTTGGGAAAATTCAACGGCTGGTCAAGGTGAAGACCCAGTACAAATCAAAAAAGACTTACAACAATGTATGCAGCTTAACTTCTCGGTATTCCGTGAAGGTGACTCTATGGCGACAGGTCTTAAAGAGCTTAAAGAGATTCGTGAACGTCTACAACATGCGCGTCTTGATGATAAATCATCTGACTTTAATACGCAGCGTATCGAATGTCTTGAACTAGATAACCTTATGGAAACAGCATACTCAACTGCAGTTGCTGCAAACTTCCGTACTGAAAGCCGTGGTGCACACTCTCGCTTTGACTACCCAGATCGTGATGACGAAAACTGGTTATGTCACTCAGTATTCAATCCTGTTACGGATGAAATGAGCAAGCGTGAAGTAAACTACGCGCCTAAGACGCGTGAAGCGTTCCCACCTAAAGCACGTACCTACTAGGAGCGAGACGATGGCACAAGTACAATTTTCAGTTTATCGTTACAATCCGGACGTTGATAACGCACCTCGAATGCAAGAATACACTTTGCAAACAGAGGAAGGTCAGGACATGATGGTATTGGACGCACTTTTATTATTAAAAGAGCAAGATCCTACTTTATCATTCCGTCGCTCATGTCGTGAAGGCGTGTGTGGTTCTGATGGTGTTAACATGAATGGTAAAAATGGTTTAGCATGTATTACACCATTATCTACGCTGCAAAAAGGTGGCAAAGGTACTATTGTAATTCGTCCTTTACCTGGCTTACCTGTGGTACGTGACCTTGTTATTGACATGAGTCAGTTCTACACTCAGTACGAAAAAGTTAAACCATACCTAATTAACGATCAGCCAGCGGCTGGTGAACGTCTTCAATCTATTGAAGAACGTGATAAATTAGATGGGCTTTACGAGTGTATTTTATGTGCATGTTGTTCTACATCGTGTCCTTCGTTCTGGTGGAATCCAGACAAGTTCATTGGTCCAGCAGGCCTTCTTCATGCTTACCGTTTCTTGGCTGATAGCCGCGATACGGCAACTGAAGAGCGTTTAGCAGACTTAGACGATGCGTTCAGTGTGTTCCGTTGCCACAGTATCATGAACTGTGTTAGCGTTTGTCCTAAGGGTCTTAACCCGACCAAAGCAATTGGACAAATCAAATCTATGTTATTAAACCGCGCGGTTTAATCACTTAGTAACGTAAGATGGCTAATATTTTTATTAGCCATCTTGTTATAACAACTATTAATTTCTGCGCTAAAGAAAAGGGCTTATAAATGCACGAAGGTGTGATGAAGGCATGGCTAGAATCTTCACATTTAAACGGCGGCAACGTTGCTTATGTAGAAGAGCTTTATGAAGCGTATTTAGATGATGCGACTTCTGTGCCAGAAGAATGGCGAGAAGTGTTCGAACAATTACCAAAAGTAGATGGTGTGGATGTTGAAGTAAAGCATTCAGAAGTTCGTTCACAGTTTGCGGCGCTTGCTAAAAACAAGCATAGAGAGGTAGTGGTAGCTGAGGGTAGTGGCGGTGATCTTAAACAGGTCAAAGTACTACAACTTATTAATGCTTTCCGCTTTCGAGGACACCAAAATGCTAACCTAGATCCGCTAGGCATTTGGCAACGAGAGCGTGTTCGAGATTTAGAGCTAGAGTACCACGACTTATCTAAAGCTGATTTTGACCGCGAATTTAATGTAGGATCGTTTGCCGTAGGCCGCGATACTATGCCTTTAGGTGAACTATACCAAGCACTAAAAACTACTTATTGTGGTTCTATCGGTGCTGAGTATATGCACATCACATCAACAGAAGAAAAGCGTTGGTTACAACAGCGTTTAGAGTCTGTTCAATCACGACCTACTTTTTCTAAAGAAGAAAAATTGCGTATCCTTAAAGGATTAACCGCAGCAGATGGTCTTGAAAAATATTTAGGTGCAAAGTTCCCTGGTGCTAAACGTTTCTCACTTGAAGGTGGTGATGCGTTAGTTCCTATGCTTAAAGAACTTATTCACCGTGCTGGCGAAAGCGGGCAAAAAGAAGCTGTTATTGGTATGGCTCACCGCGGGCGTCTAAACGTACTAGTTAACGTGTTAGGTAAAAACCCATCTGAGTTGTTTGATGAGTTTGCTGGCAAACACAACGATACGTTAGGCTCGGGTGATGTTAAATACCATATGGGTTATTCTTCTGACTTTGCGACCAAAGGTGGCAATGTTCACATGGCGCTTGCGTTCAACCCATCTCACCTAGAAATTGTTAATCCTGTGGTTATGGGTTCTGTAAGAGCTCGTTTAGACCGCTTAGGTGACAGCTCAGGTAGTAAAGCATTACCAATTACCATCCACGGTGACTCGGCAATTACAGGCCAAGGTGTTGTACAAGAAACATTTAACTTGTCACAAACAAACGCCTTCTCATGTGGTGGTAGTATCCGTATAGTTGTAAATAACCAAGTTGGTTTTACAACCTCAAAACAAGATGACGTACGTTCTACTGATTATTGTACTGACATTGCAAAAATGGTTCAGTCGCCAATCTTCCACGTTAATTCTGATGATCCTGAAGCCGTTGCATTTGTTACTCAACTTGCACTTGATTTCAGAAATCAGTTTAAACGTGACGTAGTAATCGATTTAGTATGTTACCGCCGCCACGGCCATAACGAAGCTGATGAGCCTAATGCTACACAGCCTCTTATGTATCAAAAAATTAAAAAACATGCGGTACCTCGCCTTATCTACGCTGATCAACTTATTTCTGAAGGTTCATTCACAGAGAATGAGGTGAAAGCTTTAGCCGATGAATATCGTAACGGCTTAGATGAAGGTAACTGTGTTGTTGAAGAAATCCAGCCAGAGACTTCACACTCATCTGATTGGGCTAAGTATGTAGGACACGAGTGGAATGTTGACTACGACGCAAGCGTACCGGTAGACAAGCTAAAAGCACTTGGCGAACAAGTTGCGCAGTTCCCTGAAGAATATAAAGCACAGTCTCGTGTTAAAAAGATTTACGATGACCGTAAGCTTATGGCCAGTGGCGAAAAACCACTAGATTGGGGTATGGCAGAAACACTTGCATATGCAACAATTGCCTCTGAAGGCACTGATATTCGTCTAACGGGTCAAGATTCAGGCCGTGGAACTTTCTTCCACCGCCATGCTGTAGTTCATAGTCAATCAGATGGTTCAACGTACTTACCTCTTCAGCACTTAAGTGAAGAACAAGGTACGTTTGAAGTATACGATTCAGTATTATCTGAAGAAGCCGTGCTTGCTTTTGAGTATGGTTATGCAACAGCTGAACCTACTTCATTAGTACTTTGGGAAGCCCAATTTGGTGACTTTGCTAATGGTGCACAGGTAGTATTTGACCAATTCTTAAGTTCTGGCGAACAAAAGTGGGGGCGTTTATGTGGCCTAACGTGTTTACTGCCGCATGGCTACGAGGGACAAGGTCCAGAGCATAGCTCTGCACGTTTAGAGCGTTTTTTACAACTATGTGCTGATCACAACATGCAAGTGTGTGTTCCTTCAACACCTGCACAAGTTTACGCTATGCTTCGTCGTCAATCTGTAAGACCACTTCGTCGACCACTGATTGTAATGACACCAAAATCATTACTTCGTCATCCACTTGCGGTATCTTCGCTTGAAGAACTTTCACAGGGTGTATTCCATAATATGATCGACGAAATCGATGATATTAATCCTGAGAAAGTAGAGCGCGTGGTATTTTGTAGTGGTAAGGTTTATTACGAACTATTACAAGAGCGTCGTAAGCTTGAGCAAGACAACATTGCTATTGTACGTGTGGAGCAACTTTACCCGTTCCCACATGCAGAAATGGACACGATTATGGAGCGTTACCAGCACGTTACTGATTTTGTTTGGTGTCAAGAAGAGCCACAAAACCAAGGTGCTTGGTACTGTTCGCAACATCACTTTATTGATGCAATCCCACAAGGTGCTAAATTAACTTACGCGGGACGTAAGGCATCAGCATCTCCAGCGTGTGGTTACATGTCAGTACATACTAAAGAACAACAAGCGCTCGTTGCAGACGCGCTTACTATACAAAAGAAAGGATAAGCAATGAGCACAGAAATTAAAGTTCCTGTTCTTCCTGAGTCGGTTGCAGATGCTACCGTTGCTACATGGCATGTAAGTGTAGGCGACAAAGTAAGCCGTGACCAAAACTTAGTAGACATTGAAACAGATAAAGTGGTTTTAGAAGTGGTTGCACAAAACGATGGTGTAATTACTGAAATATCACAAGAAGAAGGTGCAACGGTACTTGGTGACCAAGTTATCGGTTTACTTGGTGATGCTGATGCAGCACCAGCAAGTGACAGTGCTCCGGCAAAAGAAGAAGCCGCACCTGAAAAATCAGAAGACGCGCCTGCGGCGCAATCAGCTCCAGCATCAGAAGGTAAAGAAGTGGACATTAAAGTACCTGTACTTCCAGAATCAGTTGCAGACGCAACAATTGCTACATGGCATGTACAACCAGGTGAGGCGGTAACTCGCGACCAAAACTTGGTAGATATTGAAACTGATAAAGTTGTTCTTGAAGTAGTAGCTCAAGAAGACGGTATCATGGGCGAGCAACTAAACGCAGAAGGCGATACTGTACTTGGTGAACAAGTTATTGGTAACGTTAAAGCGGGCGGTGCTCCAGCTGCACCTGCAGCTAAAGCAGAAGAAGCGCCGGCTGCAAGTGAGTCTAACGATAGCTCAGATGTGTTAACGCCTTCTGTACGTCGTTTAATTGCTGAAAAAGGTCTTGATGCGTCTAAAATTAAAGGCACAGGTAAAAATGGCCGCGTAACGAAAGAAGACGTTGATACTTTCTTAAAAGCGCCTGCTCCAGCGGCTAAGAAAGAAGATACTTCAGCACCAGCTGCACCTATGGGTGACCGTACACAAAAACGTGTACCAATGACGCGCTTACGTAAAACCATTGCTAATCGTTTATTAGAAGCGAAAAACTCGACAGCAATGTTAACTACTTTTAACGAAGTAAACATGAAACCTATTATGGACCTTCGTAAGCAGTACCAAGAAGTATTTGAAAAGCGTCACGGTATTCGTTTAGGCTTTATGTCTTTCTATGTGAAAGCAGTAACTGAAGCACTTAAACGCTTCCCTGAAGTAAATGCATCAATTGATGGCGATGATATTGTTTATCACAATTACTTTGATATCAGCATCGCTGTATCTACGCCACGTGGTTTGGTTACACCAGTACTTAAAGATTGTGACAAGCTGTCTGTTGCAGAAATCGAAAAAGGTATTCGTGAATTAGCCCTTAAAGGCCGTGACGGTAAACTAACACTTGACGATATGACAGGTGGTAACTTTACCATTACTAACGGTGGTGTATTTGGCTCGTTACTTTCTACGCCTATTATCAACTTACCACAGTCATCAATTTTGGGTATGCACAAAATCCAAGAGCGTCCTATGGCTGTAAATGGTAAAGTTGAAATTCTTCCAATGATGTATTTGGCACTATCTTACGATCACCGCCAAATCGATGGTAAAGAATCAGTTGGTTTCCTAGTGACTATTAAAGAGTTACTTGAAGATCCAACTCGCTTATTACTGGATGTTTAATCGAGTAGTATGAAATATAAGCTGTGAATGACAATTCACAGCTTTTTTTTTGCGCCTTTGGTCTTACTGGGGTTTTCATGTTAAGCCTTGGGATCTATACTAGGTGCGCAATTTGGGATAGCTGTTTATTTGCATAAATATTCAGCTCTTTTAGTATAAAAAATTGGATAAAGCATCATGAATTTGCATGAGTATCAGGCAAAACAACTTTTTGCCGAATATGGTTTACCAGTTTCTCAGGGTTTCGCTTGCGATACACCTGAAGAAGCTGCAGCAGCTGCCGAAAAAATTGGCGGTGATATGTGGGTTGTTAAAACTCAGGTTCACGCAGGTGGCCGTGGTAAAGCTGGCGGTGTTAAGCTAGTTAAAACAATCGAAGAAGTAAAAGAATTCGCTGCTAACTGGTTAGGTAAAAACTTAGTTACTTACCAAACAGACGAAAATGGTCAGCCTGTTGCTAAAATTTTAGTAGAAAGCTGTACAGATATCGCTAACGAATTGTACTTAGGTGCAGTTGTTGACCGTGCTTCTCGCAAAGTTGTTTTCATGGCGTCTACTGAAGGCGGTGTTGAAATTGAAACGGTTGCTGAAGAAACTCCAGAGCTTATCCACAAAGCAGAGATCGATCCATTAGTGGGTCCTCAAGCTTACCAAGCACGTGAGTTAGGTTTTAAACTGGGTCTTAACCCTACACAAATGAAGCAGTTCGTTAAGATCTTTATGGGTCTTGGCAACATGTTCAATGATTTTGATTTCGCACTTCTTGAAATCAACCCGTTAGTAATCACAGACGAAGGTAACCTTCACTGTCTTGACGGCAAAATCGGTATCGATGGAAATGCACTTTACCGTCAACCAAAAATCCGTGAAATGCACGATCCATCTCAAGAAGATGCTCGTGAAGCACACGCAGCAAGCTTCGAGCTTAACTACGTAGCACTAGACGGTAACGTAGGTTGTATGGTTAACGGTGCTGGCCTAGCGATGGGTACTATGGACATCGTAAACCTACACGGCGGCAAGCCAGCTAACTTCCTAGATGTTGGTGGCGGCGCAACTAAAGAGCGTGTTTCTGAAGCATTCAAAATCATCCTTTCTGACGATAACGTAAAAGCTGTTTTAGTTAACATCTTTGGTGGTATCGTACGTTGTGACATGATTGCTGAAGGTATCATTGGCGCAGTTAAAGAAGTAGGTGTAAACGTGCCTGTAGTTGTACGTTTAGAAGGTACTAACGCTGAACTAGGTCGTGACGTTCTTAAGAACTCAGGCCTTGATATCATCGCTGCTGAATCACTAACAGACGCTGCTGAGAAAGTTGTAGCTGCTGCGGAGGGCAAATAATGTCTGTATTAATCAATAAAGATACAAAAGTTATCTGTCAAGGTTTCACTGGTGGACAAGGTACTTTCCACTCTGAGCAAGCGCTTGAGTACGGTACACAAATGGTTGGTGGTGTAAGCCCAGGTAAAGGCGGTCAAACGCACCTTGGTCTTCCAGTATTCAACACAGTACGCGATGCAGTTAAAGAAACAGGCGCAACAGCGTCAGTGATCTACGTACCAGCACCGTTCTGTAAAGATGCAATCTTAGAAGCTATCGATGCGGGCATCGAGCTAATTGTTTGTATCACTGAAGGTATCCCAACACTCGACATGGTTGACGTTAAAGTTAAGCTTGATAACTCGGGTGTTCGTATGATCGGTCCTAACTGTCCAGGAGTTATCACTCCGGGCGAGACTAAAATTGGTATCATGCCTGGTCACATCCACAAACCTGGTAAAGTAGGTATTGTTTCTCGCTCTGGTACTTTAACGTACGAAGCAGTTAAACAAACTACAGACGCTGGTTTTGGTCAGTCTACGTGTGTTGGTATTGGTGGTGACCCAATCCCAGGTACTAACTTTATCGACGTGCTAGAAATGTTCGAAAAAGATCCACAAACTGAAGCAATCGTAATGATTGGTGAAATCGGTGGTACTGCAGAAGAAGAAGCTGCAGAGTACATTAAAGCTAACGTAACTAAGCCTGTTGTTTCTTACATTGCGGGTGTAACTGCACCTGAAGGTAAGCGTATGGGTCACGCTGGCGCAATCATCGCAGGCGGTAAAGGTACTGCTGATGAAAAATTTGCTGCACTAGAAGCTGCTGGCGTACAAACTGTACGTTCACTTGCTGATATTGGTAAAGCACTTAAAGAGAAAACAGGCTGGTAATCAGTTTGCTTAATCTTTAAAAAAGGCTCGCGAATGCGAGCCTTTTTGTTATTAGTTTAAAAATTAGTACGGGTAACTAATGTGTTGAAAAAATCTTACTGATAAATCTTGCCGTTCTTTATTTATTGCCAATTCTGAGCACATAGCGTGTATTGTTTTCTCTACTTGATTCATAAAGCGGCCATATCCCATTTCATGTTTATCTTTATGAGTGGCAACAATCACAAAATGTAGAGACTCGACTAACTTTTCAGCATTGAAAAAAATATGTATTTGCGTGGCTGTACCATTTACATCAAAACTTATTTTTTGTAATTCTGCATTCCCATCATTTTTATCTATTTGGCTATTTCGCACTATTGGCCTTGCACCATTGGCAACCATAGCACCGTGAGTTAAAGCGTATCGCTCACAGCAGTCTTTAAAAGATGTGGCAAAGTAATTGTAAAAATCAGTGTAGTTATTTTTATTTATTAAGCTTTGAAACTGCGTTTTAATGCCCCGAGAAACCTGTACAGAAAATGTTGCATAGGTCATTTCTGCATGCTCTGCGGGTATTTTACATTGGCGAGCTAAATAGCGAGGATACAGGCTTCTTAGCTTGTAGCCGTAACTTTGGTTGCAGCCTTTGTTCTTAGCAAACAAGTCATAGGTTAAATGTTGATGATCGCGAAGTTTAAACTGAGGTTGTTCAATAAATAATTGGGATTGTAAATTATCTAACACTTTTTGCACTTTGCTGTGAAACTGTGCCGAGCTTGCACGTAAATCATCACCAGTTGCTAAAAATAACAAGCGAATTTTTTTACTTTTACAAGTAGGGGTGTAGTGTAGTTTATGCGCTTCGTGGTAACGCGGGTTGTAAAAAAACAACATTTGCTTTGCTGTTTCTAATTGATACGACTCATCATGAAATCTCACAACGGGTAATTTGTCGTTAGCGAGTAGGTGTACATTATGCAGCTCGTATTCATCACAACTTGCGAATAGTTGTTTAGCAATACGGTTATAGCAACTATCAATGTTTGTAAAGCTAGTATAAAAGTCATCAGAGGGGGTAATTTCAGCGAGTAAATAGTGATTAGCGCGCGCATTTGTTGGAATATAAACTCTGTGTTGTGTAGAACTGGCCATTTTAGAATCCTTTTATGGTGCTTAAGTTTAGGTACTATAAATGGCTTTCATGACTCAAATATTGCGCTAAAACAAATTTAAGTAATAAACTAATGCAGCATTGCCATAATAACTAGAATAAAGGCGCATCTAGTGCTGTATGTTAGTGTTTGTTTTTGTAATAATGCATTAGTTTTGTTATCACGAATATTCAGAGGATCGCACTCCTATGGCGGAAATTGAGAATCGCCCAAGTAACTTTATAAGAACTCGAATTGATGAAGATTTAGCAAGTGGCAAACATGCAACTACGCATACACGTTTTCCACCTGAACCAAATGGCTTTTTACATATTGGCCATGCAAAATCAATTTGTTTGAATTTTGGCATTGCAAAAGATTACGATGGTTTATGTAACCTACGCTTTGATGATACAAATCCAGAAAAAGAAGATATTAACTACGTTAATTCAATCAAAGAAGACGTACAGTGGTTAGGCTTTAATTGGAGTGGCGAGATAAAATACTCGTCAAACTATTTTGATACTCTATACGGCTATGCAGTTGAGCTTATTGAAAAAGGCTTAGCGTATGTGTGTTTTTTAACTGCCGATCAAGCACGTGAGTATCGCGGTACGTTGAAAGAGCCAGGTAAAAACAGCCCATACAGAGACACTTCAGTAGAAGAAAACCTTGCATTATTTGAAAAAATGCGTGCGGGTGAATTCAAAGAAGGCGAGTGTGTCCTGCGCGCTAAGATTGATATGGCAAGCTCATTTATGGTGCTTCGCGATCCAATTATTTATCGCGTTCGTTTTGCTCACCACCATCAAACAGGTGACAAGTGGTGCATATACCCAATGTATGACTTTACGCACTGTATTTCTGATGCACTTGAGGGCATAACCCATTCATTGTGTACGCTTGAGTTTCAAGATAACCGCCGTTTATACGATTGGGTACTTGATAACATCAGCCTTGAATGCCACCCACAACAAATTGAGTTTTCGCGCTTAAATCTTGAATACACAATTATGTCTAAGCGTAAGCTAAACGATTTAGTTGTGAATAACTATGTAGAAGGGTGGGATGACCCACGTATGCCAACGATTGCTGGTTTACGTCGTCGTGGTTATACACCGGCTTCTATTCGTGAGTTTTGCTTACGTATAGGTGTGACTAAGCAAGAAAACATGGTTGAAATGGGCATGCTTGAAGCATGTATCCGTGAAGACTTAAATGAAAACGCACCACGGGCAATGGCAGTACTCGATCCCGTTAAAGTGGTAATAGAAAACTTTGACGCTGATAAAGTAGAAACATTGTCGGTAGCTAACCACCCTAATAAAGAAGAAATGGGTCGTCGTGAAGTACCGTTTACTCGTGAGCTTTACATCGAGCGTGAAGATTTCCGCGAAGAAGCAAATAATAAATTTAAACGCTTAGTACTCGATAAAGAAGTACGCTTACGTGGTGCTTATGTAATTAAAGCTCAGCGTGTAGAAAAAGACGAAAGTGGTGAAATTACCACTATTTACTGTACTTACGACAGCGAAACTTTAGGTAAAAACCCAAGTGATGGCCGAAAAGTAAAAGGGGTTATTCATTGGGTTTCAGCGCCTGAATCGGTTAATGCAGAAGTTAGATTGTATGACCGTTTATTTAATGTGCCAAACCCAGCTGCGGCTGAAGAGTTCGAATCAACATTAAACCCTGATTCGTTAGTTGTACTTGAAAATGCAAAACTAGAAGCGTCGCTTGCTAAAGCCGAACCAGCACAAGGTTTTCAGTTTGAGCGTACCGGCTATTTCTCACGTGATACTAAGTCAGAACATTTAGTATTCAACCAAACGGTTGGCCTTAGAGATTCTTGGGCTAAAATCGAGAAGCAGTAACGCTATAAAATACCAATTTGCATAATATATCATTATTGCAAATTGGTGTTTAACATAGTTTAAATGCTTAATTTAGAACATAAAAAAACCTGCAATTGCAGGTTTTTTTATAATTCATTAAGCGTTGTTGTTAGCTATTTGAATCGCTAAATGCTTTGCACGCTACTTTATCCTTACACTCACCGTATAGGTATAAAGAGTGGTTCGTCAACGTGATGCCGTTTTCTTCGGCTATTTCTAACTGACGACGCTCAATTAAGTCATCTTCAAATTCAACAACCTTACCACACTTCAAACACACAAGGTGGTCGTGGTGAGTGCTGCCAGAAAGTTCGAATACTGATTTTCCGCCTTCAAAATGGTGACGGCTTACAATACCTGCGTCGTCAAATTGGTTTAGTACGCGGTAAACAGTCGCAAGACCAATTTCTTCACCTAAATCTAATAGAATTTTGTATACATCTTCAGCGCTGATGTGTTGGTTATCTGGAGATTGTAAAATTTCTAAGATTTTAATACGCGGTAAAGTTACTTTTAGACCGGCTTTTTTAAGTTCCAAGTTATGATCAGTCATTAAATCTGTCTCAAATTTGTTTGGTTATACTAGACATCTCTTACAGATGCACACGACACATTAGCAATAACAAGGATAACGCGCCTAAGCACTGAGTGCAAAGAACAATTGATCAATTTTGCTATTAAATCTAAAGTCGCTAACTGTTTGATAAATATTTAAACAGTTAGCGATAAAAAGGGGGGAGGTTAGTCTGCTAGTTCGCTTAAGCACATTTCGTCATACACTTGCGCGCACCATGCTTTAACACGTTGCTCTGTCAGTTCTGGTTGGCGGTCTTCATCAATGCCTAAACCTACAAAATGGGTGTCATCGGCCATGCCTTTAGATGCTTCGAAATCGTATCCTTCAGTTGACCAATGTCCAACAACAATAGCGCCACGCTCGGTGACGATATCGTTAATCATTCCCATAGCATCTAAGAAGTATTCAGCGTAGTCTTCTTGGTCGCCACAGCCAAAAATAGCCACTAGCTTACCTTCAAAGTCTATCTCTTCAAGTTCAGGGAAAAAATCATCCCAATCACATTGTGCTTCACCGTAGTACCAAGTAGGAATACCAAATAAGATTAAATCGAACTCTGCAATCTCTTCTTTAGAGCTTTTTGCAATGTCGTGAACAGCCACTAGCTTTTTACCCAATTCTTTTTGGATCATTTTTGCTACGTGCTCTGTATTACCTGTGTCACTTCCGAAAAAAATGCCTACACTTGCCATGGACTTCAAACCTTTTATCTATCAATAGCCAATCTTTCTTGTAAAATTGTTTCAATCAGCGCACTACGGCTAATATTTTGTGCATCCGCCATATCACTCAGTGCCTGATATAACTGTGATGAAACTTTAAATTCTACACGCTTTAAACCACGTGCTTTATCTCGTTTTATTTGATTACGTTTATTAACCTTTAACTGCATATCCCTTGGTAAAGGGTTTGTTTTCGGCCTACCAGGGCGCTTTTCGTATTCAAATAAATCGGGAGTTGTTCTATCTGTTTCTGACTTCGCCATGCCTAACCTACACCTGCACCTTGCCAAAAAACTTGTATAAGCCCTTTCGCAATAAAGCCAGAACAACCTAAAAAGAGGACGCCCCATACAATGTAGCGACCAAACTTAGGTACATTACCACTATTAAGTACGTCTTTAATTGCCAAGCCGATGAATACAAAAATACCGGCTAAGCCAAAGTACAACCCTAGGGTATCAAATTCGTTAATAAACTGACTGACCATCAACGTATAACCTTTAAATTAAACGGCGCGTACTATAGCATATAAATATGCATTAATTTAGTACGGATAACCAAAAACACATGATTAAAATTGCATTAAAGCCCTGTTAAAAAGTCATTTATTGCTTTATTAACCGCAACAGGTTTTTGTGCATGAAGCCAATGTCCTGCACCGTGTATAATTTTTGCTCGAGTATTTTTAAAGCGCTTTGTTATTTCATCGCGGTATTCTGGCAGTATATAATCAGAGTCATTCCCTTTGATAAATAAAGTATCGCACAAACAAGAATTATTTTCATTAACATTGGCAGTGATTGTCGAATATTTTTTATCAAGTACATCTAAATTAAAACGCCAGCGGTACTCACCATCTTCGTTTTTAACCAAGCTTTTTAACAAAAATTGCCTAACACCTAGCTCATTTATGTACTCGCTCATAATTGCATCGGCTTGTTTTCTATCAGTAATATGACTGGTTGCTACGTCTTTAAGTGCGCTAATAATTTGTGTGTGGCGGGCAGGGTAACTCACAGGGGCTATATCAAGTACCACCAGTTTATTTACTTTTTGGCTATGCATTAGCGCCACTTCCATTGCCACTTTACCGCCCATTGAGTGGCCAATCAGGTGCGCATTATTAATATTTAATGCGTTCATCAGCTCAACAATATCCGCCGCCATTGCAGGGTAGTTCATTTCTTCGCTATGCGGTGACGCGCCATGGTTACGTAAGTCCACATTAGTTACCCTAAAGTGCTCGCTTAATGGTTTTGCAATCACATTTAGGTTTTCTAAAGACCCAAATAAACCATGAATAATCACTACATCAGGGCCTTCACCATATTGTTTATAGTTTAAAAGCATGACCGTCTCCTCAAATTTTGGCTTAGTTTGCCGAGCATTGCTTTAAAAAGCAAAAAATATAGCGGCTAACTTTGCTGTACGCGTTTTTAAACGACAGAAAGTTTATTTTTACGCCACTTTTGCTATTTAGAGATATCAGCCCAAAGCGGTTTATAAATAAACAAAGTAAACACTTTAAATTTTTAGTGACTGACTATTTACTACATTGGGTTTATGAAAAAATAAACAACACACTTTAATTTTCGCGCTTAACGGATATATTTATGCGAGTGCTTGTTGTAACTCGCATTTATATTTGGTTTGGGTATAATCACGGGGAAAGAAAAATGTGGCCCGTAATGACAGGAACAACATGAAACAAATCGACATAGACGACGAGTTATATCAGTATATTGCTAGTAATACACAAAGTATTGGCGAAAGCGCATCCACTATTTTACGTCGTTTATTAAATCTAAACGGCACTGACAACACGACCGTTGCTAACAACAATCAAAACAACCAAACAACGACTCAAGCCCCACTTGATGACACGCCAGCTAACGACGACAGCCAAGAGCAAGAGGTTGTCACACCCGTGAAGCAAACAAACGCTAATGTATTTAATATCTTAAATAAAGAAGAACTAGCAATGCAAAAAGGGGTTGTCGGTAGGTTTTTATTTATTTTAAGTGCTTTTTATAGAACACATAAAAAAGAATTTAGTGCTGTGCTTGATATAAAAGGGCGTGACCGCGTTTACTTTGCCACCAGCAAAGAAGACTTAATTAATAGTGGCAGTAGTATGAATCCTAAAAATATTACTGACAGTGAGTACTGGGTTATGACGAATTCAAATACAACACGTAAAAAAATGATGCTACACGAGGTTGCACTGTGCTTAGGTTATTCAGCAGAGCAAGCAGAAGAAATTCGCGATTACTTGTAAGGAAATAAACATGGCTATTCATTCAGGTGCTGGGAAATCTGCGCCACAATCATCTTTAGTTAACGTACCAAAATTGGTATCGGCTTATTACTTAAATGAGCCAGATTTAGAACAAAACCCAGCGCATTGTGTTGCTTTTGGTACGTCGGGTCACCGTGGTTGCTCTTACGATGTTAAGTTTAACGAATCTCATATTTTAGCCATTACACAAGCTATTTGTGACTACAGAAAGCAAAATGATATTTTTGGTCCGCTTTTTTTAGGTAAAGATACACATGCATTAAGTGAAGCTGCTTTTAACTCTGCCATAGAAGTATTAGTCGCTAATGAGGTGCAAGTAATCACCCAGCAAAATCATGATTACACTCCGACCCCTGTTATTAGCCATGCGATTGTTTGCCATAACAAATTAAACCCTAACGAATTAGCCGACGGTATTGTGGTAACGCCTTCACATAACCCGCCTGAAGACGGTGGCTTTAAATACAATCCACCAAACGGCGGCCCAGCTGATACCGATGTAACTAAATGGATTGAAGATAGAGCAAATCAATTGCTATTAGAAGATTTAGTCGAAGTTGAGCTATTTCCATTTGCTAAAGCATCTCGCTCTGGCTTTATTAAATACGAAGACTTAATGACGCCATACATTAACGACTTAGAAAATATTGTTAATTTGAAAGCTGTTAGCGATGCGGATATTAAAGTGGGTATTGACCCGCTTGGTGGCTCTGGTATTAACTTTTGGCCGCTAATAGCGCAAAAATATAATTTAGATTTAACCGTAGTAAACGACAGTGTTGACCCGCGTTTTGCATTTATGCCCCTTGATAAAGACGGCAAAATCCGTATGGATTGTTCATCACCGTATTCAATGGCAAATTTAATTAAGTTAAAAGACGACTTTGATATTGCCATAGGCAATGACCCAGATTATGACCGCCACGGTATTGTTACGCCAGATGGATTAATGAACCCTAATCATTTTTTAGCTGTAGCGATTGATTATTTACTAAAGCACCGCGACTGGGACAGCAGTGTAGAAATTGGTAAAACGCTGGTTTCCAGCTCTATGATTGACCGTGTTGTTGCTCGCAATGAGCGCAAAGTTAAAGAAGTACCGGTTGGCTTTAAGTGGTTTGTAGATGGCTTGAATAAAGGCAAACTTGCTTTTGGTGGCGAAGAAAGTGCTGGCGCTGCATTTTTGCGTTTCGATGGTAGCGTGTGGTGTACCGACAAAGACGGCTTTATTATGGGTTTACTTGCAGCTGAAATACTAGCTGTGACGGGTAAAACACCATCAGCGCTTTATAAAGAGTTAGAGCAAGAATTTGGCTCTCCGCTATACAAGCGTTTAGATGCCCCTGCTAGCAGTGAACAAAAGTCACGCTTAAAAGCGCTTAGTGCAAGTGATGTAAAAGCGGATACGCTGGCTGGCGAACCTATTTTACAAAAACTGACGCATGCTCCAGGTAATGATGAAGCGATCGGCGGCTTAAAAGTAGTGACTGAAAATGGCTGGTTCGCAGCACGCCCTTCAGGAACTGAGGATATTTATAAAATATACCTTGAGTCGTTCAAAGGTGAAGAACACTTGGCGCTACTGGAAAAAGAAGCTAAACAATTAGTTGATTCTGTGATCAGCTAAAACAAGTAAAACTAGTTTAAAACGGCTGATTTATTCAGCCGTTTTTGTTTGTATCTCTCACATTAGAAAAGGGCTTATCATGTTAGCCAAACCAGATTATTTAAATGATTTAAAAAATACCGGTGATTTTTTAACGCTTAGTCGTAATAATGAATGGCATATAGAGCCAAGTGAATTTACGTTAGAGAATGGCACAGGCGTTACTGTTCACGATACAGGTGTTATTGAGTTTCAACCAAAGGTTACAACGACAAAAGATATAGTACTGTCAAGTGCGGTACATGGTAACGAAACCGCACCCATAGAAATATGTGACGATTTAATAAAAACAATAATAAAAGGTGAGCTTGAATTAAATCAGCGTGTGCTCTTTATTTTTGGTAATCCAAAATCAATAAATATTGGCCTGCGTTTTGTAGAAGAAAACTTAAATCGTTTGTTTAACGGGCACCACACTGTTGAAGGTGTGCCAATGAATGACGAGCGCAAACGTGCGGCAAAACTAGAACAATATGTAACTGACTTCTTTTCACGTGGTCAGCAAGGCAGTGCACGATACCACTATGATTTGCATACTGCTATTCGTGGCTCAAAAAATGAGAAATTTGCTGTGTATCCATATCTTCATGGTAAACCATGGAAAAAATCGCAGTTACAATTTTTACTTAGCTGCGGCGTTAATACCGTATTGATGATGAAATCGCCTGCAACCACATTTAGTTATTATTCTTCGTATGTGCACGGCGCAGATTCATTTACGGTTGAATTAGGTCAAGTTAAACCGTTTGGTGAAAACGACATGGCTCGCTTTGCAAAAACCAAGCAAACACTAACTGCATTAATTAGTCAAAAAGAGGTGCAATACCCGCATTTTAATGCAAGTGACTTTGAGTTGTTTGCTGTGCATCGTACCATTAATAGAACCCAGGAAGATTTTAGCTTTCCTTTTTCAGACGATGCAGAAAATTTCACTGGGTTTGCTAAAGGTGAGTTGCTAGCAACAGACGGCGATACTCCTTATTATGCCGATGTTGAAGGGGAAGCGATTATCTTTCCAAATGCAAACGTTGCGCTCGGGCAAAGGGCATTGCTTACCGTTACTCCTATGCAAGTAGATAGTAATTTCGTCTAATAAAACTCATCAGACCACTTTTCTTATATGTTTAACTGTATGTTTTTATTGGTTTAATAAATGCGTACAGTTAACTTTCCAGCTTTTAAATCGTATTTTACTTTTGTTTCGTCTTACACGTGTTGAATAACAGCTTACGTTAACGTAAGGTGGTGGCAGCTTTAATTAAATACAGCGCAGATGCTGCAAAGTTTATTCGCAAGCCTCACCCATAACAAAAACTTAAAAGGGGTGCTGTATCACAGACAACAAGAGAAGGTAGGTTATGAGTAACCCAAATAACGTATCGCTGAATATTAACCACGACCTCGAGTTTATAGACGGTCATGCGCTAACTATTCCAACCCTTAGTATTTTAACTGAGGACGGCGACATTCATCCTAGTGCTACCGCACCGACTATTTCTAAACACACAGCACTTAAACTTTATGAAACAATGCGTTTTATTCGCTTACTTGATGAGCGTATGCAAGGCGCGCAGCGCCAAGGCCGCGTGAGTTTTTACATGCAGTGTTTAGGCGAAGAGGCTGCTGTTACAGCGTCTGCTGCTGCACTTGACCAAAACGACATGATTATGGCGCAATACCGCGAACAAGCAGCTTTGCATTACCGCGGGTTTACGCTTGATCAATTTATGAATCAGATGTTTTCTAATGAATTAGATTTAGGAAAAGGGCGCCAAATGCCGATTCATTATGGTTCAAAAGAATTAAATTATATGACCATATCATCGCCTCTCGGTACGCAAATCCCTCAAGCGACAGGGTATGCCTATGGTCAAAAAGTAAAACACATTGACGCAAAAACCGGCGAGCTTGCAAGCACCATAGATAATGTAACGATATGTTACTTTGGTGAAGGCGCTGCCTCTGAAGGTGACTTTCATGCGGGGTTAAATATGGCTGCGGTGCACAAAGCCCCTGTGATATTTTTTGCACGAAATAATGGTTATGCTATTTCAACGCCTGCTGATGAGCAATTTAAAGGTGATGGCATAGCCTCTCGAGGCGTGGGCTATGGTATTAAAACCATACGTGTTGACGGCTCAGATGCATTAGCTGTGTTTGCAGCAACACAAAAGGCTCGCGACATTGCAGCAACGCAAGGTGAGCCGGTATTAATTGAGTCAATAGCGTATAGATTGGGTGCTCATTCTACCTCAGATGATCCAAGTGGTTACCGCTCAAAAGATGAAGAAGCCACACATAAAGTTTGCCCAATAGATAAATTTAAAAAATGGTTAATTAAACAAGATTGGTTAAATGAAGAGGACGATGCTAAGGCCAAAGAGGTTATTCGAGAAGATATTTTAGCCGCCCTAAAACGTGCTGAAAAAGTGCAAAAGCCAGCACTTGAAGAGCTTATATCAGATGTTTACGATACGCCAATTCCTTCGCTTACTCGCCAATATAATGATTTAAAAGCACATATAAAGCAACACCCAGACGCGTACCCAGTCACTGCAGGGAGAATTAAGTAATGGCTAAAATGAACATGCTACACGCAATTAACTCTGCACTTGATATCACTATGAATGAGCACCCTCAGGCGTGTATTTTTGGTGAAGATGTTGGCTATTTTGGGGGGGTTTTTAGAGCGACCTCAGGTTTGCAAGAAAAGTACGGTAAACACCGCGTATTTAACACCCCGCTTACAGAGCAAGGTATTTTAGGTTTTGCCAATGGCTTAGCCGCGTTTGGAGCGCCTGCACTTGCTGAAATACAATTTGCTGATTATATTTTCCCGGCATTTGACCAAATAGTGAATGAGTCTGCCAAATTTAGATACCGTAGTGGTAATGAATTTAATGTGGGCAATTTAACGATTCGCACACCGTATGGTGGCGGTATAGCGGGGGGCTTATATCACTCACAATCACCAGAGGCCTACTTTGCCCATACGCCAGGGCTAAAAATAGTGGTACCGCGTAACCCTTACCAAGCAAAAGGGTTACTACGCGCTTGCATTAAAGACGATAACCCCGTTATTTTCTTCGAGCCTAAACGCTTATACCGCGCTTCTACCGGCGAAGTACCAGAGGATGATTACAGCATTGAGCTTGGTAAAGCCGAAGTAGTACAAGAAGGCACAGATATCACCGTGCTTGCGTGGGGTGCGCAAATGGAAATTGTTGAAAACGCAGCAAAACAAGCCAATGAACAAGGTATTAGTTGTGAGGTGATTGACCTTAGAAGCATATTACCGTGGGATGTTGAGACAATTGCGAAGTCGGTCACTAAAACAGGGCGTTTAGTGATAAGCCACGAAGCGCCTATTACCAATGGTTTTGGCGCCGAAATTGCGGCGACTATTCAGCAAGAATGCTTTTTACACCTAGAGTCACCCATTATGCGGGTTTGTGGTTTAGATACACCTTATCCACTTGCGCTTGAAAAAGAATATGTACCTGATGCGCTAAAAGTAATGGCCGCAATTAAACAATCAATGGATTTTTAGGGGATACCATGGCTAAAGATTTTATATTACCCGATATTGGTGAAGGCATTGTTGAGTGCGAAGTGGTTGAGTGGCTAATACAAGAGGGTGACACAGTAAAAGAAGATCAACCCATTTGTGATGTAATGACAGACAAAGCACTCGTACAAATACCGGCTGTGCACGATGGCGTAATCACTAAACTGTATTATCAAAAAGGGGAAATAGCGCAGGTTCATGCCCCCTTGTTTGCTATGGATGTAGCTGGCGAAAGCCAAAGCGAGGAAACTCCCACAGATGAAGTAAAAAATACACAAAGTGATACCTCATCCTCAGCACAATTAGAAGATTTTATCCTACCGGATATTGGTGAAGGCATTGTTGAGTGTGAAATTGTCGATTGGCTGGTAGCTGAAGGCGATGAAATACAAGAAGATCAGGCTGTGTGTGATGTTATGACCGATAAAGCGCTGGTACAAATTCCTGCTAAATATACAGGTACAGTGAAAAAGCTTTACTATCAAAAAGGTGAAATTGCTCAAGTACACAGCCCGCTATTTCAAATGAGCATAGCTGGCAGTTCAGCAAAACCAAATGTTGATGTAAACGAAGCCGTTGTAAAAGCTCAAAGCAAAGCGGCAGATAAAGCTGTGGCAAAGCCACAAACAGCAGCAAATAAAATTGTTAATAAAAAAGCGGTTGCCTCACCTGCTGTAAGGCGAAAAGCACGCGAGTTAGATGTTGATTTAACATGCGTGCCGGGCAGCGGAAAAAATGGCCGTATTTATAAACAAGACATAGAAGAATTTATTAAAGGTGAGGTCCCTAACACAATAGATACATCAGCACTTAGCGGCGCTAGTTCTAAAAATAGTGTGACACAAAGCACAGAACCAAAAACACAAAGCGGGGGTATGCGTACAGAGCCAATTAAAGGCATTAAAGCGGCTATGGCAAAGCAAATGATGGCCTCGGTCTCTACAATCCCGCATTTTACTTTTAGTGACGAGATAGACTTGACGCAATTAATTGCCCTGCGAGCCAGCTTAAAAGAGCAGTATAAAGCGCAAGGCATAAAGCTCACTATGATGCCATTTTTTATCAAAGCGTTATCGCTTGCGATGAAAGAGTACCCATTGCTTAATTCTAAAGTAAATGATGACTGCACTGAGCTTACCTACTATGACGAACACAATATTGGGGTAGCGGTGGACTCCAAGGTGGGTTTATTAGTCCCTAACATTAAATCGTGCCAATCTAAGAGTATTGTTGACGTTGCAAACAGCCTAACTCGCTTAACTGATGCTGCACGCGAAGGGCGCGTATCTCCCGATGACCTAAAAGGGGGCACCATTAGCATTTCAAATATTGGTGCAATTGGTGGCACTATTGCGACCCCAATCATTAACAAGCCCGAGGTTGCAATTGTTGCCCTAGGAAAGTTACAACACTTACCGCGTTTTGATGAAAGCGGCGAAGTTGTAAGCAGAGCGATTATGCAAGTAAGTTGGTCGGGCGATCACCGTGTTATTGATGGCGGTACAATTGCGCGCTTCAATAATTTGTGGAAGTCGTATTTAGAAAACCCATCTGTAATGATGATGGCAATGAGCTAAAATTAGCCTCGTAAAAAACCAGCAATTTGCTGGTTTTTTGTTTTAAAACGCTGTGTTTTTAATTAAGATACAATTGTTACTAAAAAGTAACAGCTAAAACCCGCTAGGGAATATAAAACTAACACTAAGGAATTTTTATGGAACATTATATGAACGCACTGCGTAGCTACGCAGATTTTTCAGGACGTAATCGTCGCAAAGCTTACTGGATGTTTGTATTGTTTAATACTATCTTTTCAATCATCTGCAATGTGATTGATAGCGCACTAGGTACTATGTTTATTGGCTCTATTTATAGTTTAGCGCTATTAATACCAGGTTTGAGCGCTGGCGCACGCCGTTTACACGATACTGGCCGTTCTGGCTGGTGGCAGCTACTTTGGTTAGTGCCAATTATTGGTTGGATTGTTTTAATTGTGTTCCTTGCGCAAGACTCACATGAAGGTGAGAATGATTTTGGTCCAAATCCTAAAGAGTTATCGGCTGAACCTGCTTCGGTATAAATAACACGCGAGTATTAAAAAAGCTCAGCAATTGCTGAGCTTTTTTGTACTTATGATTTTTAAAACTGTTAACTTAAAAAGTAGAGCCCGTAACCAACAACTAAAGCAGGTATAGAGGTATACAAGGTAGCAATTACAGCCGCTTTTGGTGCCATTGCAATTGCCGGAAATAGTGCATCGCCATCGTTTGAAATTGCATTAGCAGCTAATGCACTAAAAGGAATAATGCCTTGTATATAAAGTGTGGTAACAATTATTTGTGGTCCACAACCTGGTAAAAAACCAATGATGACTGCAATCAACGGTGCTAAATAGGCGTAGTGCATAAACCACGTTTTTAAATCAAGGCCTACTACACTGACTAATATTTCAAACAGCATGAACGAAGCAACCACCCATGCAGTAACAAAATGCGTATCTTGAAGTACTTTTATAAGCTTTGAAGGCGGATTACATTCATCCTCCTCTGAGGTGATCTCTTTATAGGTTTCACCTTTAGAAGAGTAGGCCCAAATAACAACCGTAAACAGGGCCATTGCTGCACCAAATAAGCTAATTCCGGTGCTGGTATACTGACCAAATTGGCTAAAATCAACATTAAATGCAATTAAAAGCGCAATGATTAAACTTGGAATAATGGCAAACATCCACACAGGTTTGCTTACTTTTATTATTTTTGTAGGCAAAACTTTTACTTGGTGTTTTTGCTCTTGTGCGCTTGGGCGTAAAAAATCAGGTGTATGAATTGCATTGACTATTAACCCACATAGTGTGCCTACCACTAAACCTATAGCCATTATTGTTAAACCTTCAGTAGGGCGCGTAGCAAGCAGTAAAAAAGCAGCATCACCCATTGTAGCGGTAAGTACTGCAACAATGGCCCCGAAACTTGCTTGGCCTTTAGTATATTGAGTCACCACAATAATAGCACCACCACAGCCAGGTAAAGCGCCAAGGACGGATGCAAACAATACCTCAAGTGGTTTAGATTTAGCGCTTAAGTAGCTCATTTCTAACTGAGGGATATGTTCTATTGCGTAGTAGTAAATAAGTAACGTAGCTGCTACAAATACACTAACTTGAAAAAACGCATCACTGAGTGCAGTAATGGTTATTTCGCGAAGGCTAGGTACAGCTAAACATACCAATAAAAAAAGTGGTAGGAGTAAGCGTTTATTTTGGCTAACAAACCGTTTGGAAGCTGGCGTAATAAATCCTATTTGAGAGAGTAAAATCATAAGTGTGCCCCAGTTTTATTTTATCTAGGACACACTGTATAATTTTTGCAAATGATAATCAATATCATTTGCATCTATTTAAATCGATGGCTCAGTTTGAGTTTATCGATTACGGGCTATTTGCTATTTACGTTGAAATTCTGAGTTTTCGTACCATAACGGCCATTGTGCTTGCTCTGATATATCAAAGCCTACTTTATAAAACAGCTGTAAGTCTTGCACCGCACCAGATAAATCCCACTCGTCGCGGTATCTATCACATGGCTGATGGTAACATCCACGTAGAACTAAACTCATACGCTTTCGGTAATTGGCTGTATCTTCATCAGCGGCAATTGTACCGCCGCCTGCATACATAGCCGGAATACCCATGTTTGCAAATGCAAAGTGATCAGAGCGGTAATAACCACCTGATGATGGTTTAGGGTCGCCAGCTATGGTTCTACCTTGCTCTTTTGCGGCTTTTGCTAGCAGGTCGTCCATTTGCGATTTACCTAAACCAACGACGTTCATGTCTTTTACTTTACCTAATAAGTTTAGGCTATCCATGTTTATATTGGCGACAGTTTTATCAGCCGCAATAACTGGGTTTGCAGCGTAGTATTTAGAGCCAAGTAAGCCTTGCTCTTCAGCCGTAACAGCTAAAAAAGTCATTGAGCGAGTAGGGTGCTTTGGCAACTTAGTAAATGCCTCTGCTACTTCAATTAGCCCTGCGGTACCTGTGGCGTTATCGTGTGCACCATTATAAATTTGATCGCCTTTACGGGTTGTATCTGTTCCTAAGTGATCCCAATGCGCTGAATAAATAACATGCTCATCTGCTTTCTCGCTACCCGGTAGCGTGGCGATAAAATTATACGATACTGACTTTTTAATTGTGTTTTTTACATTAACCGTTGCAGTTAAATCGCCCATATCAACGTTATAAGCACCTTTAGCAGCATTGGCCTTAGCAGTCTCAAAATCAAGGCCAGCCTTAGTAAATAGCTCTTTTGCTACATCACTAGTTACCCAACCTTCAACGGCAACGCGGTCCATATTGTTGTTTTCTTTTTGAAAGCCAAACTGCTCTCCACTCCACGAGTTTTCAACTACCGACCATGGGTAAGATGCAGGTGCTGTTTCATGAATGATAATTGCACCTGCGGCGCCTTGACGACTCGCTTCTTCGTACTTATAGGTCCAACGTCCGTAATAGGTCATTGCATCACCCGTAAATAGCGCAGGATCTTTAGTAGCAAAACCTGGGTCGTTAACAAGCATAACAACAGTTTTGCCTTTTACGTCTAGGCCTTCGTAATCGTTCCAGTTATATTCGGGGGCGTTTACACCGTAACCAACAAATACAAGCTCTGAATTTTCTATGCCTTCTTGTTCACTGATACGGCTACTGCCCATAACCATATCTTTTTTATATTGATAGTCTTTACCACCAATACTTAATACCATGTCTGAATCTGCTTCTAACGAAACAAGCGGTACTTCTTGCAAAAAGCTATCGCCATTACCGGGTTCATACCCTAATGCTTTAAATTGTGTTGTTAAGTAATCTAAAGTTAGTTTTTCGCCTTCAGATGATGGGGCTCTGCCGCCAAATTTGTCAGATGCAAGTACCTTAATATGGGCCGCAAGTTCATCTTCTTTAATACTGTTGTAACCATTTGTTACATCGGTAGGTGTAATACTTGTTGTTGCACAGCCAGCTACAACAGCGCCAGCAATTAGTGTGAGAGAGAAATATCGTTTCATAGTAGCTCTATTCTTGTTCTAAGATGAGATTAGTATATTAACTTCTATTAATTAGAACCAGTTTTTGCGGTAAACTGCCCGCAAATTAACAGGATAAATTGTTAAAGGTATAAATGAAGCGCTTTACTCCGCCCGAGCAATGGCAAGTTAGTAGTTTAAAAAGCGGTGCGTTTGAGCACTTACGAACACTGTTTAATATTGATAAACAAACTGATTGGCCATGCCCTGATTGGTTTGCCCCATATTTAAAAGCCATTAATGCAAATAACCTCCCAATAAGGTTTGAAGACGATGCAACCATAGATTTTGGTGAGCGCTATTATGAACAAGTTATTTTTGAAACCGGCATAGTCCCAACCCGAACTAAAAATTGGCACGATTTGTTTGGTGGGTTTATTTGGTGCTTGTTTCCAAAAACAAAGGCACTTATAAATCAGCGACACGTAGAAGAAATAGCGCAACACGGTTTAAAACAGCGTACTAAGCATCGCAATGCTCTTACCTTGTTTGACGAATGTGGTGTGGTGCTTGCCATTAGTGAGTCTAAGTGGCAAGCACTTTTAACAGAGCACCAATGGAAAACTGCATTTGTTACGCACCGAGATGAGTGGAGCAAAACAATAAAACCATTTATGTTTGGACATGCTAATTATGAAATGATGACAAAGCCATATATAGGACTCACGGGTAAAGCACTATTTGTATGTGTACCTGATGAAATATTTTGTAAAGATTTAGTTACTCAATATCAGTACCTAGACCAATTACTTTATGAGAAGATAAAAATAGAGCATTGCTTAGCCGATAATAAACAGCTTTCTCCATTGCCATTATTAGGTGTACCAGGATGGCATGACGCAAATGTAAATGAATCGTTCTATGATAATACCGACTACTTTAGAGCTAAACGAAGGATACGAAAATGATAGAAGTCGCAGGGCTTAAAAAAAAGTTTAAGTTAACCAAGGATCATAAGAAAAATAAAGTTGATGATATAGACCCCCGTGAAGATAAAGATTTTTTTCATTCAGTGAGAGGTGTCAGCTTTCAATGCGCAAAAGGCGAAGTATTAGGCTTACTTGGCCCTAATGGCGCAGGAAAGACCACTACCTTACGCATGCTCTCAACTGCACTTAAGCCTGATGAAGGTGCAATCACTGTTGCCGGCAATGACATAATTAAAAAGCCGTTAGTAGGGCGTAAATCAATAGGTTTTTTATCAGGCTCGACGGGCTTATATGGACGTCTGACTGTTAAAGAAAATATTGAATACTTTGCAAAACTTCATCGCATGAACAAAGAGCAAATAGCGGCGCGTTGTGAAGAGCTTTTTACTTTGCTCGACATGCATAAATTTATTGATAAACGTGCAGAAAACTTATCTACCGGCATGAAGCAAAAAGCCAATATTGCTCGCGCTGTGGTACACCACCCAGAGGTAGTGGTACTCGATGAGCCAACAACAGGCCTCGACATCATGACAACACAAACAGTGATTAACTTTATTAAAGGGTTAAAGGTGCAAGGCACGCCTGTTATTTTTTCAACGCACCATTTAGATGAAGTCGCACTTTTATGTGACCGCGTAGCGGTAATTAATGAAGGAATTAGCTGCTTTGATGGCACGCTTGCTGAATTTAAACAAAAAGGCAACAGTGAAGAGCTAAACCAAGCGTTTATGAATATATTAACGGAGAAGCATGATGTTTGAAGTGTTTAAAAAGGAATTAAAAGAACTCCTACGCGACAAAAAAACCCTGTTATTTGTAGTGGCACTGCCTGTTGCCGTATTTCCACTCTTGTTTGCTGTTATGGCTTTCATTAGCTCTCAAGCTGCATTAGACGCTGAACAAGAAGTACATACCTACGCGATTATTAATGGCGAATACGCCCCAGAATTTACCGAAAACGTGTTTTACCATAAAAGCTTTGAGCTTTATAAAGGGTCTAGAACCTTTAACAACATTGAAGAGCTAAAAGCGGGTGTTATTGATGGTGAGATTGATATGGGTATTTATTTACCAGCCAACGCTAAGCAATCTTTAGATCAATTTGAACAAAGTAAATGGCAAGTAGTATTCAATGATGCTAAGTCTATAAACTTTTTATTCCAGCGTGTAAAAGAGCTGGCTAAAGAATACAGCGATGTGCTGCAAAGCGAAAAATTAGAAAGCTTTGGTATTGATAAAAAGGCCCACACAGCTTTACTTACTCCTATTGAAGTTGTGAAAGTTGACACCGCAGACAAACGAGAAAACCTAGGTGAAAAGCTCGGCGGATTTTTACCTTATTTACTTATACCTTTAGTTTTGATGGGGGCAACGTACCCAGCAATTGATTTAGGTGCAGGTGAAAAAGAGCGCGGCACATTAGAGACTTTACTGCTTACACCCATAACGCGTACAGAGTTGGTATTGGGCAAATTTATCACTTTATTAACCACCTCAATTGCATCTACCACAATAACAGTGTTGAGTATGGGCGGGTGGATAGCCGTAGCCCTTGCATTTGCAGACCTTGAAGTAATTAAAACAGCGTTTAGTTCACTTGCGGTAAGTGACTTATTGATGATTTTTGTTCTGTTATTACCCATTGCAGCAATATTTTCAGCCCTTGCTTTGGCTATATCAATATATGCACGCACCTTTAAAGAAGCACAAAATTATATGGCTCCTTTAAGCATGGGGGTGTTTTTTCCTATTATTGTTTCTATCATGCCGAATATGGAACTTACAGCCAAAACAGCATTTATACCTGTCACTAACGTAGCACTGGCTATAAAAGAAATAGTAAAAGGCACAGTTGATTACACCTTAGTAGGCTTAATCTTTTTAGCAACGGCATTAATTGCCGGGGCATTACTTGCCTTTTGTGTTAAGTGGTTTAACCGCGAAGATGTATTGTTTAGGTAATTAAATATTTTTGGAAGCGGGCAGGGTTTTTATCTTGCCCGTTTGTGTATTTTTATAAATGTAATTTTTAGCGCGTTTATTATTAAAGGGCTCTTATTTGTGTGTTTTTTTGTCTTTAATTCATCTTAAATTAATGCTGCAACTTAATAGTAATACTAAGTGATTAATTTAGAGTATTTGTTCGAATTTTAATTACGTATTTTTAAATAACTAATTATTTTTACTTCTATTTTTTATTAAATAATCCTCTATAATCTAAGCTAGAAAATAGTGAGGAGTAAGGGTTCAATGCTAAAAAGGAATGTATTTATAACAGCAGCAAGAGGTAATAAATTATTACTTGTTGCTATTATTGTTTTTTTAGTTATTGCATTGCCTTCAGCGTATGTGTTTGAAAAAAAAGTGCGTGCGGAAATATACAGCGATGCGCACAATGAGCTTAGTCGTGAGCTTGAAACAAAAGCGGCGTCTTTAAAAAATCATTTAAACGACAGTATTACCGCTATTCGCTTTTTAAACGCGACTCCACCCATTCAAGGTATTTCTAGAGCAACCGACAATCAATTAATTGACCCACTTTTACAGACCCCCATTGCTGTATGGCAAGACCGCCTTGCGGATATTTTTAGCGGGTTTATGCGTACAGACGATTCTATTTTGCAAGCACGATACATTATGCTGGCAGAAAACGGCCAAGAAATAGTACGTGTTGATCGCATGCTAGGAGATATAAATAGACTTGAGGGCGCGCAATTACAAAAAAAAGGGGGGCGAGATTATGTACTTAAAGCCAGTATGCTTGATGAAAAAAGCGTGTATATATCGCCAATTAATTACAATCGTGAAAACGGTGAAATACAAAAGCCCTTTGTAAGCACATACCGTGTAGCTAAACCTGTTTTTGATAACTTAAAGCAAGTATTTGCTATTTTGGTGACAAATTATTCTGCCGATAAATTGTTTGAAAGTTTAACTTTTGAACTCCCTCCTGGGGTTAATATTTACCTGCTTAACAATGAAAGCGAGTTTTTATACCATCCAAACCCTGATTTACGTTTTGGTTTTGAATTTAACCAAGGCAAAACGTGGGGTGATGAATTTAGCCCTTCACAAAACATGAATTTACACGAAACCTTGTTAATAGGTGATATACCAAAGCAGTATTTTTTAAATAAACGAGTAAGTTTTGAAGGCGATGTTGCCATGCTGCCTTTAGAGCTTGCGGTTTCTATTGATTCAAAAACGTTACTTGAACGCGTTGCAAAAAGGCGAGAAAGCTTTATTGCTATAATTGCTTCATTTTTTACCATATTTATAATTATTACGTTATTGTACCAGCGTTATATTAACCGCAAGCTGCTGATAAACTCTTTGACAGAGCAAAATAATAAAGTAATTGAAAATTCACTCGATGCCATTTTTACCATAGACAATGATGAAACTATTATTCATTGTAACCAAACCGCTAAAAAGGTATTTGCAACTAGGCTCGGTAATGACAACATCCGCTTTAATGACTTATTTATCCTTGCAGATGAAGACAAAGACTGTATTAGAGAAACCATTGAGCAGGGTTCTAAAATGCCATTTGAAGCGGTGTATACTGATGATGGCAAAAAAGAATATTATTCAATTACGCTTACCAGTGTATTTGATGTATTTAGCAATCGTTATCAAGTTGCTGCTATTTTACGTAATATTAGCTCGTTAAAGTACATTCAATCACAGTTACAGGGGCTCAATAGCACGTTAGAACTTAAGGTAACTCAGCGTACTGTAGAGCTAGAGCGAGCAATTGATCAGGCACTAGCTGCAAGCCAAGCAAAAAGTGACTTTGTCGCTAATATTTCCCACGAAATACGTACCCCTATGAACGGCGTTTTAGGCATGCTTGAAATGCTAAAAGAAGACAGCCTCTCTGAGCAACAACAGCATTATTTAAAATTGGCTAATAACAGCGCTCACTCGTTAATGAATTTAATTAACGATATTTTAGACTTTTCTAAAATTGAAGCGGGTAAGTTAGATATTGATAATCACTCGTTTGACGTAATCTCGGTTTGCAGCGATATGATTAATTCGATTGCACTTCAAGGTCAGCGTAAAGGGTTAGAGGTGTTTTTAAATACCCAAAATGTTATTGATAGAATGGTTATCGGAGATAGCCACCGACTTAAGCAAATTTTAATTAATTTAATCAATAATGCGTTTAAGTTTACGCATAAAGGCGAAGTAAGTTTAACCCTAAACTCTAAATACATTACCGACAGTAAAATTTTAATGAGCTTTATAATTAAAGACACTGGTATTGGTATTGCTCCTGAAAACATAGATAAACTCTTTGATGTGTTTACTCAAGAGGATTCAAGCACGACGCGCCATTTTGGTGGTACGGGGTTAGGGTTATCTATTTGTAAAAAGCTGGCACAGTTAATGGGTGGCAATATCACTGTGAACAGTGAGAAAGGAGTAGGCAGCACATTTGTTGCAACGGTAGAATTACATGTGGCGCAACAGAAAAAACTTAATACGGGTATTGAGCTTGCAAAAGAGGTAAGCGTGGCAGCACTTATTGCACGTGATAACGTATTTAAAAATGTGTGTGGTTTACTAACCCAAACCTGTAAAATTCTGCCAAGCCGCATTACACGACTCGACTATTTTAGCGAGCACAGTGAGTTTGACGCCGATTTACTGATTATTGATGACGAGCACCCGCAAGTTAATGCGCTAATAAGCTATTGCGAAAAGGCAGATAAAAAATACGTGCTTATATTGCGAGACATGGTGGTTAATAAACAATCTAAAAAAGTGTTTCCTGAGCATAGCCACATTTTGCACAAACCGCTTACGCAAGATCAATTTACTTATAAGCTTGGCAGTATTTTTGGCGCTAATAGTGAGTTTGTTTTAACCGCACCCAAACAACCAAATGACTTGGAGCCAGAGCCGGAGTTATCGCGGTATCATGTATTATTGGTTGATGACAACATGATCAATATTGAGGTAGCTAAAGCCATTTTAAAACGCACTGGTATAAAAATTACCTGTGCCAATGATGGCATAGAAGCGCTCTCTGCACTTAAATTTAATCAAGAGCAACCGTTTGACTTAATTTTAATGGACTGCCAAATGCCTAACCTAGATGGCTACGATACCACCAGTGAGATAAGAAATGCTAAAGCGGGGGTTGAGTATATTAGTATCCCAATTATTGCTATGACCGCAAGTGCTATGGAAGGCGATAGAGAACGCTGTATCACCGCTGGCATGAATGATTATATTACCAAGCCAATAAAGCCTAAAACGCTTAAAAATAGGCTATTAACCTGGTTAAACTAAATTGGCTAAGTCAGCAGTTACGCTGCTGACTTATTTGGTTTGGTATCAGTTTGAATAGGTTTAACTATGCTGGTTACATCGGCTGTATCAAGTACTTTTTGCGTATCAGACCAATGCAACAGCGCTATTTTTCCGTTTGGTTGCTCAACTAATGCGGTACAGCTTTCAACCCAATCACCATCATTACAGTACACTATGCCATCTACCACTTTAATTTTAGGGTGGTGGATGTGTCCGCAAATAATGCCATCGACCTTTTGTTTTTTTGCCTCATGAATAGCGGCATCTTCAAAAGCAGAAATGGCTTCACGGGCTTTATGTACGCGTGCTTTTATCCACGCAGCAAGCGAATAGTAGTTACCGCCAAACACTTTACGAACGCGGTTAGTCCAACGATTTAAAAACAGTAGCAAGTCGTAACCTGCATCGCCTGCAATACTAATTAGCTTGTTGTAGCGGGTTGCCGAGTCAAAATCATCACCGTGTAGCAGCAAAAAGCGCTTATTGGCTTTAGTTGTGTGAATAAACTGCTGGTGGACTTCTACACCAAATAAAGTTTGATTTATGTAGTGGCGAAAGGTCTCGTCGTGATTGCCAGGTATATATATTACACGGGTGCCGTCAAGGGCTTTTTGTTGAATGCAACTAAGCACTTGGTAATGGGATGGGTGCCAATAAAAGTGCCGTTTCATCGACCATAAATCAACAATATCACCCACTAAATAAAGCGTATCGCACTCAATTGCGTTTAAAAAATCTAATAAATAGTCGGCTCTACAGTCTTTATAGCCTAAGTGTACATCCGATATCCAAACGGCTGGATAATGCTGCTTTTTGCGCTGTTGATTGTTTGTCATGCCCGTCATCCATAGTGTAATAATTAAACACTGTAGATAAATCTAATGACACTTATGAGACACTTTAGCGAAGCCTCCATGACAATTATCTTATGCCAAGCAATTAAAAGTTTATTGTGTTAGAAGAGGCGATTAGCCGAGCGGCTCTTATATACATTACGATTAAAGGCATATAAAAAAAAGGCCGCATGTTTAAATGCGGCCTCGTAGTGTGCTTAAGCGTAGATGTTATTAACCTTTAACAGCCGCTTTGATAGTCTCAATTGCGGTGTCTAAATCAACCATTAACTTTTCACCGGTGCGGCGATTTTTAAGCTCAACCTTGTTTTTATCAAGATTACGCTCACCAATAACTAAAGTATAAGGTACACCCATTAATTCCATGTCGTTAAACATAACGCCTGGGCGCTCTTTACGGTCATCAAATAAAACATCGAGGCCGGCATCTTTCAAACCTTGATATAGATTATTAGCAATATCAGGAATACGATGCGACTTATGCATGTTCATTGGCACTATCGCTAAATCAAATGGGGCGATAGATTGTGGCCAAATGATACCGTAATCATCATTATTTTGCTCAATAGCCGCTGCTACAATGCGCGATACACCAATACCGTAACAACCCATCGTCATTACTTGGTTTTTACCCGACTCGCTCAGTACGCCTGCTTTCATGGCTTCTGAGTACTTAGTACCCAGTTGGAAAATATGGCCAACTTCAATACCGCGTTTAATTTGTAAAGAGCCTTGTCCACACGGGCTTGGATCGCCTTCAACAATGTTACGAATATCAGCAACTTGATATTCTTTAACATCGCGATCCCAGTTAATTCCGCTAAAGTGCTCGTCATCTTTATTAGCACCAGCTACAAAATCAGCCATTACGTTAGCAGTTCTATCAACGATAATAGGCATTGTTAAGCCCACAGGGCCAAGTGACCCAGGCTTTGCGCCAACGGCAGCAACTATGTCGGCCTCAGTTGCCATTTCTAGCGGTGAATCAACCAGTGGGTGCTTTTCTGCTTTTAATTCGTTTAACTCATGATCGCCACGCAGTACGAGAGCAACTAAACCACGTTGACCATTTTCATCTGGTGCTCCGTACACAATTAATGTTTTAACGCCGCGGTGTGGTTTAACACCGTAGTGCTTTTTAAGCTCGCTAATTGTTTTAGCATTCGGTGTAGGAAACGCTTTAAGCTCTTTAGAAGGCTCAGGACGACTTTGAGTTGGTGCTAGCGCTTCTGCTTTTTCAATGTTAGCTGCATAATCGCTTGCATCACTAAAGGCAATTGCATCTTCACCCGATTCAGCAAGTACATGGAACTCATGCGACAAGCTACCACCAATAGAGCCTGTATCAGCAAGCACAGGGCGGTACTCTAAGTCTAAACGTTCAAAAATATTGCAGTATGCTTTATGCATAACTTGATAGGTTTCGTCTAAACACGCTTCACTTAAGTGAAATGAATAGGCGTCTTTCATCGTAAATTCACGCGCACGCATTACACCAAAACGAGGGCGTCTTTCATCACGTACTTTAGTTTGTACTTGGTACAAAGTAACAGGCAGTTGTTTGTAACTGCTAATTTCTTTGCGAACAAAATCGGTGATCACTTCTTCATGAGTAGGACCAAGCGCAAATTCACGATTATGACGGTCATTAAATCGTACCAGCTCAGGGCCAAATTGTTCCCAACGGCCAGACTCTTGCCATAAATCGGCAGGTTGAATTACCGGCATAAGCATCTCTATTGCACCGGCTTTATCCATTTCTTCACGAACAATATTTTCTACTTTACGAAGTACGCGTAAACCAGAGGGCAACCAAGTATATAAACCCGAAGCGACGCGACGGATCATACCGGCTCTAAGCATTAATTGATGCGAAATAATTTCAGCATCTGATGGCGTTTCTTTAAGTGTTGCGAGTATATATTGACTGGTACGCATGATTTTTCCGAAATTAAGTAATATGTTCTTTTTAATAGGGCGCTAAGTTTACCAGCGCTTGCTTTTACACTAAAGCGCTAACTGCACTTTTTAGGTATTTTCTATACTTGTTACTAAGTTATGCTCGCCGTTGACTTGCCAGCGTATATTATAATTATACAGTGTCATGCCATAACTTTGCTCGCCTTGTTTTTGTTTTTTATAAGCTGGGCGTGGGTCTTGTTTTAGTACATTAGCAATAAAATCTTTAAGCTCAGGGTAGTGTGTTTGTGTCGCAATAAAGTCAATTGCCTCGGGTGTAAACTCAACGCTCATTTGTGTTTCTGGGCGGGTATCGGCAAAGCCTGCACTGGCGTCGTGCATTGCATCTGAATACGGTAAATAAGGCTTTATATCCACAATAGGCGTGCCATCGAGTAAATCTATACCAGCAAGCAGTAAACTAAGTTGGCCATTTTTATACTCTACACCTTCAAGTTTTACAGCACTCATACCAATAGCGTTGGGTCTAAACGTAGCACGGGTTGCAAATACCCCTTTACGCTCATTTCCGCCTAATCGTGGAGGGCGCACCATCGCAGAGTAGCCTTTATCAGCAGTTTCATGAAATCTAAACAATAACCAAATGTGGCTAAATTCTTCAATACCACGCACAAACTCTTCGCGGTTAAACTCAGTGGTAAAAATAAGTTTGGCTTTTGCTTGAGGTACTAAACGGGGTTGTCTAGGTATTGCAAACTTTTGTTTATAGGGAGACTGAATGTGACCAACTGCCGAAATGCTATATTCGCTCATAATGCTTATTTATTTAAAAAATAGGGGAGTATTCTACCTCTATTTATGAGTTATAGCAGTACAGTTAGTGAGTAATATTTTAGACCGTATGGTTTATATGCATCCAAAACAAAGATTAAGGTGGCGGGTAAACATGGGTTAATTAAAAAAGGTGAGCACATGGCCCACCCTTAACTTTAATTTAATTACTATTAAAACATGTATTGAATTGACACTGATGCTACGTCCATTTCTGGGTCAATGTCATCATCTAATTCGTAACGTTCGTATTCTAAACGCATTTGAACATTGCTAGAAAACGCGTATTGAATACCTGCACCGTAAAATACGTCGCCGCCGTCTTGTGAGGCTGAAATGCTACCAACAGGAAGCTCTTGCTCTACATCTGCATCCCATTCAAACCAACCACCTTTAGCATATACCGAAAAGCTTTCAGAAAGCGGTGCCGCTAAAGTGGCTGCTAATGATACACCATCAACTTCCGCTTTACTGTCAATGTCACTTACTTCATCAAAGTTTTGATAAGCCAATTCAAGGCCAAAGTGTTCATTAAACTGTGTACCAATGTACCCTTTAAGCATTTGTGCATCGTCGTCAAATTCAGTGTCATTTTCGCTGTCTTCAAATTCAAATGAGTATTGACCATAGCCTACACCTGTATAAATGCGAGGAGAATCAAAATCCGTAATATCAGCGTGTGCTGCAGAGTTAAAACCCAGTGTTGCTAAAGCAATTGCAGAAAGAGAAAGTGTTTTAATCATTGTATAGCTCCTTTAAAAAATAATATATGTTTGACCAACTTATCAAACGACAATTAGATATTTGCAGCGAGCATGCCAACAACAATAATTGATTGCAAAATAGCCGTAAAAAGGACATTTACGGCTAATATAGGTTGTTTTTGTATTTTTTATAAGCAGAGTGAACTTTTTTGAATTTTTGTTTTCTAAATAAAGCTTGTACCTTTTACACGGTTTTTGTGAGTTTTACATTGTACGTTTATACTTTATGAAGCAAGTTTTCTGTCTCTATCGCAATCTGCTTCATCTTAATTGCATAGTTTTCTAATTTTTTATCTTCATCTGTTACTGCTTTAAATGCAGGAACCTCTACTGGGTAACCTGTTTCGTCCATAGCTACAAAGCTAATAACACAGTGGTTAGTTTCAACCATGTTTTGTGTTTTAGGATCGCCACAGCGAACTTGAATAAATATTTGCATGCTGGTTGAGCCTGTATGCGCTATTTTGGCTTCTACCTCTACAATTTGACCTACAAGGATAGGGCGTCTAAATTTAACCCCAGCTACAGAAACAGTCACACAGTAATGACCACTCCATCCGGCAGCACAGGCATAGCCCGCTTGGTCAATCCATTTCATGACCACACCACCGTGGACCTTTCCACCAAAATTTACATCGGTTGGCTCTGCTAAAAAACGAAATACAACATTTGACGACGGCATATTAAACTCTCACTTTGTTAAACTTAATTAAGAGCATAACGTAAAAAAGGGGCCGAAGCCCCTGCAATTTAGGATAGGTTTATAATTTATATGTAAAAGAGGCGTTTTTTATACGCCTTTATGCATAAAATAGTTACATATTTGGGTAGTTAGGGCCGCCAGCGCCTTCGGGTGTAACCCAGGTAATATTTTGGCTAGGATCTTTAATGTCGCAGGTTTTACAATGCACACAGTTTTGTGCGTTGATGACAAATTGGTTTTCGCCTTCTATTTTTTGCACTTCATATACACCAGCCGGACAATAACGCTGTGCGGGTTCATCAAATTTAACTAAGTTAACTGAGATAGGAATTGAGTCATCTTTTAATTTTAAGTGGCACGGCTGCGATTCTTCATGGTTAGTGTTTGATAAAAATACGCTAGAGAGTTTATCAAAGCTAATTTGTCCATCTGGCTTAGGGTAGTTAATGTTAGGGCTGTTAGCTGCATCTTTAAGCGTGTCGTAATCGGGCGTGTTATCTTTAAAGGTAAAGGGCAGAGCACCTTTGAATATGTTTTGATCTAGGGTGTTGTACGCACCTCCAACAAATTTACCCAATGTATGCATCGCAGGGCCAAAATTGCGAGATTGGTATAGCTCTTTATAAGCCCATGAATTTTCAAACGCGTTTTTGTATTCAGCTAAATCTGTATTGGCGTGGCCCATGTTGAGTGCATTAAAAATAACTTCTGCCGCCACCATTCCCGACTTCATTGCAGTATGATTACCCTTGATTTTGGCAAAATTGAGTGTACCTGCATCGCAACCTATTAATAGTCCACCTGCAAAATGCATTTTTGGTAATGAATAAAGGCCGCCTTTGGCAATAGCGCGAGCACCATAAGCAATACGTTCACCCCCTTCAAGGGTGTGTTTAAACACAGGGTGGTGTTTCATTCGTTGGAACTCATCAAATGGACTTAGGTGAGGGTTCGCGTAATTTAAGTCAACAATTAAACCTACAACCACCTGATTGTTTTCACAATGGTACATAAATGAGCCGCCATTAGTATCGCCACACAGTGGCCAGCCCGTACCATGAACGACTTTGCCTTGTTGGTGTTTGCTTGCATCAATTTGCCATATTTCTTTAAAGCCTAAGCCATAGTGTTGTGGCGAAGCTTCTTTATCAAGCGCAAACTCATTGATAAGTTGTTTCCCTAAATGGCCGCGACAACCCTCAGCAAATATCGTGTATTTCGCACGAAGCTCCATACCTGGCATATAGCCATCTTTTTCATTGCCATCTTTATCAACACCCATGTCACCTGTGATAATCCCTTTGACAATATCTTGCTCAATAATTAAAGAGTGAGCACTAAAGCCTGGGAATATCTCAACGCCTAAGTTTTCGGCTTGCTCTGCAAGCCACCTGCACACATTCCCCATCGATACAATGTAATTGCCTTCATTATGAAATGTTTTAGGGGTCGCAAAGCGAGGGAGAGCGGTGGCTTTCTCACTGTTATTAAACCAATAAATTTCATCGTGGGAGACTTGCGTTGTAATAGGCGCATCAAGTTCTTGCCAGTTTGGTAAAAGCTCGTCTAAGGCTTTAGTTTCAAATACCGCCCCTGAAAGAATATGCGCGCCTACTTCGGAGCCTTTTTCTACTACACAAATACTCAGCTCTTGTTGTTTTTCTTGAGCTAATTGCGCGAGTTTAATGGCACTGGCAAGACCTGCTGGGCCCGCGCCTACGATAACTACATCAAATTCCATGGTTTCACGTTCGACCATAATAACCTCTTAATCAATGACGGGCTTAGCTAAATTAGATAAGCAATGCAGCCTTTTTAATACTTGCACATTAAATGTTACAGGCTGTGAATACTTTAAGGTTATTTTAGGTTGACGTTTACGTCAACAGGAAGTAGTCTGAATTCATAAAATAAATAGGTTGACGTAAACGTTAGCTTGTAGGTTTAAATATAGATGGAGTTCCTATGAAAGTTCTCGTTCCAATAAAAAGAGTGATCGATTACAACGTTAAAGCACGCGTAAAGGCTGATAACAGTGACGTTGACTTAGCAAATGTAAAAATGGCAATGAACCCATTTTGTGAAATTGCTATAGAAGAAGCGATTCGATTAAAAGAAGCGGGTACAGCCACTGAGGTTATCGCAGTAACAATTGGTGCAAAAGCTGCACAAGAGCAGCTACGCACTGCACTTGCATTAGGTGCAGATAAAGCCATTCACATCGAAACGGATGAAAAACTAGAGTCATTGCACATCGCTAAATTATTAGCAAAATTAGTGGAGCAAGAGGCTCCTGAGTTGGTTATCCTTGGCAAGCAATCTATTGATTCAGACAACAATCAAACAGGCCAAATGTTAGCGGCTTTAACTAAGCGCAGCCAAGGTACATTTGCCTCTAAAGTAGATATAAACGGTAATACAGTTAATGTTACCCGAGAAGTAGATGGTGGCTTACAAACGGTTGCTCTGAAACTGCCTGCTATTGTAACTACCGATTTGCGCTTAAACGAGCCGCGCTATGCATCGCTGCCTAATATCATGAAAGCGAAGCGCAAACCTCTCGATGTCATAGCAGCAGATTCGTTAGGTGTTGACTTAACACCGCGCGTAGAATTAATAAAAGTAGAAGAGCCGGCTAAGCGCAGTGGGGGCATTATTGTTGAAGATGTTGTCCAACTAGTTGAAAAACTTAAAACAGAGGCAAAGGTGATTTAAATGAAAACACTTGTAATTGCAGAGCACGATAACGGTGCACTAAAACCAGAAACCTCAAAAACAATAAATGCGGCAAGTAAATTAGGTTTTGATATAGATGTGCTTATAGCAGGGACAAACCTAGGCGCAATGAGTGAGAAAGCGGCCTGTATTGAAGGGGTTACTAATGTATTGACCTCTGACAATACCCTTTATGAGCATCAATTAGCTGAAAATATGGCTGAACTTGTTTTAAGCATAGCCGATGACTATACACATATTGTTGCCAGTGCAACGACCACCGGCAAAAACTTTATGCCACGCGTGGCCGCTCTTTTGGATGTGGCGCAAATCTCAGAAATAATTGAAGTGGTAGATAGCGAAACTTTTAAACGTCCAATTTACGCTGGTAATGCCATTGCCACGGTTAAGTCGCTAGATAACAAAAAAGTAATCACCGTACGTGCGAGCAGCTTTGACTTACAAAACGAACAATCACCTGCCAATATTAGTGCATTGGAAGCTGCGAATGATGTACAACTAAGTGACTTTGTAAGCGTTGAGCAAACTGAGTCGGAACGTCCTGAGCTTACAGCTGCAGAAGTGGTTATTTCTGGTGGTCGCGGTATGCAAAACGGTGAAAATTTCGCGTTATTAAACGGTATTGCCGATAAGTTAGGTGCAGCTATTGGTGCATCACGCGCAGCCGTTGATGCAGGCTTTGTACCTAATGATATGCAAGTGGGGCAAACAGGTAAAATTGTTGCCCCTAACTTATATATTGCAGTCGGTATTAGTGGTGCTATTCAGCACTTAGCAGGTATGAAAGATTCAAAAGTCATTGTTGCAATAAACAAAGACCCAGACGCGCCAATATTTCAGGTAGCAGATTACGGTCTAGTTGCTGATTTATTTGATGTATTACCGCAGCTTGAAAACGCGCTTTAAACACATTCTGGTTGTAAAGCCGCGGTGAACTTAGGTTCCTGCGGCTTTTTTATTCCACCTCAACCATAGAGTAATGATGTGCTGACAAAGTATCTAAAACACGTTTATTTTTTAATAAATTAAGCAACAAATCGGTTTGCTCTACAGAGCGGCTAGATTGGCTATTTACTAATAAAATAAGGGGGCGAACAAACGTATATTCACCGTTTTTAATGGTTTCATCGGAAACGTCAACGCCATTGATGCCCAGTAAATTTATTTTATTAATTTTTTTAGACCCCTGTAGTTGAGATACAGCGCCATAAGAGTCAAAGGCAATAGCATTAGGCATACGTTGTACTATGCCAAGCGCTTGATTAAATTCGTCGTACATTTGTACTTCAGTTTTTGGAAATAAACCGCGGTTACCGGTTTGCTTTAATTTAATAGTATTGGCATTTGGTACGCGCATAAACGTTAGGTTTAAAAATTCTAACAAAATATCAAATGTGCCATGATTATAGGCCTTACTAAAAAGTAAAATTTTGTTATCTCTTTGTGTCTCTGGTACATAATCTGGGTTAACTTCTTGCCATGTTTTATATTTACCCGCATAAATATTACTAAGCTGCTCAATGCTTAGCGAGTTGATATTATTTTTCTTGTTAGTGAAAAAGACCAACGCATCTTGCGCAATAATAATTTGGCGAACGTGAGGGTATTTTTCTTGTTCGGCGTTGGTTAAATAACGCGAAGACGTGCCAATATCTATAATGTTCTCCGCTATGGCTTTAATGCCTTTAGTACTTCCCATAGAGCGAATTTGCATGGCGGTATTGGTTTGTTTTTCAAAGGTAGGTTTGATTAAATGCAAAAGGTGTGTAACCGAAGAGGAGCCACCAATAAGTAACGGTTTGTGTTGTGGATCAATATTGGAAACGGATGTTGCTATGTTTGATGAAGAAAGCAGTACGGTAGCTGCTAAAATAAGGTTTTTTATCATGCTATTAGTCCGATAACGAATTCGTTATAAAACTATAGCTCAAAATTTATAAATCTCTAATTTATAAACAGTATCTTAAACAGGCATTAAAAAGCCAGCAAAAAAGCTGGCTTTTAAATCAATTAACTTGACTAGTAGGTCGCGCTACCTTTAGTACGAGGGAAGGCAATTACATCACGTACGTTGCCCATACCTGTTACATAGGCAACCAGGCGTTCAAAACCTAAACCAAAGCCAGAGTGTGGCACGCTACCGTATTTACGTAAATCGCGGTACCAGCTGTAGTCTTCTTTGTTTAAGCCCATTTCATCTAAACGCGCATCAAGCACATCAAGGCGCTCTTCACGTTGTGAACCACCAATAATTTCACCAATGCCAGGTGCTACAACGTCCATAGCGGCAACGGTTTTACCGTCTTCGTTTTGGCGCATGTAAAACGCTTTAATATCGCGCGGGTAGTTTTTAATAACAACCGGTGCTTTAAAGTGCTCTTCTGCTAAGTAGCGCTCGTGCTCTGATTGTAAATCTACACCCCATTCAACTGCGTATTCAAACTTTTTACCACATGACTTAAGTATTTCTACGGCATCAGTGTAATCAACTTGCGCGAAGTCTTTTTCTACAAACTCTTCTAAACGGCTAATCGCTGTTTTTTCGATACGCTGAGCAAAAAACTCCATATCATCACGGCGCTCTTCTAGTACCGCTTTAAATACATACTTAAGCATGTTTTCAGCAAGTTTTGCAATGTCTTCTAAATCAGCAAATGCAACTTCAGGCTCAACCATCCAAAACTCAGCCAAGTGGCGAGATGTGTTTGAGTTTTCTGCGCGGAACGTAGGACCAAATGTGTAAATTTTTGACATAGCCGATGCGTATGTTTCACCATTTAATTGGCCAGATACCGTTAAAAAGGCTTCTTTACCAAAAAAGTCTTCGCTGTAATCAACATCGCCTTTATCAGTGCGCGGCAAGTTTTGCATATCTAGCGTTGAAACGCGGAACATTTCACCTGCACCTTCACAGTCACTTGCTGTGATGATTGGTGTGCTGATCCAGTAAAAACCTTGCTCGTGGTAAAAACGGTGAATAGCTTGTGCTAAACAGTTACGTACACGTGTTACTGCGCCAATCATGTTTGTGCGAGGGCGAAGGTGAGCGTGCTCACGTAAATACTCAATGCTGTGGCGTTTAGCCGACATAGGGTATGAATCAGGGTTTTCTACCCAACCTAACACAGTGACAGAATTAGCTTGAATTTCAAAAGACTGTCCTTTACCTGCAGATTGTACTAACACACCAGTAACCGACACAGAACAACCGGCTGTTAAGCTAGTAACTTCATCATAATTATTTAGTGAATTAGGAACTACCGCTTGTATAGGATCAAAACACGAACCGTCATGAACGGCTAAAAATGATATTCCTGCTTTTGAATCGCGGCGTGTACGGATCCAGCCTTTTACTGTTACTTGGCTGTCTACCGCAACATTGCCTTTTAATAGCTCTGAAATCGCTAAATGGCTCATCTTCACTCCAATGATATAAGTTGCCTAACTGTATAATATTAACTACTCAACGCAGCGGTTAAATTTAGTGCGTTGAACTTGAACCGTGTATCTTACCTAGTTAAATAAAATAAAAAAACTATTGTGAGCAACTCTTTAAAAGTTTTTATGCATGTGGGTTACTTTTACAGCGTTTTTTGCTTTAAATTACCACTATTATTATTTGGTACTCTTAAATTTACTGATTTTGTGGCATTATTAAAGTATTCGTATAAACGTTTACCATTACCCAAAAATGGATGCTATGAAACAAGTTTTTATTTTAAGAGGGCTACCAGGAAGTGGTAAGTCTTACTATGCCCAAACCCTAGCAGATGAGCTAGGTGGAGTAGATTCAAGCCAGTATTTGATTTGTTCAACCGATGATTACTTCGTTAATGAGCAAGGTGAATACCACTTTGATAAATTTAAATTACCGCAATACCATAACTTAAATTTAGCGCGCTTTATAAATGCGTTAGCGCAAAATATTCCGCTTGTCATTGTTGATAACACCAATATAAAAAAATGGGAGTTTATTGCGTACTCTCAAGCAGCCCATGCACTTGGCTACCAAGTAAAAGAAGTGATTGTAGGTGAGGTTAAAGATAAATCTATGCAACACTTATACGCCAAGCGCAATACGCATAATGTGCCCTTAAAAACTATTAGCAAAATGGCGTATATGTTTGAATGGTAGGTGAGTGTTACTTATGGATTATTTAAGCTTTATTAAAGCGCTTAAATCACACTGAGTAATGGCATCTAGATGAGCAGTGATTTTTTCATTGCTCCAATCCCACCAAGCTATATCTAATAAGGTGCTTATAGTGTTGCCATCAAACCTAGTTTTAATTACTTTTGCTGGGTTACCACCTACCACACTATAAGCAGGTACATCACAGGTCACCACCGATTTACTTGCAATGATAGAGCCACTGCCAATATTAACCCCCGGCATTATGGTTGCGTCATAACCAATCCATACATCGTGACCAATAACTGTATTGCCTTTAAAGGGTAACTCGCCAGCTTGTGGGGCCGATTTTTCCCAGCCGTTGCCAAATATAAAAAATGGATAAGTAGAAAACCCCGCTGTTTGATGATTAGCGCCGTTCATTATAAAGGTTACGTTTTTAGCTATGGCGCAAAATTTCCCAATAATGAGGCGATCCCCAATAAAATCGAAATGGTAAAGAACATTTTTTTCGAAGTTTTCAGGGCCATCAGGATCGTCATAATAGGTATAATCACCCACAACTATATTAGGCGAGGTAATAAAGTTTTTTAAAAAGCCTACCTGAGGAAAGCCCTCAACAGGGGCTGGGTTATTTGGATTAGGACCCTGTTTAGGCATAGCTACCTCATCGTTTAATTATTGTCTTTTATACACAGCCAGCGGGTGAGTAGTCACAATTGAAACATGAACGCTGTCGCCGGGGTTGACCACAACCTCGTGGCTGACACGGCTAGTAACGAGCGTGTTACAACTTAATTTAACCGCACATAAACGACTGCCACCTTCAAAGCGTACCCAAACAACTTCACCGTTAGGTTGATTTAAGTTTTGGATAAGCTGTACATCATCGGGACGCAGTAATACATCTACATCGCCACTATCACAGTCTACACCTTGGCCAGGTGCTACACCAATGCTGGTGGTTGCTTGGCCATTTTCAAACTGCCCAGCAATAAAGCTTGCCTCACCTAAAAAGCGTGCCACAAAGCGGTTGTTTGGCATGCTAAAACATTGTTCAGGGCTATCGAGTTGCTGTATTTTACCGTTTTGTAATACACCCACACGATCACCTACAGAAAGCGCTTCTTCTTGGTCATGAGTAACCCACACTGCAGGCACACCAGCTTCTTTAAGGGCATTTCTAATATCCCAGCGCAGCATATCTTTTAATGCGGCATCGAGGTTAGAAAGTGGCTCATCAAGCAACACAAAATCAGGCTGGTGGGCAAGTGTACGGGCAAGTGCCACACGCTGTTTTTGACCACCAGAGAGGGTGGCTGGTTTTTTTGCTCTAAAGTCATTTAGACCAAGTAGTTTAATCCAGTGATCCGCAATGGCAGTGTTTTTTAATCTAAAACAAATGTTTTGCTCAACGGTTAAATGAGGGAACAACGCAAAATCTTGAAATACCATGCCCACACTGCGTTTTTCAGGAGGCACATTGAGGGTGGGCGTTGCTCGCCACTTACCTACGTTTATTTCACCCTCACTGATAGGGATAAGCCCTGCAAGTGCTTGCAATATTGTACTTTTACCACAACCCGTAGGGCCCACTAGCATGAGAATTTCATTGTCACCTAACGATATATTTAAATCGCTTACAACACGGTTACTGCCGTAATCTATAGACAACTGGCTTACAGATAGCATTTGTATTTAAATCCTCAATGTTCGAGTTGGTTACGTTTTTCGCCAGACATCATAATAGCTAAGCCACAAGCAGAAATCACCACTAACAATAAACCGGGAATGGCAGCACGGCCAAAATATCCGGCTTCGTAGACCCGCCATAAATAAGTTGAAAGGGTTTCAAACCCGGTAGGGCCTAGCAATAGTGTTGCTTCAAGTTCGCGCATTGACTCTAAAAACACTAATGCAGCGCCGGCAATAATTCCACGCATTGTTAATGGTAAGGTAATGCGAGTAAAGGCTTCACGTGGGCTTGCACCGAGTACGCGTGCCGATTTAATTAAGCTTTGATCTAAATGTTCTGTGCTAGTGCGAACAGAGCCTACGGCAAGTGGTAAAAACCTAAGCATATAAGCGATAATTAAAAGCGCTAACGTTTGGTATAAAAATGGCAGCTGTAAACCACCATAAACAAGGGCGGTGCCCATTACAATACCGGGAATACCAAAACCAAAGTAGGTAACACGCTCCATAATTCTACCGGCCTTTCCGCTTAAAGCAGCATGAGCTACAGGAATAGCCACAATAACTGCCACTATGGCGGCAATCGCTGAGGCATAGGCTGAATTCCACGCTATGCTAAAGTCAAAATTGCTGTAACCATCACGCGCTAACCAAACAAAAAATATTGCCAGCGGTAAACCAATAGCGAGTAATAAAATAGGGCCAAAGGTAGCAATCATCGCAGTTACTTGCCATTTAGAGGGAAACAAAACAAGTGGACGACCGTGGCGCTCAGAGGCGGTTTTTATTTGTGACTCTATTAATAGTAAAAAGCCCACAATTACCATTAATTGTAACGACAACATAGCAGCACGCCCTAACGCAAACGCATTGTATTCTACGTAAATTACCCGAGTGAAGGTATCTAAGCGCATCATGGCAGGAGTACCAAAATCCGAAAGGGTATAAAGCGCTACTAATAACGAGCCTGCTGCAATACCATTTACCACACGAGGTAAAATCACTTTAAACACACTTTGTGTCATCGACATACCCAAAGTACGCGCTGCGTTTACCATGCTGGCATCTAAACTAAGTAAAGATGAGCGTGTGGTCATCATTACAAAAGGAAATGTATATAAGGTCATTACAATGGCTGCACCACTTAACCCGTACATGGGTGGGGTTTCAAAGCCAAGTAGATTATTTATTTCACCGCCTGGGCCAAACGCAGCATATAAAGTAAATGCGCCAATATAACTTGGAATAGCCAATGGCGCGGCAAAAATTACCAGCCATATTTTCTTAAAAGGCAAATGCACATATGCACTAATAAAAGCCAGTGGCACCCCAATTAGAATTGAACCTAATACGGTCAATCCCATTAGCGATAACGTATTGCCCAGTATTTTTAAGTTATGACTGTCAAAAAGGGTACTGGTGTCGCTAGCAAGGGTAATTAAAATATAAACAGGGGTAATCGTAATGAGCGCTGCAAGCAGCGCCATTGGGTAAGAAGCAGGTATTCGCATTTATAAAACGCCGTTGTTGCGCATCAAGTTGATGGTAGGGCGTAAATCCGCAAGTTGCGTTAAATCAACTTTTGGTGGAGATATATCACTTAGCGATGGTAAACCTTGAGGTTGAGTAATACCATTAACCAGCGGTATTTCGTAAGCTTCGCGGGTTAAATAACCTTGCACTTCTTCGCTTAGTAAATATCGCATAAAGTTGGTTGCAAGCGGGTCATCGTTTAGCGTTAGTATGCCAGAGGCATTGACTAAACAACCTGCATCTTGCTCGGTAAAGGCTAAATCTAGTTTAGCATCGGGTTTACCTGATTTTAGACGTAATGTGTAATAGTGATTAGCAAAGCCAATATCTACTTCGCCCCGTTCAACCGCCATAACAACACCGAGTTCACCGGCGTAGGTTTTAGCGCGCTTTTTAACTTTTTTAAGCCATTTAGCCGTTTTATCATCGCCTTCTAAAATACGCATAGCGGTTACAAACGATTGAAACGAAGCATAAGCAGGGGCCCAACCAATTGATAAATCGCTATCTGCAATGTCCATTATGCTTGTAGGAATTTGATCTTTAGTTAAGCGCGACGTGTTATACGGTAATGTACGTATACGGCCAGTTACAGGCGCCCATTGATCGTATCTAAATTGAGGCTGTAATTGCGCAGATAAATCACTAGGCAGCGGCTTTGCAAGGCCTGCATCAGTCACTAGGCCTATAGCGCCTGAGTCTACTGCCCAAAACAAATCGGCTCTACGTACGCCTGCTTTGGCTTCTGCTACTATGGTATTGGCAAGCGCAGCGGTTGGACCTCGGCGAATAGCTAAATTAAAATCGGGATTTTTTTTCTGAATCGCTTGTAATACATTTTCATACAAACCACCTTCACCACGGCCAAGGTATAAGGTTAAATCACCTTTAAGCTTTGGTAAATTATCAACAGACACTGGGTTTGCTATATCGGCAGCTAGTGCGCGAGAAAGGGGCAGTGGCATAGCGCCAACAACCCCTAACGCAGCTAGGCCTTGTATAAAGGTCCTACGCTTCACTTAAAAAACATCCTTACGCGACTTCTCCGCTTTTTCAATTAGCGTTTTAGCGCGGTCTAATTTAGTGTGCATATCACTTACCACGTCACGTACTTCATCAACGCTTTTAGCGCTTTTAATAGTTTGTGGAAGTGTTACGTTAAAATCTTTTTCCAGTACTTCTACTAGTTTTGCATCTTGTTCAATAAGCGTACCTTCTACGCCTTCAAACAGGTGTAAATACGTATCGTGAACAATTTCAGTGGCTTCTTCGTTTAAGCGCTCTGCAAACTTAGCAACAACACGGTCAAGCTTATGCTTGATTTCGTCAATTGTGGCACTTTGGGTCATGCCTTCTGTTGCAGTGGCTTTAACTGTTTCAAGTAAGCCATTTTGCTGGAATTTTGCGGCAAGCTTAACAGCACCAAGACCTTGCCACAAGGCTATGTTCATGGCTTTTTGCTGTTTGCGCACTTCTTGGGCAGGCTTGTTGTTATCAATAGCCATTTTTACGCCATAAATTCCTTGCCAAATAGAGGCGTACACGGGTACGTAGTTAGTTTCAATAGCACTATGAAACTTAACCGACTCCCAATACTCAATTAAATCATCACTTTTAACTGCTTTAGCACCGTTTTTGCTGTAGTCAGTTACCATGGTGTCGACTTTACCAACCATCCATTCAACTTCTTCTGAATAGTCTTTAATGTTTTCTTGTAAGTGGTTTACGTGCTCACCAATTGGGCCGTTAGCTAGCACAGGCTGTGTAGCAAAAGCAGAAGCTAACAATAGGCTTGCACCTAGTGTTTTTACAGATTTAGAAAGGTGTTTCATAGTAGAGAGTCCGAAAAGGTAATTGTAAATGATAGACATTATCATATCCGTAATATTTACTAAAATCAATATAACTAATACGCTAATAAAAAGCTCAAAACCTGAGCAAAATTAATACCTAACAGGCAAATGATGGCTCTGCTTCTTAGGTATAATTTAACGCTTAGCAGTAATGCTTACCAGCAATAGCTTTGTAAATAGCATCGCATAGGGTTTTTATACTGGCTGAGTCGCTAATATACGGGGGCATTAGATAAATAAGTTTGCCAAACGGGCGAATCCATACGCCTTGCTCAACAAAGTAAGCTTGAATTTTTGCAACATCCACACTCCCAGCAACATCAGTTAGCTCTACAACGCCTATAGCACCTAAAGTACGTACATTGGCTACAGCATCTAATTCATTACACTTATTAAGTTGTTGTAGTTGCGTATTTATATCGCTAATGCGTTGCTGCCAGTTTTGCGCTAGGAGCAAATCTATACTGGCGCACGCCACTGCACAGGCAAGGGGGTTCCCCATAAAAGTAGGTCCGTGCATCAAAACGCCGGCCTCCCCCTCGCTAATACCTGTGGCTATTTTATTACTGGTAAGCGTAGCTGAGAGGGTCATTGAGCCTCCGGTAAGTGCTTTACCTATACACATAATATCGGGTTCGATATTAGCGTGCTCTACAGCAAATAATTTACCTGTGCGGCCAAACCCAGTGGCTATTTCATCGCAAATCAGTAAAACATTATATTGCGTGCATAATTTACGAACGCAGGCCAAATACGCGGGGTGATAAAAGTTCATGCCTCCGGCATTTTGTACAATAGGCTCAATTATAAAAGCGGCTACCTCGTGGTGGTGCGCTTTAAAGTAGCGCTCTAGCGTTTGTGCTTCTGCTTGGTCAAAATCGCCATCAAATTTACTTACAGGGGCAGGTACAAACACATGATCAGGTAAAAAACCTTTATACAAACTGTGCATAGAATTAACCGGATCGCACACGCTCATAGCGGCAAACGTATCGCCATGGTAACCCTTATACGGCGTCATTAACTTTTGCTTGCTGGTAATGCCTTGGCTTAGCCAATATTGCAGCGCCATTTTTATGGCTACTTCTACACTAACCGAACCACTATCGGCTAAAAATACTTTAGTTAAACTGGGTGGGGTAATTGTAATAAGCCTTTTACACAGCTCTACCGCGCTGTTATGGGTAATGCCGCCAAACATCACATGGCTCATACTATTAATTTGTTCAATCATGGCGTTATTTAATACTGGGTGATTATAGCCATGAATTGCGCTCCACCATGAGGCCATGCCATCAATGAGTTGCTCGCCGGTTTCTAGGTAAATTATATTGTGTTTGGCATGAGTAACAGGGTACACAGGGATAGGCTGTGTCATAGATGTGTAGGGGTGCCAAATGTGATCACGATCAAAATCTAGGTCAATCGATTGTTTTTTATTCATGTGTAAACTTTGGGGTGGTGAGTTTCGTTGACAATGGTACTTCAAGACGTAGACTAATCCAACATCACCACTGAGAAAAATAAGAGACTACTATGGAACATGCACCTGTTCGCCACGATTGGACCCACGCAGAAGTAAAAGCATTATTTGAAATGCCATTTAACGACTTATTGTTTAAAGCGGCCTCGGTTCATCGCGCTAATTTTAATCCTAACGAAGTACAAATATCTACTTTACTATCTATTAAAACAGGCGCTTGCCCAGAAGACTGTAAATATTGTCCACAATCGGGGCATTATAAAACCGACTTAGAGCGCGAGCGCTTAATCGAAGTAGAAAAAGTGGTAGAACAAGCACGCCTAGCTAAACAAAAAGGCGCGACGCGTTTTTGTATGGGCGCAGCCTGGTCAGATCCAAAAGACAGAGACATGCCCTATATTTCCAAAATGGTAAAAGAAGTAAAAGAACTCGGCCTAGAAACTTGTATGACCCTTGGTAAACTTACCAACGAAAAAGCACATGAACTAAGTAATGCAGGCCTTGATTATTACAACCATAACCTCGACACCTCGCCTGAATATTACGAACAAATTATATCGACCCGTACCTTTGAAGACAGATTAAATACCATAGATCACGTTCGTGATGCCGGCATGAAAGTATGTTCAGGTGGTATTGTAGGGATGGGCGAGCAACCTGCAGACCGATACGGTTTATTAATGCAATTGGCAAATTTACCACAGCAACCAGAAAGCGTACCTATTAATATGCTGGTAAAAGTAAAAGGCACACCGCTTGAAAACGTAGACGATTTAGATCATTTTGAATTTATACGCACCATAGCAACTGCCCGTATTATGATGCCACACAGCTACGTGCGTTTATCGGCAGGGCGCAGCGCCATGAACGAGCAAATGCAGTCGATGTGTTTTTTTGCAGGTGCTAACTCAATATTTTATGGTGATAAGCTATTAACAACAGAAAACCCAGAGGCCGATGCCGACATGAAGCTTATTAAAAAGTTAGGCATGAACCCAGAAAAACACCAAGACTACTCAGACGAAGCCGTTGCCGCATCACTTTCATCGCAAGTAGCTGATAAAGCGACGTCTGAACTATTCTACGAAGCGTAAGCCTAGCCTTTATGCCATTTGAATTTATAAATACGCATATTCAAGCGCGCCAGCAAGATGCGTTATTACGCAAACGCCATGTGGTGCAACGCGCTACAGCACGTACCATTACGGTAAATAACGCAACTTACCTTAACTTTGCCAGTAATGATTACTTAGGCTTTGGTGATTGCAGTATAAAGCTTGAGCAAAACAACCTACTTGGTAGCCACAGCTCTCCCTTAGTTACTGGCTATCAGGCGCAGCAACAAGAGTTAGAGCAATACTTATGTAGCGCACTTGGCTACGAAGCTGGCATGGTGTTTAACTCGGGGTTTAGTGCAAATAGCAGTGTAATTAAAGCGCTGTTTAGTGATAAAAATGCTGCACAAAACAGTGCAATTTTTCAAGATAAGCTAAACCACGCCAGTTTAATTGATGGTGCAATGCACTCAAATGCCGCACTAGTGCGCTTTAATCATAACGATTTAAAACACTTACGTTCGCGGCTCGAAAAATCAAAAGCACACAATAAGCTGATTATTAGCGAGGGGGTGTTTTCGATGGATGGCGACACCGCCCCCATAAAAGAGCTGCTTGCTTTAGCTAAAGAGCACAATGCTTGGCTTATGATTGATGATGCACATGGTTTTGGCGCATTAGGTAAAACCGGTTTAGGTAGCTGCGAGGCATTGTTGGATGAGGGCTTAGCACTGCCTGAAATACTGGTTATTACCTTTGGAAAAGCGGTGGCAAGTAGCGGGGCCTGTGTACTTTCAAATAACCAATTAATTAATTACATGCTGCAGTTTAATCGCGACTACACCTATTCAACGGCTATGTCGCCACTTATGGCAGCCCTTACGCTTACGCGCTTGCAAGCCATAAAGCGCGCAGATACTAAACGCCAGCAGCTTAGTAGTAACATTGCTTTTTTTAAGCAGCTTTGTAAACACCACGCTATTGCTGTAATGGACTCAGACACTGCTATTCAGCCCATTGTACTTGGCTGCGCCGAGCAAACCTTGCACGCAGCGCAAAAGCTTAAACAGCAGGGTATTTGGTTAACGGCTATTCGCCCGCCTACTGTTGCGCATAATACCGCGCGGTTACGTGTTACTTTAACTGCAGCGCATACCCATGCAGATATAACTACACTTGTTGAGCACTTAAAAGGCGCAATAGCATGATTGCGCAGGCCTTAACTGATAACCACAGTGCGCAAACTGTAAATAAAAAGCCGGCGCTTTCAGCTATAAATGCTGAGCAAGTTTGCCCTCATTCAGCCCTTAAAAAGGGGGCAAGTAATAAGTTCTCTAAAGCAGCTGAGCAATACAACAGCCATGCAAATGTACAAAAACAGGCATCAAACGACCTATTTAAATTAATAAACAACCAGCCACACAACCAAAATAAATTATGTGTTGATTTAGGGGCTGGTCCGCTGGTTAATACTGCACGGCTAAACAATCAATACGGCCAAGTAATCGCCATAGATTTAAGCTTAAACATGCTTAAAAGTTCGCTATTAACCACGGCGAAAATTTGCGCCGATATGGATAACCTGCCGCTTCAAGCCAACAGTATTGACGTTGTATTTAGTAACTTTGCAGTGCAATGGTCGGCCAATTTTGAAAAATTAATGCAGGCGCTTTATAAAAGCTTAAAGCCTGGCGGGCAGGCTTATATAAGCACAGTGGTTGCGGGCTCGCTTAATGAAATAAAAACAGCGTTTGCAGCGCTTGATAACCGCAGCCATATAAATACCTTTAATACACATGCTTATATAAACCAGTTGGTCCAAAAAGCGGGGTTTAGTATTAATAGCTCACAAAAAGTAATTTATACCGATTGTTATTCAAGCCCGTTAAAAGCCATTAAATCTATTAAAGCCATTGGTGCTACAACGCAAAACCATGCTAACTCACGCCAAGGGCTATTAACTAAGTCGGCTTTGCAACGGGTGTGCAATGCGTATCCGCTTTTAAACAATCAAGCGTGTGTATCTTACCATGTGGTATTGTTATCTTTAAAAAAACCGATTACAAATACGTAAGTAGCACACGTTAAAATTGATCAAGGCAGTAAAATGAAAGAATTTTTTATTACCGGTACCGACACCGACGCCGGAAAAACCCACGTTACTAGTTTGCTGTTAAAGCTACTCGCCCAACATAAAAAAAACGCAATTGGTTTTAAACCACTTGCCGCAGGCTGCGAAATGGCGTTTGAGCAGCTAGTAAACGCCGATGCACTTATGCTAATGGAAAGCGCCACTGTAAGTGCCAAATACGATGTAATAAATCCGTTTGCCTTTGCACCACCTATTGCACCGCATATAGCAGCAGAGCAAGTAGGGGTCACTATTACGCTTGATAAATTAAGCACAGCGTACGCAACCCTTAAACAACAAGGAGCCGATTATCACCTAACCGAAGGCGCGGGTGGTTGGGCACTACCAATTAATAACACCGATTATTTATACGATTGGGTTAAAGCTGAGCAACTTCCGGTAATTTTAGTCGTAGGCATGAAACTAGGCTGCTTAAACCATGCCTTACTTACCGCTGCCCATATGCAAAGTTTAGGCATAAACTGTGTAGGCTGGATTGCCAACCAAGTAGAGCCAAATATGGACGAGTATCAAGCTAACCTTGATTCGTTAAAAGCACGCTTGCCATTTCCTATTTTGGCTATAAGCCCATACAGCGAGCAAACCCCTAAACTACAAATATACAAAACCTTACTTAATACCCTCAGTATACAGGGCTAATTTTGGCTGCTTTGCGTTTTTAAATGCAAAGCAGTTTTTTATATTAAATACATGAGCTTATTAATTGTATTTACGCCTTGAATTTACCTACTTTAGTACACATATTAAAGGTTCCAGCTTTTGTTACTAAGGAAATAACCCGCTATATGACGCACCCATATATTAAACGCTATGCTCAAAACACACAGGTCACGGCAGAGCCGCAAGTACCGCAAAGTACTCAGCCTAAAACCCGTGTGGGCATTTTAGGTGGCGGCACAGCGGGAGCAACAATAGCTATACGTTTGGCTGCGCTTGGTATTCAAACCACTATTTTTGAGAAAAAAAAGTCACTAATAGATGGCCCGCCCATGTGTCATTTACATGCGGGCGGTAACTTATACCGTGAAATACCAGACGAAGACTGCATAGACTTACTCAAACAATGTATTGATATTTTACGCCTATACCCCTACACCATAGACGTGCGCCCAACCGTGTTTGCAGTACCAACACGCGATGACGATTCACCCGACGATTTACTGCCACGTTTAGACAAAATTACCAACGCATATAAAGAACTCGTTGAACAAGATTGCAATAACAAGGTGCTTGGCGAACCTGATAATTACTATCAGTTGTATGGCCATGAGCAAATGATAGCGCTGAGTAAAAAAGAGCAAGTTGCACAGCCTAAAACGCTTGATGAATGGATGATCCCCGTAGCTAAGCACTTAAACTTAAACAAAGTAAAATACCCGCTAATTGTTGCTCAAGAATACGGCTGGAATATTTTTAGGTTATCGGCCAGTGCGCAACTGGCCCTTGCTCAGTACGAACACGCGAACGTACTTACCAGTACTGAGGTTAAGCAAGTTAGCCAAGTTGAGCAAAACAGTGCTGGCAGCCAAATGCCAAAATGGAAAATTGAATACCAAAACAACCAAAGCAGTACAACCCAAACAGTAGAGGTAGATTACCTTATAAACGCCTGTGGCTTTCAAACTGGTGTTGTTGATGACATGGTCGGCGTAAAGCCCAAGCGTATGGTCGAATTTAAAGCCTCATACATTACGCACTGGCAAGGGGCAGGCGGGCAAATACCCGAAATTATTATTTATGGTAATCGGGGTACACCCGAGGGCATGGCACAACTAACGCCTTATCCTAATGGCTTTTATCAAATTCATGGTATGACCAACTCAATTACCTTGTTTAACGATGGCCTAGCCGATACTACTGAGCAAACGGCGCAGCCACAACTGCCTGATAAATATTTAAATTATATTAATAATGGGTGGGATCAGCAGGTATTAAAAGCACGTAGTCAAAAAGCCATTGATTATGTAGCCGAGTTTGTACCAGCATTTAAAAGTGCCAATACACAAAACAATGCCTTGTTTGGTGGCCAGCAAATCCCTGGCGAAGACGACACTTTGCGCGTAGCAGATGTTAGTTTATATTCGCATATTAGCTATGCACGTGCCGAAAACGTAAAAGCGTCATCAACTTTAATTGCTGCCGACGAAATAGTCGCCGAATTTACAAAACTTGGTTTACTAAGCGATGATGAACACATTAATGCACATCGCACTCATCATCAGTGGACCTACCTTGAGCAGCATAACCATGAAGATATCACTAAGGTTGCTAAATTATTAGCAACAGAGCGTGGTTTTCCAACCGATATGGCAACCATTAACAATTGTATTAAAACCACCCGCAACTAGTTATTTTTAATGGCATAACGAGGTTTCAATATCGTGTTATGCCGCACTTTCCCTCTTTTTAAAGCCTCTTTAAAAATTTATTCATAAACCCAAAAATAACCCTTGCGTTATGACATAGTTTGTCACAGAATAGCCTCAACGCTATGACATAGTGTGTCATAGCGTAATGATTGCTTTAACCTAATTTAATTTTATGTTCGGTGATCAAACCTATTTTTGTGAGGACAATATGAAACGTATATTTTTGTTTTTATTAACTAACCTAGCGGTTATGTTGGTATTAGGTGTCGTGCTTTCAATAATAATGAGCGCGCTGGGTTTAAGCCATCGTAGCCTTGGCGGAATATTACTTATAGCCTCAGTATTTGGCTTTGGTGGCTCGTTTATTTCGTTATTTATGTCTAAGTGGATTGCTAAAAAATCAACGGGCGCACAAGTAATTACTCAACCGCGCAATGAAACCGAGCACTGGCTTGTACAAACCGTATCAGCACAAGCTAAAAAAGCAGGTATAAACATGCCTGAAGTAGCTATTTACGAGAGCCCAGAAATGAATGCCTTTGCAACCGGCCCAAGTAAAAACAACTCGCTGGTGGCGGTAAGCACAGGTTTATTACATAACATGAATCAAGACCAAGCCGAAGCCGTACTTGCCCACGAGGTCTCGCACGTTGCTAATGGCGACATGGTAACGCTTACGCTAATACAAGGCGTGGTAAATACCTTTGTAATATTTGCCGCAAAAGTACTGGCAGGCATAGTTGATAACTTTTTAAATGGCGATGAAGAAGAGGGCGGTAGCAGCTGGTCTTACTTTTTATTCGATATGTTATTCCAAGTTGTATTTGGTGTTCTGGCAAGCATAGTGGTAGCAAGTTACAGCCGTAAACGCGAATTTGCTGCCGACAGTGGCGCCGCTAAATTGGTAGGTGCAGACAAAATGCGTTCTGCCCTTGAGCGATTAAAGCAAAACCACCCGTCGCAATTACAAGGCTCAATGATGGCCTTTGGTATTGCAAGTGGAAAAGGGATGGCTGAGCTGTTTTCATCTCACCCACCACTTGATGCGCGAATAGACGCACTACGTAAATAAGTAACCCTTATTTAAAACACAAAAGCCAGCTTAATAGCTGGCTTTTTAGTATGTGCTGACTGGTTTATCAAGCGTTCAGGTTATTTACCAAAAATAATATCGGTAATGCCCTCAGGTGAAAGTATTTCTATCCAGTAGCCGTCGGGGTCTTTTATAAATGCTAAGCCCTTCATTGAGCCATCATCTGGCTTTTTAACAAACTCTACATCGTACTTTGCAAAGCGCTCGCTGGCTGCGTATACATCGGGTACGCTAATACCAATATGGCCAAAGCCCTTAGGCTCTTGGTTGCCACTGTGGTAACCCTCAAAGCTATCGTCGTCTTCTGTGCCCCAGTTATGAGTAAGCTCAATGAGTGCAGGGCGACCAAATACCCATTTAGCTTTGGTTTTGTCATCACCTTGCGGCTGTTTTGACTCGTAGCCTAAAAAGTACAGCGTAAACTTCATTTCAGGAAAGTCATACTTACCTAATAGCTTCATACCTAATACATTTTGATAGAATTCGAGCGACGGTTTGGGATCTTTAATACGCAACATAGTTTGTTGCATCACATAGCCTTTAGTGGCTTGTTCAATTTGCTCTGGCGATTCGTTATAGCTAGACATGGTAATCCTTTGTATAAATTAAGAAGCGAAAATAGAGATATAATGCTTAAATTATTATAATCAACCGTCGTTTAAATTACATAGCGCAATTTTAAAATAAGGAAGTACATGGCCATCACAATAAGCACGGGCACATTTAAGGATATAACCGCTGTAAGTAAACATATTCCCGAACTTTTAACCACTATTGATAACCAAGCTTTGGATAGTCGCTTAAATAATAAAAAAGCACTTATATTAGTGGCCTATCATGAAAATGAATTAGTCGGTTTTAAAATTGGCTATGAACAATCAACTACGCAATTTTACAGCTGGCTTGGTGGCGTACATTTTAAATACCGAAGGCTGGGTATAGCTAAAAAGCTACTTATTCAGCAGGAGCAATGGGCCGCTGAGCAAGGCTATACCCATATACACGTAAAATCGATGAACCGGTTTCCTCAAATGCTTACTATGTTAATCACAAATGGCTATCACATAGCTGGCTATGTCGATAAACACAGTACGATGCTCAGTAAAATTAAGTTTTTAAAACAATTAGCAAAATAAAATAAAGCGCTTTATTCATCGTTATTTAACTAAGTGCCCTGTAGGGTTTAAATAACTATTGCAGGAACTACTTACACAAAGTAAATATCGCATATAAAGGAGTGACTATGTTTTTTGATGATATGCAGGGCTTAATACGCGTACTTATTATTGGCGTGTTGGGTTATATCGCGCTGGTATTTTGGCTGCGTATATCGGGTAAGCGTACGCTTTCTAAATGGAATGTGTTTGATTTTATTGTCACTATTGCGCTGGGTTCTATTTTAGCCTCGGTGATCATTACAAAAAGCGTTGCGCTGCTAGAGGGCATGCTCGCGTTTATTGTGTTAATAGGGCTGCAATATTTTATTACGTGGCTAAGTGTACGCTCATCTACATTTGCTTCGCTTATAAAAGCAGAGCCTACGCTGTTACTAAGTGAGGGTGAATACTGCACGGCGGCTCTTAAATCGCAGCGGGTAACAAAATCAGAAATTCGCGCGGCGATTCGTGGCGCGGGTATTTTAGCCATAGAAGATGTAGCCGCCGTGGTGCTAGAAACCGATGGCAGTTTTAGTGTACTAAAGCAAAATAAAAGCGGGTTAAAAACGGCGCTGAGTGATGTAAGCGAGCAATAAAGTAAGGCGCTAGTACTTATATTAAATAAGGCAGGTTTAATACCTGCCTTATTTTGTAGTAAAGCGTATTTTTATTTAGCGTGCTGCTCTAACAAACTAAAGGTAGGTAGACGCCATTTAAAACGTATTGATGCCATACGTATTAAGTAGCCTGCAACAAGGCTTACAATAATGCTGATGTTGTCATCAATATTGTAATGGTGCAGTGCCAAGTATAAGCAGGCAACCAGTAACGATACACTCGCGTAAAGCTCGTTATGTAATACAAGCGGCGCTTGGCGGCATATTAAATCTCGCAGTAATCCACCAAATACACCGGTTACAACCGCAGCCACTGCACAAATACCATAATGCAGACCCATATTTAGCCCAACTTGGCAGCCAATAATACTAAACGCCGCAAGGCCCAGCGCATCTAAGCGCATAAAAATGCCTTTAAATTTAACCACCCACTTAGCCAGCCACGTAGTGATAATACCGGCAATACAGGTAATTAATAAATACTCCGGGTGCTGAACCCAGGTAAGGGGGTAATTGCCAAGTAATATATCTCGTACGCTACCACCACCAATGGCTGTTGCACTTGCAACTAGTACAACGCCAAACCAATCCATTTTCATTCGCCCAGCGCTAAGTGCGCCGGTCATGGCTTCTGCGGTAATACCAATAATATAAACAACGGTTAGTAGCATGCGATTATCACTTAAAATCTGAGCGTAAAAATAAGGTGTGAATTGTATAGATAAATTAAGTAAATAACGAATGAAAAATCACACTAAAAACGCTTAATTCAGATAGAAATAACTAATAACAAAACCGTGTGTAAACAAGCTGTTAAGCTAGTGGGGTGGCAAAAGTTAGCAGTAGAATAATAAAGGACAAATGGCCGTAATGTATAAAATAAAACAGGCTATTTTTTTCTGGTTTTTTATAGCTTAAAGCACGGTATTTTCCCTATACGGTTAGGTGTTTTACCAACTAATTGACGCATTTAAATTAACCTAGTATGAATATTTGGTTGCATCGTCCTAATTTAGGAACGTATACTAACAAGCGTTAACTTAAATGGAATTTGCGTAATCGCAGCTTAATCAGCACAGGTAAATACATGAACAAAGGATTGTTAAAAGCGTGGAATGACGAAAAGGGCTTTGGTTTTATTAAATCAGACACCCAAGCGCACGACACCTTTATACACATTTCAGCACTCAAACACATGAGCCGCAAGCCAAAAGTGGGCGACACTATTTATTTTGAAGTGGCTACACAGCCCGATGGTAAATCAAAAGCCGTTAATTGCCGCATAGAAGGCGTCGCTGCACTTAAAATCACGCCTAAAAAATCAAACCATCATCGGGTTGCTAAATCTAATTTTACTGATAGTTTTTTAGGCAAAGTCGCCTCAATTAGTATTATCGCTGTACTTGGTTTTGTCGCATTTAATAAATACAGCCATTATAAAAGTAACGAGCAATTTAATAACCACACACCTGTTATTACTAACGCCGATTTAGCCACGTTTGATGAGCAATACCCTAAAATTGTGATTCCTCAAAGCTCACAAAACTTTACTTGCGATGGCAGGCAGCACTGTAGCCAAATGACTTCACGTGCAGAGGCTGTGTTTTTTATTAATAACTGCCCGAACACAAAAATGGATGGTGATGGCGATGGAAAACCTTGCGAGAACGATACAAGGTTTAAAAATGAATGGTAATTTGATAAACCGTTTAGTTATAGGTTGGGATGAAAAAATAGAATTAATTGCTGTGTATAGGAACAGTAATTTGAGTTTTGTCCCATAACATTATTAAAAGTTGTTTTGGGGTTAAATAACAAAGGTCATTGGATAACTCTTGTAGCTAGTTGTTACTAATAGAGTTATTTAGCGTAAATATCGAACAATGTAATATGCGCCGTTTTGGGGTGTTATAAACCACCAAAGTGGGGTTCAATAAGCTGTTAACTGTACAGGGATAACATGAATCTATCTGATATTATAAATATTGTAGCTGCAATAATAATTTCGATTGGAGGGGCTGGAGGAATAATCTTTGGTTTTAGTTCTTGGCTTGGTAAAATTTGGGCCAATCGCCTATTAGAGCAACAAAAAAATGAAAATATGACTGCTTTAGAGCAACATAAAAATGATCTTGCACAAGGCTTAGAGTCATTCAAAAACTCATTAGCAAAAGAAAAAGACAGCGAAATTGAAAAGTTAAAAAACGAATTAAGTTTAATCTCCACTAAGTTTCAAACAGAACACAGCATGCTTTTTACTCAGCGCGTTGAAATATTAAAAACGGTTTATGAAAGCCTAATGGAAATTCAAAGGCAAGCCTCTAATTCCTTGTGGTTTATTACTGCTTCTAGGAATCCTCAAGATATTCGATCTAATGCACAAAAATATTATGACGATATAATGGATTCAGGTCATTACTTTAGAAAATCAAGAATATTTTTAGAGCCTGATTTGTGCAATAAAATTGAAAATGTATTCAGCGAAGTAGGACATACCGCAGCACAATTCTTAGCTACTTTACGTGTGTATGAGGATCACGAAATAAGTGAAACAGATACAATACGTGATGATTCTTGGGAAAAAGTAAAATTACTAGTAAATCCAGCAATTGAAGAAGTAGAAAATGAGTTTAGAAACATAATGTTAGCGCACGCAAGTACAGTTAACAAGTCATTCAAGTAGGACTAAAAACCGTTGGCCATTGCTCGTGCCTCGCTGATTTTGGCCAACAATTTTTAGCCTCTTAATGAGGCGTTAGCAGGCCAGGAGAGATATGAGTAATTCCAATCCATTTTCAGATAGGTTACGAGGGCCTCTTAACGAGACTACAAGGAAAGCTCGTAGGAACTTACTCGCCGCTGCAGTAGTCGGCGTTGTAATCGCCAAAGTTGGCCTGGTTTCTACAAAAATATCGGCATTTGGTGTTGATTTCACATCTGCAAATCAAGAATCTCTCTTACTACTATTGGCGTGCGCTATTGTTTGCTTCGGAGTCACGTTTGTTGTCTATCTGTACTCATAATTAATCGCATGGTGGACTTCCCATAGTTTGCTAGACACCCACTAAGTTACATTGTAACTTCTAATAAGAGGTGTTTTATGAGCAAAGGCAAACGTTATACCCAAGAGTTTAAAGAAGCGGCTGTTAAACAAATTACTGAGCGTGGATATTCAGTTGCTGAAGTCGCTGAACGATTAGATATTTGTACCAAAACGTTATATCACTGGCGGAGCCAATTATCAGATAAACCTAAATCCGTTCAATCATTCGATGAAAAACTGAAGATCGCCAAATTAGAGGCTGAGTTAAAACGTGTCACGGAGGAACGAGACATTTTAAAAAAGGCCGCAAGGTACTTTGCCAGCAACCCCGAGTAAAGTACGGCTTCATTCGTGATCACCAAGATGAATTTTCTATTACGACGATGTGCCGCCTTTTTAAGCTGC
>NZ_LKDU01000012.1:0-107624 GCF_001401855.1 Pseudoalteromonas sp. P1-7a | reverse complement strand
TTTAAATTCCTCTGTATGTTTACGAAACGCTTTTACTTTCATGACAACTGACTCCTAAATAGGTGTCTACTTTTATGGAGTCAGATCAGACAACTGACAACTGACAACTGACAACTGACAACTGACAGCTTACAGCTTACAGCTTACAGCTTACACGCTAGTGTTTTTTCGCATACGCCTCAGCTTGCTTCCACACTCTTAGCGTATTTTCGCTTAAAATCTTTTTAATGTCGGCATCGCTATAGCCTCTGTCCATTAACCCTTGCACTAGGTTAGGGTAGCTCGCTACATCTTTTAGGCCAATCGGTAATGAATCCCCTACACCGTCGTAGTCAGAGCCAATACCTACGTAATCAATACCAATTAATTCAACTACATGGTCAATGTGATCAAGGACTTGCTCAAGACTTGCGAACGGGAATGGGTTTTTAGCACGGTACGCTGCGTCAAAGTCTTTGCCTGGCTTAGTGCCTTCTTTTTTAACGGCCTCCTTTGTACTTTTCAGGTCTTTGTACCATGAACCTGCTTGGGAGGTTACAAAGCTTGAGCCAAAGTTAATTTGGATAACTCCGCCATTCTTTTTCAGCGCTAGCAACATGTCATCATTCATATTACGCTCAAAGCCCGGTGTGTATTTGCGTAATGAAGAGTGTGAGGCAATAACCGGTGTTTTAGATAGCTCCATTACCTGATAAAACGCATCATCTGATATATGCGATACGTCAATGAGCATACCAACGTTGTTCATTTCAGTTATCAGCTTTTTACCAAATGGGCTTAAGCCTTTCCATTTACGGCGAATATCGTATGATGAGTCAGAAATATGGTTGCTTTGTGAGTGCGCAAGCGTGATGTAGCGTACACCGCGGTCAAAAAAGTGCTGTAGGTTTTCCATTTTACCTTCAATTGGCGAGCCATTTTCCATACCCATCGCAATTGACAGTTTACCTTGCTCAAACTGCGCTTCTATATCTGCAGTAGAGCTGGCAATGGCAAATTTTTCTGGGGCGCGCTGTGCAATGGCTTCCATGCTATCAATCATTTGATTGGCTAGCTGATAACTTTTACCTTTGCCTTCAAATTCTAAGTGAGCAGGAATATAAATAGACATAAATGGCGCGTTTAAACCGCCCTTAACTGCGCGAGGGTAGTCAAAGTCGCCGCCATCGGTAGCTTTAGTGACATCAACCCATTTTTCGTGGATACGATAAGGTACATCAATATGGGTGTCGATTAAAATAGTGTCTTTTGCTAGTTTTACTGCTTTGTCTGACGGGCTTTTTACTTGCTCTGCAAAGGCTTGTGGTGTTAAAGCTAGTGATATGGCTACCACTAGAGTGCTGAGTTTTATCATGTTTTGGCTCTTTGGGTAAAAAGCCATTGTGTACGTTCAGCTCAAAAGTTACAAGTGTTAGGCGCTAATCAAACGACTGTGCTTCACTTTGCAGTGCTTTAAATTCATTTTTTGAAATAATAGTGACTGACTCATGTAGCTCAGAAAAAAACACCATGGCTTCACCATTTTTAAGTTGCTGATTAACCTGCGCTACTTTACTTTGAATACTCACTTCTTGCTCACCGTAATCAGTGCCTTCACGAAGCACGTAGCTTTCAATTAGGTTATAGAGGGTGTCTTTATCAAGTTGTTCAAAAGGGATAATCATAACTGCTTACTGCTCGCTTTAGTGGGAACGTGCTGGCCAAAATAATAAGGAACGGCTTGCTCAAGCCAAAATACCGGCCTAAACGGATTATTACCGCTAATAAACCCTACGTGGCCGCCTTTTTCAGAGACGCTCAGGGTAACATGCTCACTCACATCTTGCCTACTTGGCACGGCTTTAATCGACAACATTGGGTCGTCTTTGGCATGAATGATTAACGTAGGAATCGCAATATGCTTTAAGTAAGGCATGGCGCTGGCTTGGCGATAGTAATCGTGTGCGTTTTCAAAGCCATGCAGTGGAGCGGTTAGTTGATTATCAAACTCTAGCAAATCGTCAATTTTCATTAACTGCTCTGAGGTAATAGGTACTTGCTGCTTAATTTGTGGCAATTTACGCTGCATTGATTTTTTCATTCTATCGAGCAAATACTTTTGATAAATTTTACCTAAGCTTTTGCGAATAACCTCGCTTGATGATGATAAATCATAAGGTGCCGAAACCACTGCAGCGGCGCTTAACGGGCAGTTTTCGCGCTCTTCGCCTAGGTATTTAGCCAGTACATTACCCCCTAACGAAAAACCAACAGCCATAATAGGGCGGCTTGGGAATTGCGCCCTTAAATGATTTATAAAAAAAGCTAAGTCGGCGGTATCACCACTATGATAAGCACGCGGTAAGCGATTAACTTCACTTGAGCAGTTTCTAAAGTGCATAAGTACTACGGCATAACCTTGTTTTTTTAAGGCTTTCATCATGCCTTTGGCATAAAAGCTATTTATGTTGCCTTCAAGGCCATGTAAAACCACTGCAAGGGGAGCGTTTTCGTTATGAGGCAGCGACCATGCAAGTTCAATGAAATCGCCGTCGGGCGTATCAAGTTGCTCAAGTTCGTAGGACGTATTGTGAAATGGACGGAAAAAACGCGGCATTATGGTTTGAACGTGACGATTGGTCATCCACCATGCTGGTTTAAACTTATTGATCATGTTTGTACTACGCACTATGAAAAAAACGAAACGTTAGTGTACCAAATTTTTCGCTTTATAAAATAAAAAGCGCCTAATCAGTAACCTGAGTAGGCGCTTTGTGCGTCGTGCTTAATGATGCTCGGGAACTTCAGCCTCGCTAATTTTTTTAATAAAGTAAAAAGCGTAAAATAGGCAAAGAGAAATCACTACGCCTAAAATCCCAAAAGACATAAATAAAACAGGGTCGCTAAAAAAGTCTCTAAAGAACACGTTCATGATTAATCTCCTCGTTCAGTTGATGGGTTAATCATAGAGCGAGTTTGCAAGGCGTAACGTGATCGAGATCAAACAATTTTCTTAAGTAGAAAAAGTAACCAAGTAAAGTTGATGTAGATCATGTTTTAGAGGCTAGCTAGTTACTGCAGCACTTATAGGCTTTGAATAATCAATTTGCTTAAAGATCTTTTGCACTAAGAGAAGAGAATGAGAAGTAAATGAGAAAGGTAGCCACGAGCCAGCAGAGGCTAGACTTATATTTTTAGCGATATTAGCTTGGTTTTTATTTTCCTCTAAAAGCGCAGCGTCTCTAATCCTCTTTGTGAGTAAATTACTTAAAGGTTTTTTTGCACTAAGAGAAGAGAATGAGAAGTAAATGAGAAAGGTAGCCACGAGCTAGCAGAGGCTAGACTTATATTGCTAGCGATAATAACTTGTTTTTTATTTTTTTCTAAAAGCGCAGCGTCTCTAGTTCTCTTTGTGAGTAAATTACTTAAAGGTTTTTTTGCACAAAGAGAAGAGAATGAGGAGTAAATGAGAAAGGTAGCCACGAGCCAGTAGAGGCTAGACTCATATTTTTAGCGATATTAGCTTGGCCTTTATTTTTTCTAAAAGCGCAGCGTCTCTAGTTCTCTTTGTGAGTAAATTACTTAAAGGTTTTTTTGCACTAAGAGAAGAGAATGAGAAGTAAATGAGAAAGGTAGCCACGAGCCAGCAGAGGCTAGACTCATATTTTTAGCGATAATAACTTGGCTTTTATTTTCCTCTAAAAGCGCAGCGTCTCTTATCCTCTTTGTGAATAAACTACTTAAAGATTTTTTTGTACAAAGAAAATAGAATGGGCATTAGAAGAGGGTATGAAAACTGACAGCCTAAGTGGCTTTCACATACAGCTCAATATTGTTTGGCTTTACAGCTTCTAAAAAGCTAAGTTTATTCGCTGTATCAACAAGTATTTGCTGTTGCTGCTTTTCAAGCTTTAGCTCTGTGCTTAGTAACTCTTCACGTATTTTTGTGTAGTCAGCAATCGTCTCCTGATTTGCTTTTAAATAGCGACGGACAGAGCGCAGAGGCTTAAGTGCTTGTGTATCAAATTCGTCAATTGATTCTATTAACGCACTGAGTTGCTCGGTGTTAATGCTTAGCTTAAGTGAATCTAAGTACAATAAAAATAAGCACAGATTTACGTTTTTACCTTGCTGGTTTTGAAGAGTCAGCAAGGCTTGTTGTTGCCCAGGCTTTGCGTACAAGGTGCACGCAAATTGCCAAAAATCATTGCTATTGAGCAAGTTCATCAGCAAAGGCCTGTTCTTTTTCTTCCATTTCTTCAAGCGCCATTAGGAGCGCTTCTTCGGTGTCGTTTACTTTAGGGGTAAGCGTGGCTTGCTTAGCAATTAACTCTTTTAGCTGGGCTTTATTATTGTCGTTGTAGAGTTCGTTATCGCCAAGGGCGACTTCGACCTCGCTAAGCTCTGCAGAGTATTTGTCTAGTTGCTTTTCAAGCTTTTCAATTTGCTTTTTAAGCGGTTGAATGGTTTTTCTAAACTCGGCCTCTAAACGTTTTTGCTCTTTACGGTTAATGCCAGAATTCGCTTTTGGCTCGTCAGGTTGCTGGCTTTTAGCGGCTTCTTTATTGGCATTGAGTAACCATTGGTAATACGCATCTAAATCGTAACCAAACTGAGTCACTTTGCCATCATCGACTAAATAAAATTCATCGGCGGTGTTTTTGAGCATATGGCGATCGTGCGATACGGTAACCATGGCGCCTTCAAAGCCTTGCAGTGCCATCACTAGCGCGTGGCGCATTTCTAAATCAAGGTGGTTTGTTGGCTCATCAAGTAGTAGTAAATTGGGCTTTTGATACACCAACATGGCTAGCACTAAGCGGGCTTTTTCACCGCCCGAAAACGGTGCCACGGGTTCAAGTGCTTTATCGCCAATAAAGGCAAAGCCGCCTAAAAAGTCACGCAATGATTGCTCAGTGGCCTGAGGGTTTAAGCGTTGAATATGAGTCACTGCACTGGCTTTTAAATCAAGCGACTCTAATTGATGCTGTGCAAAGTAACCAATATTTAAGCCATGGTGTTGAACCACTTTACCTGCTTGCGGCTCAAGCTCGCCCGCTAATAGCTTTATAAGCGTTGATTTACCCGCGCCGTTACGACCGAGTAACGCAATACGGCTGCCAGGAACTAGGTTTAGCGCGATATTATTTAAAATAGTGACATCGCCATAACCTGCTTTTGCTTTATCTAGGGTCATTAGCGGGTTAGGCAGGGCTGTTGGCTCGGCAAATTCAAAGTCAAATGGTGAGTCGGCATGTGCAGGAGCCAGTTTTTCCATACGTTCGAGTGCTTTAACACGGCTTTGTGCCTGTTTGGCCTTACTGGCTTTGGCTTTAAAGCGAGTTATAAACTGCTCAAGGTGGGCAATTTGCTCTTGTTGTTTTTCAAACATAGCTTGTTGTTGCAACAAACGCTCTGCTTTTTGGCGCTCAAACTGTGAGTAGTTACCTTTGTACACATTAATAAGCTGTTTATCTACATGCCAAATTTGATCAACCACGGCGTCTAAAAACTCACGGTCATGCGATATAAGCACTAGTGTGCCTGTATAGGCGCGTAAAAAGCGCTCAAGCCAGTAAACGGCATCTAAATCAAGGTGGTTGGTTGGCTCATCGAGTAATAGTAAGTCGGCATCGCGAATAAGTGCTTGTGCAAGGTTTAAACGCATACGCCAACCACCCGAAAAGGCGCTTACTGGGTTTTCTATTTGGTGATTAGCAAAGCCTAGGCCGTGCAGCAATTCGCCCGCTTTTGACTCTATGCTGTAGCCTTTAATATTCTCAAGCTGAATATGTACTTTGGCTTGGGTGTCACCATCGTTGGTTTGCTCAGCTTCACGCAGTGCAATACGCAGTGCGTAGTATTCTGGGTGGCCTTGCAGTACATAATCAATGGCGCTTATTTCAAGGGCGGGAGTTTCTTGTTTTACAGAGGCAATAGACCAATCTTTAGGAATACTGCAATCACCGGCATCTAACTGTAGCTCAGACTTTAATAAACTAAATAACGTAGATTTACCACAGCCATTAGCGCCTACAAGACCTACTTTGTGTTGTGGAAATAATGTAGCCGAAGCATTTTTTAATAAGGCTTTTCCGCCACGAAGTAGTTCTATTTCTGAGATTTGGATCATGAATACGTTACTTTGCTGTGCCCTTGTTAAGTTGGCGCTATCATACCATAGAACGTATTGCTCTTATCAAGCGTATCAACCTAGGAAGTTATACGATAAAATATGTGCAGTTCAAACCACAGGAAAAATGTTGTGAGACAAAAGAAGCGATTTATTGCTGGTGCATCGTGCCCTGAATGTAAAGCCATGGATACCATGATGCTATACAGAGAACATGATGTTGAAAAAGTAGAGTGCGTAGAGTGCGGCCACAAAATGGCGCAGCCAGATAACGCAGTTCAGGCATCTACTCGCCAATTTGAACAAGTTATTGGTGTATTTAAACCGGGCGATTAACCCGGTTTTTATTTTAGTAATGTGGCGGAGGTGGCTCTTGCATTTGTGACATTAGCGACGGTTGCTGCGCTTCTTTAAGCTTTTCTGCTAGTAGCTCAGTTTGGCGCTTCATTTTTGCAAGCTGCTGTTGGTGTGCTTTTAGCTCGTCATTTAATATTTCTATTGTTTCGTCTTGAAAAGCAACTTTTGCCTCAAGCTCCATTAAACGATGTTCAATTGTGTTCATTTGCTTCTCGTATTGTAAAGTGCTCTGCAATTCCGCTCGAGCTCTCGGTTAATAACGACTTGCCGTTATCTATAAACGTTACATCTAGCACCACAGCCGATTTAGGCTTACTGCCTTTACGTGGTGTGACTTGCCAAGTTTGAATTTTCTCTCCGCTGGGTAGTTGCCATAAATCAACGCGCTTATTGGGCGAACCCGTTGCCAGCAATGTACCTTGTTCGTTAAAGCGTACCGCAGTAAAAATTTTCTGACGCGCAATATACGCCAGTTTACTCACAAGATCACCTGTAGTCAGCTTCCATACATGTGCTTGCTTCATACTATCTGCGGTAAATGCGTAGCGACCTTGTGGGTCTAGGGTTACTTGGGTAACTCGCGTAGGGTGATTAAAGCGATGAATTACTTGCCCTGTACGTGTATCCCAAAAATAGGCAACGTAATCGTTCGAGCCGCTTAGGGCATAGCGCCCGTTAGGCGATAAATCAACGGTGTTTACTTTGTCTTGGTGGCCTAAAAATTCAATGCGGCGTCCGGTTTCTAGGTTTAAAAATACCACTACGCCGTCGCTTCTGCCGTATAAAACACTGCGACCTTGGTTGCTTATCGCAATATCGCGAATAGTGGCTTGTTGAATTTTATAATAGCCACGGTTTTCGCCGCTGTTAATATCCCACACGGCAAAGGTGGTTTTTTCTGCGGTAACGGCCACGCTATTATCAAAGGCAATAGCCACAGCATACACTAGGCTTTCTTGTGATTGTTGTTGAAACCATTGATATTTTAGCACCTGCTGTTGATTATCCCACAGGGCGACCCCATGGTGAATGGAGGAGACTAAGCTGTATTTACCATCGTTAGATACTGCCGCAGAAAACGCACCCTGTGCTGCGTGTTCAAAGCGTTGTGCAGCTTGCTGTTTTTGATCGCTACAAGCTAGGGCTAATAAACAGCTAAAAGCGATTAAAAAAGTACGAAATATCGACATATTACAGGTATTTCCTCTTAACTCTTAGTGACTGAGAGGTTAGACTAGGTCACGTTGAAGGCCTAGGGTGTTTGTCTAATCACTATAATAGGTTAGGTTTTAATTTAGTTAGTTATTAAACAAGCAGCCTATCATGTAGGCCGTTAATCTTTAACTAGTAATAATACAATAAATGACAACTGCAAAGTGTGTCGGAGATTTAAAATGAAAAAGACGATTAGATTGTCATTGATTGCAGCGTCGGTTTTAGCGCTTACAGCTTGTAATCAAGAAGCAAAACAAGAAAAAGCTGAAGTTAAATTAGACACTGTAGAGCAGCAACAAGCATACGGTATTGGTGCATCAGTAGGTAACTTTTTAAATAAAGACCTAGCTGATAAATCAGAGATTGGTATTGAACTAGACCAAGCACTATTAATTCGTGGTTTTGAAGACGCGCTTGCTGGTAATGCAAAAATCGATGAAGAAAAAATCCGTGAAGTACTTACTGAATTAGATACTTCAGTGCGTGCAAAGCAAGAAGCTAAAGCTAAAGTTGAGTCTGAAAAAAGCAAAGAAGCAGGTAAAAAATACCTAGAAGAAAATGCTAAAAAAGAAGGCGTAACAGTCACTGAGTCAGGCTTACAGTACGAAGTACTTAGCGAAGGGGAAGGCGAAAAGCCTGAAGCAACAGACGTAGTTAAAGTACATTACAAAGGTACTTTATTAGATGGCACTGAGTTTGATAGCTCTTATGCGCGTAACGAGCCAACTACGTTCCCTCTTAACCGTGTAATTGCGGGTTGGACTGAAGGTTTACAGCTTATGTCTGTAGGGTCTAAGTATAAGTTTACTATTCCTTCTGAACTTGCTTACGGCGATCGTGACCTAGGTAAAATTCCAGCTAACTCAACGCTTGTTTTTGAAGTAGAACTACTTGAAATACAAGATGACGAAGCACCAGCGCAATAAGCAGTAGCTTATAACGCAAAAAGGGACCATAACGGTCCCTTTTTTGTAGGCTATTTTATTAATCTGTGTGGTTAGAAAACAAATTATCTATTAGCTCATCTTCTAGTTCAAAACGCGCTTCTAACGTTTCGCCAAGTACCGACAAATCATTATCAAACTCTGCTAACAAGTCCTCTTTATCTACTTCTGCGTATTTATCGTTAAAATCTAAAGCAATATCTGTTGTGCTTGAAATGCGCGGGTAAATTGTATTTGCCAGCTGTTGGCTTTCAAGGCCCTTGCTCTCACAGGCTTTAGCAATGTCATCGTACACTTCAAAATGGCCGGCAGATAAGTAATCCATTAAAATTTGGCAAAATGATTGAATCTGCTCTGGCTCTGGTAAGGCGTGATCTTTTTTATCGTATGGCGAAAACCCAGCCATTTTACAATAAAGTACGATTAATTCTTGGCGCTCGTTTAACCATTTATCAATGACAGTATGGCTACCACCCCATTTTTGTTGAGCTTTCTCTACGCGCGTCAGCATTACTGTTCTCCTAAGCTGGGTCACTTTTATGGTTAAATTTAAATCTTCTTATACATCAAGATATATTTTATTTAAGTGTATATCAACAAGTAAAAGGTATGAGCTGGGGTATACGTGTATTTATTGTAGGTAATTTATTATTTTATTGCAGGCAAGAAAAAACCACCGGTTAAGGTGGCTTAATTTCTTGTTTTGGCCTGTTAATACAAGCTTTCTTATTGTTATAGAAGATTTTTGTTATTTTTATTATAAATATTTTTGTTATTGTTGTTTAAGATTTTTATTATTGTTCTTGTTAACGCGGGACAAACAATACCAAGGTTTTTGTAATGTTGCAAACATATTAACAAAAAGTTTTTATTGTTAGTTCTTTTTGATTGTTTAGTGCGCAAACGTGACTAAATAAGCAACAAAGTAGGGACGGTTAGCTATAACACATGTTTTACAAGCATAGCGATAGAGAGCCGAAGAATATGGTGGTACAATCTTGAACAATTTCTATAAGCCTCAGGATTATTAAGCTATGAGCGAATTAAAAAATGACCGTTATTTACGTGCACTTGCAAAACAACCCGTTGATGTAACACCGGTATGGATGATGCGCCAAGCAGGACGCTATTTACCTGAGTACCGTGCTACACGTGCACAAGCGGGCGATTTTATGAGCCTGTGCCGTAATGCTGAGCTAGCGTGTGAAGTAACACTACAACCACTTCGTCGCTACCCATTAGATGCCGCTATTTTATTTAGTGACATTTTAACGATTCCCGATGCAATGGGTTTAGGTTTGTACTTTGAAACCGGTGAAGGCCCTAAGTTCGAAAACCCTATCTCGTCACTTGCTGATGTTAAAAAAATTCCAAAGCTAGACCCAACTGACGAGCTTGGCTATGTAATGAACGCAGTAAGCACAATTCGCCGTGAGTTAAAGGGCGAAGTACCGCTTATTGGTTTTTCGGGTTCACCATGGACACTAGCAACTTACATGGTTGAAGGTGGCAGCAGTAAAGTATTTGGTAAAATTAAAAAAATGGCGTTTGCAGAGCCGCAAACACTGCATTTATTACTCGATAAACTCGCTGATTCGGTTATTGATTATTTAAACGCGCAAGTAAAAGCCGGTGCGCAATCACTAATGGTATTTGACTCATGGGGCGGCGTATTAAGCCCGCGCGATTACAACGAGTTCTCACTGCAATACATGCATAAAATTGTTGATGGTTTAATTCGCGAATACGACGGTCGTAAAGTGCCGGTAACGCTATTTACCAAAAATGGTGGCCAGTGGATTGAAGCAATTGCAGCCACAGGCTGTGATGCAGTAGGTCTTGATTGGACTATTAATATTGGCGACGCTAAGCGTCGTGTAGGCGATAAAGTTGCATTGCAAGGTAATATGGACCCGTCAATGCTTCACGGTACGCCTGATCGTATCCGCCAAGAAGTAGGCACTATTTTAGAAGATTTTGGCACAGGAAATGGCCACGTATTTAACCTAGGCCACGGTATTACACCAGATGTAGACCCAGAAAACGCCGGTGTATTTATCAACGCAGTACATGAGCTAAGCGCGCAATACCACAAATAACAGCAGTGGTATTAATAGCTATTAAAAAGCCCGCTAATTAGCGGGCTTTTTGCTGTGTAATAATCGGATTAAGTAAATAACCTATTTAATCCATTTAACGCCGCAACTCGGTAGGCTTCTGCCATAGTTGGGTAGTTAAATGTGGTATTTACAAAGTAATCAACTGTATTGCCAGCGCCTTTTTGCTCCATAATGGCTTGGCCAATGTGAACAATTTCCGAGGCACGTTCGCCAAAGCAATGCACGCCAAGTACCTCTTTGGTTTCACTGTGAAACAATATTTTTAAACTACCAACTTCTGTGCCCGCAATTTGCGCACGAGCCAAGTGCTTAAACTGTGCACGGCCCACTTCATACGGTACCTTTGCAGCGGTTAGCTGTTGCTCTGTTTTACCTACTGAGCTCATTTCAGGAATGGTATAAATACCTGCTGGAATATCTATAATCAGCTTATCTTCGCAATTACCGCAGGCAATCGCATCGGCAGCTATACGGCCCTGATCAAACGCTGCACTAGCTAAGCTCGGATAGCCAATAACATCACCTACTGCGTAAACGTTGTCTACCTCAGTTTGGTACATTTCGTTGACTTTAAGCTGGCCTCGACCATCGGCTTTTAAGCCAATAGCTTCAAGATTTAGCGTATCGGTATTACCTGTACGGCCGTTAGCAAATAAAATACAGTCGGCTTTTACACGCTTGCCCGATTTTAAATGCATAACAACACAATCGTCCCGTGTTTCTACACGGTCAAACTCTTCGTTGTGGCGAATAACAATACCGCTGTTCCAAAAGTGGTAGCTAAGCGCGTCAGAGATTTCTGCATCCATAAAGGCCAATAAGCGATCGCGCGTGTTTACTAAATCTACCTTAGCGCCTAAGCCTTTAAAGATTGAAGCGTATTCACAGCCAATAACACCCGCACCGTATATAAGTACGCGTTGTGGGTCGTGCTCTAGGCCTAAAATAGTATCGCTGTCGTAAATACGTGAATGGCTAAAGTCGACCTCAGGTGGGCGGTATGGGCGCGAGCCGGTAGCAATTACAATGGTTTTAGCGGTAATACGCTCTGCTGAGCCATCAAGGCGCTTAATTTCAACCGTGTGTTTATCTACAAAGCTCGCATCGCCTTGGTACATATGAATACGATTACGGTCGTAAAAGCTGCTACGTAAGTTTGACTGCTTAGAAATAACAGAACTTGCATGGCTTAAAATATCAGGAAATGTTAAGCGACTAGGGCGCTCGCCAACATTAAATAATGGGTTAGCTTTGTATTCAATATAGCGGCTAACCGAGTGGCGTAATGCTTTTGAAGGAATTGTCCCCCAATGTACACAGCCACCGCCAACAGCTTGTTGGCGCTCAATTACCGCTACTTTTTTATCGTTTTTAGATAGGTTCATGGCGGTGCCTTCACCGCCAGGGCCCGTACCAATAATTATTGCGTCATATTGGTAAACTACGGGTGCTTTTTTTTGTTCTGGTTGTTTGGCCACAGCCACTCCTAAATTAATTAAAAGAGGCTTTTAATAACCTCGCATTAAGTGCTAGCCATGCCTGTTTTTGATTTTCCCAGGCGGCTTCCAGCTCATGGTATTGTGTCATTAATGCTGATTGTTCACACTGCTTTGCCATGTTATTTTTTTTAGCTTCTAACACTTGTTTTTGTAGTGAACAGTAATTTTGCAGCTTTTTCAGCAGTAAATCGTACTCTTGTTGTAATAATGTAAGCTTATCTTGCGCTAAAGGCAATTTTGAAAGGCGCGTTTGCGTTTTACTCATGAGCGTTTCGGCTTTGGCTTTTTCTATGCGCTCAACCGGGGTGCGCTTTAATTTACTGGCTAAACCGAGCGCTGCTAAAGAGCGAATCATCCATTTAGTTGGATCGTAATGAAACCACTTAATGCCGTTACGGTAGTCGCTTGCAAAAATATGATGAAAGTTATGGTAACCCTCGCCATAAGTAAATAATGCTAAAAAGCCATTATCGCGCGCGGTATTTTTTTCAGTGTATGGGCGTGAACCCCAAATATGAGCCAATGAATTAATAAAAAAGGTAAAGTGCTGGCTCAATACTAAACGCAGTAAACCGGCAAGGAGTAGCATGCCCCACACATCACCTACCAATAAACCAAGTACAAGCGGTAGGCCAACATTCATCGCAATAACTAACTTTAGGTAGTGCTTGTGTTGCCACATAACAATTTTGTTGCGCTGTAAATCACGGCAATTACTGTAATCGTTATAACTATCGCCTTGGTAATCACGTAGCATCCAGCCAATGTGGCTGTACCAAAAACCGTTAGTTGCGGCGTAAGGGTCTTTTACTGGGTCATCTACTTGACCGTGGTGTATACGATGATCGCTACTCCAGTGCAACGCACTGTTTTGCAAAGCAAATGCGCCACCAAGTGCAAAAATAAATTCTATTCCAGGGTGAACGTTATAGGCTTTATGCGCCCATAATCGGTGGTATCCGGCAGTGATAGATAGGCCTGCGTAAAACATACAGCCTACAAATGCAATCCAATGCGCGCTGGTAAATCCGTAACTAATGCCGTACCAAGGTACAAGGGTGACAGCCGCCAAAAAGGTTAGGCTAAAAAATAGGACGTTTGTCCAAATAATCGGTGGTTTATTCATCGTTTTTACTCTCAGCGTACAACTGTAAGCTAAAATAGTGTTTCAATCTCTTGGCGTCAAGTATTAGACTAGACAATTCGGCTAATTATCATTAAAACTTCATATAAAATTACTCAGGGAGCTGTGGATGTCGGGTGTTAGAGCACAACAGAAACAAAAAACACGACAAGCCTTAATTGAGGCGGCATTTAATCAGCTAAGTGCTGATCATAGTTTTTCTAATTTAAGCTTACGCGAAGTTGCCCGCGAAGCAGGTATTGCCCCCACCTCTTTTTATCGCCACTTTAAAGACATGAACGAGCTAGGTTTAACCATGGTCGACGAAGCCGGTTTAACGCTTCGTCAGCTTATGCGCCAAGCTCGCAGACGTATAGCCAGTGGTGGTAGCGTAATAAATACCTCGGTTGTTACCTTTATGGAGTTTATTGATAACTCAAGCAACCAATTTAGATTACTGCTGCGCGAGCGTTCTGGCACCTCAAAAGCCTTTAGAGCTGCTGTTGCACGTGAGGTAAAACACTTTATTTTAGAGCTTGCGCATTATTTAGAAAGCGAAACCAAGTGCGATTCAATTCATGCTTATATTCAGGCCGAAGCCATGGTAACGCTGGTATTTAATGCCGGTGCTGAAGCACTCGACATTGAAGGTCAGCAACGTGATGAATTAATTGAGCGTGTTATTTGGCAGCTGCGTTATATCACCCGCGGTGCAGGGCATTATATTCGTGAAACAAATAATCAGGTTTAGCTTAAAAAATTAGCAATAAGTTAATCTAAGCACGCAAGTTTACTCAACACATTAATTTAAGCTAAAAAGTGCAGCTGTGTGATTTATAAAACCTTAATTTTCTATTTTTAGGTATATAAATTTCTTTAATTTAGGGTTTTCATTCCTTGATTTGGAATATTTATGCTTGCACCCACTGCGCTGTAATGATAAAAATAGGCCTCACTGAACACACACACAAGAAACAAGATGCAAAATATTCGTTTAATTACACTAAAACTTAACCTCTTACTGCTATGGTCAGTGAGCGGGGATTAGTGTGTTTGCATCGAGTTAAACACTAAAAACCCCGCAATTGCGGGGTTTTTTATTATCTCGCGGCTGGGATAAATTGAAATTTGGGTAATCGAGGAATGAGGGGCAGTTATGCAAGACAAAGATAAAGTATGGATTTTTGATACCACCTTACGTGATGGCGAGCAGGCACTTAAAGCAAGCCTTACTGAAGACGATAAAATTCAGCTAGCGCATACTATTAGCCGCTTGAACGTGGATGTGATGGAAGTGGGTTTTCCAGTTTCGAGCCCCGCTGATTTTCGCTCGGTGCAACGTATTGCAACCGAGGTTAAAGGCCCTATTATTTGTGGTTTAGCACGTTCAGTAGCAAAAGATATTGAAGCCTGTGGTGAGGCGCTTCGCACAGCACAACAAAGCCGTATTCATACTTTTATTGCTACAAGCCCTTTACACCTTGAACATAAATTACGTATGAGTCTAGACGATGCAACGGCCATGGCGGTTAAATCAATTAAATTAGCGCGTAACTACACTGATGATGTTGAGTTTTCGTGTGAAGATGCAGGGCGCACGCCACATTGGGATTTATGTAAAATTGTTGAGCAGGCAATTAATGCGGGTGCTTCAACTATTAATTTACCCGATACCGTTGGCTTTGTAACGCCAGACGAATACGCCGCAATGATCCATCATTTAATGAATAACGTGCCAAATATTGATAAAGCGCGTTTAAGTGTACATTGCCACAACGATTTAGGTTTAGCTGTGGCTAACTCGGTAGCTGCGGTACAAGCGGGTGCTCGTCAAATTGAATGTACAATAAATGGTATTGGTGAGCGTGCGGGTAACTGTTCGTTAGAAGAAGTGGCAATGATCATGAAAATGCGCAAAGACCACTTAAACGTACACACCGATATTAAAAGCGAAGAAATTTATCGCGCATCTCGCCAAGTGGCAAAAATATGTAATATGCCGGTACAGCCAAATAAAGCCATTGTGGGCGAAAACGCCTTTGCACATAGCTCGGGCATTCACCAAGATGGCGTATTAAAAGCGCAAAATACTTATGAGATTATGTCGCCAGAAAGCGTCGGTGTGCCAAATAACCAATTAAATATGACTTCGCGTTCGGGTCGTCATGTTATTGAGCACCGCTTAGAAGAGTTAGGTTACCAAAAAGCTGATTACGACATGGACAGCTTATACGAGAGCTTTTTAGCGTTAGCTGATCAAAAAGGTACCGTATACGATTACGACCTTGAAGCCATGATTTACTTTAATCAAATTAACGACAAAGACGAAAAATACCAATTAGAGTTTGTTAACTCAGCGTCTAACTCACAGTCGGTAGCCAGCTCTACCATTGGAATGTTAATTGATGGCGAAGCAAAGCAAGAAGCAGCCACAGGTAATGGCCCTGTTGAAGCGTCGTTTGCGGCTATTGAGCGCTTAACAGGTATGAGCGTTGAAATGATTGAATACAACTTAGAAGCCACTGGCCAAGGCGCAAGCTCGCTAGGCCAAGTAAACATTATTGCTAAATACGATGGCCGCCCTTATCACGGTGCGGGTATTGCTGCGGATGTGGTAGAGGCGTCGGTACGCGCCATGATCCGTGTTTACAACTTAATTTATCGTGCACAAAAAGTGTCTGATTTAAAACAACAAAGGAAAGCAGGATGAGTAAAACAAACTACAGCGTTGCCGTATTAGCTGGCGACGGTATTGGCCCAGAAGTAATGGCAGCAGCAGAGCAAGTGCTTGATGCTGTAAGCAATAAGTTTGGTTTTACCCTGAACCGTCAGCATCATGCTATTGGTGGCGCAGCCATTGACGAATTTGGTGAAGCATTACCACCAAAAACGCTAAGCGCATGTGAAAACGCCGATGCCATTTTATTTGGCTCAGTAGGTGGCCCAAAATGGGAAAACCTACCCCCTAACGAGCAACCTGAGCGTGCATCGCTTTTACCGCTTCGTAAGCACTTTGGTTTATTTTGTAACTTACGCCCAGCACAACTTTTACCAGCGCTTAGTGCAGCATCGCCATTGCGTGCAGATATCAGCGAAAAAGGCTTTGATATTTTGTGTGTGCGCGAGCTTACTGGCGGCATTTACTTTGGTGAAAAAGGCCGAAGTGGCGAAGGCGCTGAAGAAGCTGCATTTGATACACAAACTTACTCGCGTAAAGAAATTGAACGTATTGCGCGCTTTGCCTTTGAAGCGGCAAAATTACGTAGTAACCATGTAACCTCAGTAGATAAAGCAAACGTACTTGCATCAAGCGTATTATGGCGTGAAGTAGTCACCGAAGTGAGCAAAGACTACCCAGAAGTAAGCCTAGATTATATATACGTAGATAACGCAGCAATGCAGTTAGTTAAACAGCCTAGCCAGTTTGACGTACTACTTTGCGATAACTTATTTGGTGATATTTTGTCAGATGAGTGTGCAATGATCACAGGCTCTATGGGCTTATTACCATCGGCAAGCTTAAATCAATCGGGCTTTGGTTTGTACGAGCCTGCTGGTGGCTCAGCGCCAGATATTGCTGGTAAAGGTGTTGCAAACCCGATTGCACAAATTTTAAGTGCTGCACTTATGCTACGTTACTCATTAGGGCAAGACGAAGCCGCGCGCACCATTGAAAAAGCCGTAGCCGAAGCCGTTGAAGCAGGTGTTGGTACGCCAGACATCTACCCACAAGGTGGATACAGCACAAGTGATGTGGCAGCCGCCATCGTTTCACGTATTTAATATATAAATCGCAGCACCGTTATGCTGCGACTTAACAGAGTAGGGAATTAGCAAGTGGCCCAAACGTTATACGACAAAATTTGGCAAGCACATACGGTTGCCAGCATAAACGAGCAAACTGATTTACTTTATATTGACCGTCATTTAGTACACGAGGTGACATCACCACAGGCTTTTGCAGGCCTACGTGAAAAAAACCGTAAAGTACGTTGCCCAGAAAAAACCTTTGCAACGATGGATCATAATGTATCGACTAAAAGCCGATCACTTGATGCCGCAAGTGAAGTCTCTAAAAACCAGTTAATGGCACTTGATGCTAACTGTAAAGAGTTTGGCATTGTACTTTACGATTTAAACTCAATTAACCAAGGTATTGTGCATGTAATGGGGCCTGAACAAGGTATTACCTTGCCTGGCACTACCATTGTATGTGGCGATAGCCATACCTCTACGCATGGCGCGTTTGGCGCATTAGCGCATGGTATTGGTACGTCTGAGGTGGAGCACGTATTAGCAACGCAAACGCTACAGCAAAAAAAGGCAAAGTCGTTAAAAATTCAAATTAACGGGGTGCTTCGCCCAACTGTCACCTCTAAAGACTTAATTATGGCGGTTATTGGTAAATTAGGTACTGCTGGTGGTACAGGCTATGTTGCTGAATTTTGTGGTGAAGGCATTGAAGCGCTTTCAATGGAAGCCCGTATGACGCTATGTAACATGAGTATTGAAATGGGTGCAAAAGCAGGTTTAATAGCACCAGATCAAATTACCTATGATTACTTAAAAGGCCGCCCATTTGCGCCAAAAGGTGCTGACTTTGATGCCGCAGTTGAATATTGGGAAACTTTAAAAACAGATGAAGGCGCTGAGTTTGACTTAAGTGTTGAGCTTGAAGCCGACGACATTCAGCCACAAATTACATGGGGCACCAGCCCAGAGCAAGTAATTGGCGTTGATGAATGCATACCCGACCCTGATCAAGAACCTGATTTAATTAAAGCTGATGCTATACGCAGTGCTCTTAAATACATGGACTTAAAAGCGGGCGATAAATTATCAAGCGCTAAAGTTGATACAGTATTTATTGGTTCGTGTACTAATAGCCGTATTGAAGATTTACGTGCAGCGGCAAAAATTGTTGAAGGCAAACAGGTAGTGGCTGGCATAGAAGCGTTAATCGTACCGGGTTCTGGCCTTGTTAAAAAGCAAGCTGAAGACGAAGGCTTGGCCGATATTTTTAAAGCGGCAGGTTTTGAGTGGCGCGAGCCGGGCTGTTCAATGTGTTTAGCAATGAACGACGACCGCTTAGAAGCAGGTAAGCGCTGTGCATCTACGTCTAACCGTAACTTTGAAGGCCGCCAAGGCCGTGGCGGGCGTACGCACTTAGTAAGCCCAGCAATGGCAGCAGCTGCTGCAATACATGGTCACTTTGTTGATATTAGAGGAGAAGCCTAATGAGCGTATTTTTTAGTGGCTTAATGGCCCCACTTGATAAAAACAATGTAGATACTGACCAAATTATTCCAAAGCAGTTTTTAACATCAACTAGCCGTGATGGCTTTGATGCAGCGCTGTTTTACGATTGGCGTTACCTAGAAAACGGCGAGCCAAACCCTGATTTTATTTTAAACCGCCCATGCTACCAAGGCGCGCAAATATTATTAACGCGCGACAACTTTGGGTGTGGCTCATCACGCGAGCATGCGCCGTGGGCACTTAAGCAATATGGTTTTGAAGTAATTTTAGCGGAAAGCTTTGCTGATATTTTCTTTAATAACTGTGGCAACAACCAAATGCTAGCCATTGCGCTACCAGCTGACACGCTTGAGCAATTGTTTGTACTTAGTGAGCAGTACGACGATATAAACATTCAAATCGATCTTGAAAACCAAACACTCACAAGCGATAAGTTTGCGCCAATTAGTTTTGATATTCGTAAAGACGTAAAAGAGCGTTTATTAAGTGGCTTAGACTTTATTGGTGTGACCGAAACGCTAAACCCACAAATTGATGCGTTTGAAAAACAACTAGCAGCTGATCGCCCTTGGCAGTAACGAAAAGCAATTAATTACATATGAAAACAAAGCGCGGCTGAGTATATCAGCCGCGCTTTTTTATGTTTAACTCTTCTAATTATTAGTGTCTAAAATCTGCCATTAGCGCAGGTATGCCTGGCAGCATACCAACAATGGCCATAACGGTAGTTAAAACCACAAACATAATGAGCGGAATAACCCAGCGGCTCATTTTAGTTAAATTAGCACTGCGCTCTTTACAGCCAATTAAGCCTAAGTTATCAAGCAGCATAGTTAGTGACCAACCAAACGCAGGGTTAACCAAGCTTGACGCAAACACAACAATAGCGGCCGATTGCGTTGTTTTACCTTCGCGTGTCATTTCCATACCCGCCTCAAGCAGTGGAATAAACACACCAACAATAAGCGCAACGCAAAGCACGGGTTGCCAAATGGCTAAATCCATTGGGTAGCCCCATAAACCCGCAATAATACAAAATACAGCTGTTAAAATGGCGCCAGCCGGTATAGGGCGTTTAGCAATAGCAGCAGGTACAATGTAGGTCCCCCACGATGAGGTAAAGTTAGCACCACCGGCCAGCGAGCCAAAGGTTTGCCTAACCGATGCGCTTAGCATGGTGTCGTCTATGTTCATTTGTACTTTTTCAGTACGTTGCGGGTAACTAATTTTTTGAAAAACTTGATGTCCTAAAAAATCCGGCGACCACATAGCGACAGCCAGTACCGCAAACGGCAGCACAACCACAAAGCTTTCAAGTGTTGGTAGGCCAAGCATCCAACCCGTGTTTTCGCCCCACCAATAAGCTGGGTTCATATTAGGTAAGCCCGGCGCGGTATTAAATTCAAACGGCGCACCGAGTGCAAAGGCAACTCCACCGCCAATAAGGCAGCTAAGCGGCACGGCTAACCAGCGCTTTTTAAAATGCTCAAGTAACGCATACAATAAAATGGTCGCCAAAATAACAATAAATGCGATGTGTGCCATATCAATGGCCTCAGCCCATGCAAACAGCTTTTTAACTTGCGAAATAGTACCAATAAAGCCTAAGTATATGAGTAAGCCTCCGCACACCCCTTTACTGGTTAAGCGTGCGAGCAAACTTCCTCCTTTGGTTATGGCTAAAATAAAGCCAAAGGCACCAATGAGTAAGCCAAATGCCATAGGATGGCCGCCAGCGGCAACAACGATGGGGATTAACGGAATAAGTGGGCCGTGAGTACCGGCTAAGTTAGCCGTAGGTAAAATAAAGCCCGAAAACAAAATAATAAAAATAGAAACAATCAGTAATTCATAGCGTACGTTTTCTAACACAAACGCATCGCTTAAACCCAGTGGCGCTGCAAAAGTAGCGGCAATAGCCCCCACCATAACGACTTTACCAATGGTGCCCGCCATCGCTGGAATGGTGTCTTCAAATTCAAAGCGGTAGTCTTTAAATGGTAAATTAGGCCGCCAGCGCTTAGGCTGCATAATCTGTAATTCATGTTCGAGATACTCGTCGCGAGTATTAAACTCTGAGCTGGGTTTATGGTTGTTTTGATAGCTGTTGGTATTGTCGTGCAATGTATCTTTGTGATCTGAATTGTGACCCTTTGGGGTTACTGACATAGTCCCTCCTGTTACTCGTTGCTTATTTATTAATACGGCTTTTGTTAAAGCAAATGAATAGTGAAGGAGCAGGGTAGATCAGCTTTTACTCAGGAATGTATAGGCAAAAGGTCGTGTATGGCTTTATTTAACGCTAAACCTGCGAGTTGAATTTCTCAGCTAGAAAATAAACTTAACTTTATTTTATTTTAAATCATGTGCTTATATTTTTTCTGCTTGTTCTAATTAGATGAAGCATTATAAAAGTAGGGCTGTTATCCTTTAGTCTAAGTAGTGGTCTGTGTATTTTAATTGAACTGATATAGCGCATCTGCTACGTTCAATGGTTACTCAAATAATAAGAAATATAATGCAAATTCAATCCCCTAAATCAATTGGTATTTTACTCGGTACGCTTTACGGCATATTTATGCGGCTGTTTGTAGATCTACTTGATACATACAATTTAAGCAGCCTTGTGTCTATTTCCTTTATGTTTTTAGTGCCCGTTGCAATTGGCTATATTCGTATTCATTTTGAATTTAAAAGCTCAAAAACATTAACTAAAAGGCAAATGGTGACAATTGCTTGGCAACCAATTTTTGTTTTTTTACTTGTAAGTGTTATTACGTTACTTGAAGGTAGCATTTGCGTGGCAATGGCATTACCTGCCTTTATGCTCTTTGCAAGTATGGGCGGTTTACTGGCAGGCTTTATTAAACACCGTAAAACAAAAAATGCTAACCGCTCTTTACTTTCAATTGCTTTGCTTCCTGTATTGCTCTCACCTATTGAGGTGAATTATTTACACTTATCAAAAACATATGAAGTCACCAACGCTATAGTTATTGAAGCGCCTATAAATCGTGTATGGCAGCAGCTTGCAAATGTAAGCAAGATAGAGCCACAAGAATTACCATTTTCACTCACTCAATTAATAGGTGTACCTAAACCTTTAGAGGCAAATATGAATGCAACGGGTGTTGGGGCTGTTAGAATCAGTAAATGGCAAAAAGGGGTTATATTTAAGGAAGTGATTACGGATTGGCAGCCAAATAAACAGATGCTTTATAGATTTGAGATAGACCCTGATGCCATTCCCGATGACGCACTCGATAAACACGTAAAGCTAGGCGGCGAATACTTTTCACCTCTTTACGGTGGGTATGCGTTAAGTGAAGATAAAAGCGGCCATACCATTTTAACTTTAAAAACAACCGTGCAAGATAATACAAATTTTGGTGTTTATTCGCGAATATGGGGTGAGGTAATTTTTCAAGACTTCCATCATTCACTTTTAACATTAATGAAAAACAGAGCAGAAAAGCCACTCACCGCAGCTATTTCCCATTATTAGCTTAAACCGCTATGGTATTAAAAAACTATTATAAGAGTACTTTATGAAATTATTAACGGCAGCAACCTTATTACTTGCCTCATCAGCAGCTTTTGCGCGCCCAGCGCCTTTGGTGTCTATACCCACACATGATGCGTTTTTTAATAATATTGCAGCGCATTGTGGTAAAGCGTTTGAGGGCAAAGTAAGCGTAGATAACGCAAAAGGCCCGAGCTCATTTGAAAATAAAAAACTAGTTATGCATGTACGTAAATGTACAGATAGCGAGCTGCAAGTGCCATTTCATGTGGGAGATGATGCATCGCGTACGTGGATCATTACTAAAACGGGCAGTGGTTTGAGCTTAAAGCATGATCATCGTCATAAAGATGGCAGCGACGATGCTTCAACTATGTATGGCGGTCATACACTTGATGCCGGTTTTGCACAAATGCAGTCTTTCCCGGCCGATCAATACTCTAAAGAATTATTTGTAGCACAAGGTATTGCACAGTCGGCAGGTAATACATGGCAAATGTATATTTATCCTGAGGTGTTTACTTATAGGCTAATTCGCCAAGGGCGCGAGTTTAAGGTGGACTTTGATTTAACTAAACCTATTACGCCACCCGCTGCACCATGGGGATACGAAGAGTAAGCGTATTATTCAGGCTCCTCGCATTGCAATAAAACCGTTAAAGGTGGTTGATAAGCGCGTGGTTTAGTAGGAAAACGTTCGTACTCTTGCACGCCTTCAAGCACTTTTAACATAAAAGTGTTACCACGGCATAACCTGTCTGCATGGCGCAGTAAAAACATACTTTGATTAGCAAAGTGTTTGTAATCGTCTGATTGTATTTCTATTTTATAATTGCTGTTGTCAATTTTGGTTTGGTAGTAATGCACTTTGTTATCAAAGTCGTATGACTTTTCTTTTTCGCCCACTTCTGCAAAGGCGCTCCCTATACCAGAAAAGGCTAGCAATGCAGCGCCAGCAATTAAATGCGGTGTGTATAAGCCTTTCATAAAAATGTATCCTTTAATTTGCGAACTTAATACCCATTAATAAAACATTAAGCACGATGTATTTAAGTTAAGTCTAACACCCAAAAAGAGAATATGTGATGTTCAAACAAATAAAACAACTGTTTGCCGCTTTTGACGAGCAACAGCCAAGCATAGAGCAGCATGATCTAAAAACAGCGGTTGCTGCGCTGCTTATTGAAGTAATGCGTGCTGATTCTAAGCTTGACCATAATGAACAACACACCCTGACTGTAACCTTAAAAAAATACTTTAATTTAACAGATTCAGAAGTTGAAGAGCTCACGACCAATGCCGCAGGCAGCTTAGATGGGGCAATTGATTACTTTCAATTTTCTAAGCAGATTAACGATCACTGCAGTGCGGCGCAGCGCATTGAAATTATTGAACTATTATGGCGATTGGCGTATGCCGATGGGGAGATAGATCCCCAAGAAGAGTATGTTATACGCAAAGTGGCTGGGCTTTTATATGTAGCGCACACTGATTTTATCGCTGCTAAATTAGCAGCGACACAATCGTAAAAATTAACTTAATTTACTAGCAACAGAAACGAGCTGCTGCGTTAATACGCTAACTTTTTCAGCAGTGGCTGGATCAGTGATTTTTCCATCTTCGCCAAATACAGTAAATGCCGAAGGCACAGCAAGCTGATCGGCAAGTACTAATGAGCCAATACCACTTAAAATATCGCGTACATGGTTTAGGCCGCGCAAGCCACCAAGCCCACCAGGTGATGTAGCAAATAATGCCACTACTTTGTTGCGAAATGCAGGCAGAGCGCCTTGCTCAGTACGTGACGCCCAATCAATTGCATTTTTAAGTGCAGCAGTAATGGAGCCGTTATACTCTGGGCTTGCCAGTAAAATACCATCAGCAGCGCGTAACTTGTCTTTTAAATGTTGTGCATCGGCTGGGGTGCCTTGCCCTTCAATGTCTTCGCTAAATAACGGCAAATTTAAATCGGCGAGTTTAATTACTTCTACTTCAGCACCTGTTTGCAGAGCAAAACGTGCTGCTTCGTTAATGAGTTTTTGGTTAAAGCTATCTTTGCGCAGACTACCCGCGAGCGCGATAATTTTTGGTGCTGACATAATTGAGACCTTTTATTTGCTGGAAGTGACTCTAATGTAGCAAACTTTCACTTGTAGAAAACCCGAATAAACGCAACACTTGTGTGCGTATATGCACATAAGTAGAAGGCGGGTAGCATGGCAATTAAATTTGATGATTGGCAAGACATAAAAGTTGCCTTTGAGGTAGCAAAGCTTGGTACGCTTACAGCTGCTGCAGAGGCATTAAATGTGCACCACAGTACAGTACTTAGGCGTATTAATAGCCTTGAAAAAAACTTAGATACGCGTTTATTTCATCGCCATGCTCGGGGTTATAAGGTAACTGAAATTGGCGCTAAATTATTTACTACAGCGCAAACTATAGATTCGTCACTTGAGCAATTACATAACGATATTGCCGCTGCCGACAGTACGTTACGCGGAGGTTTATTACTTACTACGGTAAGTGGGTTTATGGATGTGCTGGGCGATGTGTGCGAAAAGTTTCAGGCTTTACACCCTCAGGTGCAGCTTGAAGTTATTTTAGAACAAAAGCGGTTAAGGCTAGATCATGGCCAAGCACATATTGCAGTGCGCGCAGGGCCAAGGCCAGATGAGGGGGATTATATCGCTCAGCATTTAACTAAGCTTACATCGAGCCTTTACGCCAACAAACGCTATATAAACAAGTATGGTATGCCTAAAACATTAAATGACTTACAGCATCATAACTTTGTATCGGGTGTGGCGGGTTTTAATGCACGTGTTCCTTATTTTGAGTGGGCTGATAAGCACATTCCGGCGCAGCAAATAAAGCTACGGGTTTCAGAAACCTCCGAAGCAACACGGGCTATAATTAAAGGCTTAGGTATAGGCGGTTTACAGCATGGGGTAGCAGCCCAATATACTGATTTAGTACCTATTTTACATAGTGAACTGAGTTGGCAAACTGATGTATGGCTTGTAACACATCATTTAGTGCATCGCACTGCAAAAGTACAAGCATTTGCAAGCTTATTAAAAGCGCACTTTAATAAGCCTCAAACCCTTAAATAGTTTTTTTAACCTTAATACCTAAACGTTTAGCAAGGCGTACTAGGTTAGCTCTGTCGAGCTCAAGCATGCGTGCAGTGGCTGCCCAGTTATAATTATGCAGCTTTAGTTGTTCGGTTATAACTTTAAACTGTAAAGATTCAACGGCCTGCTTTAATGGCTGATTGAAGGCAGAGTTAACGGTGCTTTGCGTGCTAACTTGCTCTGTATGACTTAACTGTGGGGTTAAATCGCAGTGCTTGCTGGTAATTGTAACTATAGGGTTTTGCCATTGGCTTTGCTTAGCTTTTAATGCACTGCGGCTAATAACATGTTCAAGCTCGCGTACATTACCAGGCCAACTGTATTGGTGGAGCAATGCTTGCGCTTCAGTGCTTAGCTTTAATTGTTTAATACCTAATTTACGGGCTGTTTGCTCAATAAAATAACCCGCGAGTAGGGTTATGTCGTGCTCACGTTTATTAAGTGGTGGTACGGTAATAGGATAAACGCTTAGCCGGTGATATAAGTCGGCTCTAAAGCGGCCTTGTGCTACCTCATGCTTTAAATCACGATTAGTGGCAGCCACCACACGAACATCTACGTATTTTGGTGTGTCTTCACCAACGGTTTGAATTTCACCACTTTGCAGTACGCGTAGTAATTTACTTTGCATAGCCAATGGCAGCTCGCCAATTTCGTCTAAAAATAATGTGCCGCCATCAGCTAGCTGAAACTTACCTTGGCGGGCATTTTGTGCGCCAGTAAATGAGCCTTTGGCGTGGCCAAAAAACTCACTCTCTGCAAGATTTTCGGGAAGTGATGCACAATTTAAATGAATGAGTGGCTGATTTTTACGGGCAGAATTTAAGTGAATATTACGCGCTACTAGCTCTTTTCCTACGCCCGTTTCTCCTAACACCAGCACACTAAAGTTAGAGGCCGCAACCAGTTTTATTTCGTTTTTAAGCGTTTGCATTACTGGGCTTTGGCCAATTATTTCACCGCCATCGCGAGTAAGCGCATCACGCGTTAACTCTTGCACAAGTGCACTTGAATGCTGCGCATGGTGTTTGTAATGGGCAAGCTCTAGAGCCGTTTTAAAATGTGCACTACACAGCGTTTGTAAGGTGCTTAGCGTATCTGTGCTGATACTGCTAAAGGCATTTGCGTTAAGGCTATCAAACGTGAGTACGCCAAGTAGAGTATTTTTATCATAAAGGGGTAAGCCTAAACAGGCATGCACAGGTACATCGCCCGTTTTAGCCAGCAGTAAGCCGTCGTATGGGTCGGGCAGTGGGCAGTCGTGTGCAAACTGTAATGCGTGGCTTGCACTGCAAATAGCCTTAAGGCGAGGGTGCTCTGCTATTTTAAAGCGTCTGCCAAGGCTGTCGGGCATCAGACCTTTAATAGCTAAGGGCTTAAGTTGCTCGCCCTGCATGACAAGTAATGCACTGGCATCGCTAGGTATTACACGCTCAACCGTTGCCAATAATTGATTAAAGCTGTGCTCGTGCAGAGTGCTTTGGGCAAGCTCTAAAGCTACTTGGGTAAGGTTGAACTGTTGGTTCATGTCAAAATGACCTATTTGTGTTTTTATGAATTAAATTGGAGTGTGTCATAAAGACTCAAATTGTAAAGTGTTTTTATTTAAAGTACTGAATAGTATGGCTTTATTTTGTTGGCACAGTATGTGTAATAGCTAAGTAACGTTAATAGTTACGGGGTCGTTATGAACACACTTCCAATAAATAATGTAAGCAACAATATTGAGTTAGGCTCATTTTTTGAATCGCTTTTATTTACTGCTAATGCCGTATTAGGGCTTAGCGCTGTTTGTATGGTTGTGAGCATTTTAATTAGCTACCCATATGCAGAGTACTTTTCGATGCAGGTACAAATATCAGCGCATGTTGGCACTATTGTAGTGGCAGCTATTTTAAAAGTTAGTTATGTACTGCGTTGTGTTGCCCAGCATGGTTTAGGGCAGGAAGTACGCTAATGCGCCCACTAAACTTAACAGAGCCAGTGCCGGCGCGCATAGCTATTTATCAAGTTACTAAATGGCCGTTATGGATGCTTGCATTTAGACCTTACTTTTTAGCAGGCGGTTTGCTGGCATTTTTATCAATAGGTTATTGGTTACTTATTTTAACAGGCCATGCTAATTGGCATTTAACAATACCAGCCACACTTTGGCACGCGCACGAAATGCTATTTGGCTTTGCTGGCGTAGTAGCTGTAGGCTTTTTACTTACGGCGGCACAAACGTGGACGGGCGTTGAAAGCATAAGTGGTAAAGCACTTATGCTACTTACTTTAATATGGGTAAGTGCGCGTTTAGCGTTTTTTATAGAGATGCCAAATTTTGCTAACGCTAATTTATGGCTTGTCATTTTGCTACAGCTAGCATGGTGGGTAGGTGCAATTACGGCACTGGCTAATATGCTATTTACAGCACGCAGTAAAAATAACTATCAGTTTTTAGCTATTTTAAGCGTGTTGTGCGTCCTCAATACACTTTATTTACTCCTTGTTTTAAATAACAACATGCAGCTTGCATTGGCTGTGGTTGACACCGCTGTACTCGTTATTAGCTTATTGGTCGGCATTGTTGCAGGAAGGGTGCTTCCCTTTTTTACTGCTAAAGGTTTATTGCTTAGCGAGCAAACACGCACTCCTAAAATTGATAAAGCACTGCTGTATTTATCAATACTGGCAATTACTTTGTTTTTTATCAGCAAGTTATTTTTAAGCTCAATTAGTCCTGCATTAATTGTTGCAATAGTTGCTGCGCTTCACTTAATTCGAGCAAAGCTTTGGTGGAATGCAAAAGTGCTAAAAGTCCCTTTATTATGGTCTTTGCATTTTTCTTATTTTGCGTTAGGTGTTGGCTTAATGATGATTGCATTTAGCTTTTACACAAACGTAATACCCTTCAAAGATGCGCTCCACTTTATCACTATTGGCACAATAGGGATGATGATTTTAGCCATGATGACCCGTGTATCGCTTGGTCATACAGGGCGGACGCTTAATACTCCTAAATATATATCTGTTGCTTTTTTGCTAGTGCTGGTAGCAGCGATTACGCGCTCAATACTCCCCTTAATTATTGGGCCACACTTTGCTTGGCAAATAAGTGCCTTGTTGTGGTTAGTGGCTTTTTTATTATTTTTAATTTACTGCACACCTATATTAACGCGGCGTCGTGTTGATGGGCGTCGTGGTTAGCTTACCTATAGGACTATTTTATGTTATCTGATAAAACCATTGAAATTGTTAAAAGCACTGTTCCGCTGTTAGCACAGGCTGGTACCGTTGTGACCGATCATTTTTATAAGCGACTATTTAGCCATAACCCAGAGCTTAAAAATATTTTTAATATGGTGAATCAAGACACCGGCCGCCAGCAATTTGCTTTGTTTAACGCCTTAGCGGCATACGCCCAAAATATTGATAATTTAGCGGTGTTAAAAGAGGCATTAGCGCGCATTAACCATAAACACACCAGTTTAAATATTTTACCAGAGCACTATCCCATTGTTGGTGCTCATTTAATTGGCACCTTAAAAGAGCTAATACCAGAGCAGTTTACGCCAGATGTAGAATACGCATGGCGTGAAGCTTACGCACTGCTTGCTGATATTTGTATTACCGAAGAAGCGGCTTTGTATGAACATAGTAAAAACACACTCGGTGGCTGGGCGGGTACTCGCCAATTTGAAATAACCAATAAGCAGATTGAATCTGAGCTAGTAACAAGTTTTACACTCACACCTGTAGATGGCAAAGCGGTTATTGCCCATAAACCTGGCCAATATTTAGGGATTAAAGTTAAGCCAGAGGGCGCTGAATATGCAGAAATTCGCCAGTATTCTATTTCGCAAAAAAGTAACGGTAAAAACTACCGTATTAGTGTTAAAAAAGAGCTACAGCCAAAGCCTGGTGTGGTGTCTAATTATTTACACTCACTATCACAAGGTGACATAGTTGAATTATACCCGCCAGCAGGAGACTTCTTTTTACGAAATAGTAAAAACCCAGCGGTACTTATTTCAGCAGGTGTTGGGCAAACGCCAATGCTTGCGATGCTCGAAACGTTATTAAGCGATAACCCTAAGCAAAATATTATGTATTTACATGCATGCGAAAATACCCAGCAGCACGCGTTTGCACACTATTTAAATGAATTAAGTACGGTTTATAACTGTTTACAAGCTGTGACATGGCTTAATCAAGGCAGTGATGGGGCTGATTTTACAGGGTTGATGGACTTAACGGACATACAAACACAGCTACCCCTTACAAATGGTGATTTTTACTTATGTGGCCCCGCTGGGTTTATGGCGTTTGTGAAAAGCCAGTTACTGGCGCTAGGTGTTAAAAACGAGCATATTCATTACGAAGTTTTTGGCCCGCATCAAGACTTATAAACCAAGGGAAAAATGACAAAGGCACACAGATTAATGTTGTGTGCCTTTTTAATAGTATTTTATTGTGCTTTACAACTTACGTTTTTAAGCTCAATAGCCATATCTTTTTTAGGGTAATAAAGCACGCACTGCTCGGCAATTATTTGTAAAACTAACTTTTCTGACTTGATATTATGCGCGCCCATTATGGGCATACCATTTGAGTCTTTACTATTTCCATGGCTTAGTAACAGCTCGCTGCGTTTAGTAAAAACGGTGTCGGCAAGTGTAACTAGTGTGCCACCTTTCGCTTTTATAATCGCTTGCTGTAGCGTGGCTATAACGCCTGGGTTTACCTCGGTAAGTAGTGCAGGCTTGGCAGTGGCAGTATTCATACTGTTACAGCCTCCAATAAATAATAAGGTTAATATTGCCAGTAGTTTAGCCATTACTTATCCTTATTTAACGTAGGCCATGTGAAATCCATATTGCCACGGTTAAAGTCGTTAGGTGCGTTTAGAGGTAATAGTTGCTTGCTATCGCCAGCCGCGCTTTGAATTTGCGTTTTGATACTCGCAGAGGCGGTGCTAACAGGGCACGTCCCGTTATTATCTATATGGTAAAGCGCAGTAGAGAGTATCCCTTCGTTTGGATCGCCTAATTGATTGTCGAAGTCATCACTCACTACACAACCTTTCACATCCGCATCAAACTGCGGTGTTGGCGTAGGCGTAAACCCTGCTGCATATTCACCAAACCCTTTACTGTTGATACCGCTAAATTGAATGGTGTAATACGTGGTGCCACAGTTATGTGTTGGAGTAAAACCATATGGTTTACCGCAGGTCGTGTCGCCAATGAGTATTACCTCGGCGTCAATGCCTTTTAGACCATTAATAAAGGCTTCTGATGCTGAACAGGTGCCTGATGTGCTAAGCACATACACTTTAGATAAGTTTAAGTCGGGTAGGTTATCACCGGTGCTAAAAAAGGTTGAGTAATCAATTTCTTCATCTATAAACGGAAAAGGCGACTCTACAGGTTGCTTGTCGTTTCGCTGAGTTTGGTAATAAATACGGTTTTGGATATTAGCACTGCCGGCTACCATGTAGGCAAGCTGCGAAGAAAGCGCTAATAAACCGCCCCCGTTGTATCTAAAATCAATAACAAGTTCTTCTACGTTATCGGTTTTAAATTTATTAACCGCCGCAATTAAGCCTTCTTGAGCAATACTTATATGACTATTAAACTGCATGTATCCTACGCTAGTGCCATTTTCGGTGGTAATGGTTTTTACGTTTTGTACAGGCGTTTGTTCTATGTTGCCAGCCGTTACGTTAAAGGTTTTTTCAGCGCCATCGTTACTGCGCACAACGATGGTGTGCGAGTCGCCATTAGTGGGGCTAAATAAGCCTTCGTTTAGGGTATCTACGCCTGCTTGTGTGCTAGTATTAATGCTTACGCCATCAACTTCGAGCACCGTATCGCCACGTTGAAAACCAATTTGGCTTGCTGGTGAGTCATCTTCTAGGTAGGCAACACGCAAAATTCTATCAGCTGGGTCGCCTATAAATGCCCAGTTTATGCCATAGCCTGAGGTTACACCTGATTGTGCTTCTTGAAAGTAGTCCTCGGAGGGTTCTGAAAAATGAAAGTTATCTTTTTTATCACCTGAGTCGGTTAGTTCTTCGGTTTTTAGTTGGGCAAAATAACTGGCCACTGTAGCAAAGTTTTCAGGGTCGTTATCGGCTATTTCATCATACCAAAGGTAGGTTTCATTGCTCCACGAGCGAAGCCAAAGCTTTTCGTAAAGTGCTGAACCAGCTTGGTCTGGGTAAGGCTCATTATTATTAAACGGATCGTTACCTGTGCGTGGGTTTTCGCAAAAGTTTTTTAACTCATCCGATGGCTCAAATACACCTGCCGTCCATGTGGGGGCTGTGCTTGCAGGAGGTGTGATGATTGGAGCGGGCGTTTCATTCATGCTGCTACCACCGCCACAGCCAGCAAGTGTTAGGCTTGAGAGTGCAGCAATAATAGCGAGTGATGCTTTGTTATTTTTAAACATACAGAACTACTTTTTGTAAATAAGTTGTTTAAAATACTACAACAACCGCTCATTTATTCAACGTATTAGACCCTAAATTATGTAAATGAGTGTATAACATTTCGCTTGTGTTAAAGCTTGCTTGCGCTGCTTTTATCTGCAAATGCTTGTTTTTTCCATGCATCAAATAGCTTTTGTTGTTTGGCTGATATTTTTAAGCCATATGTTTTTTGCATATAAGCGTAGGTGTCGGCAATGCGTTTGCGGGCATAAAATGGCGGCTCTACTACGCGTTGTTTAAAGTTAACCTTTACCTGGCAGCGGCCATATTGAGTGGCGCTTTCGCTCAGCATTCCAAAGCGATAGTTAGAGCGATCGGCGTTAATTTCGCCAATTGCGGGGGCTAAATTGTTTATGTCGGCTTCCATTTTTCTAAATTTGGCACTGACTTTTCGACAGTTTTTACGTCCGCCGTTTTGCCAGCATTGTAGCTGGTGGCCAAATTCCCATGCGGGCACTATGTGCTCCCATTCAATACGTAAAGCGCGCTGGTTTACTTTGCCTGAGCGGGTAAATGTATTACGAGGCACATAACCACAACCCGTTGGATCTGGCACTAGTTTTTTACCTTGTTTTTTGATGTCGCAGCCGCAGTAGAGGCTTTTGGCGTTATTAGGTAGGGTTTTAATTAAGTGCCTTTTAGCCGTTGAAAAACGGGTAAATTCTTCACTCGATGCCGAAAAACAAATACAACAAGCCACAAAGGCTAAAATAAATTTAAGCATATCCATCACATACGTGAACTACAGGAGGCGCTAGTTTAAAGTTTTGCTGCTATAAGATAAAGCGTGAACAAATTTTAATCTGCAATGTTTAGTTCACTCTATACTGATATAAAAAATAGCGAGGAGATGACCATGCTAGGTGCTTTTTCAATAAGCTTAACGGTTAAAGATATTGGAGCCTCTAAAGCGTTTTACGAAAAACTGGGTTTTAGTGAGTTTGCAGGTGAGATAGAACAAAATTGGCTAGTGATGAAAAATGGTGAGCATTTAATTGGCTTGTTCTCGGGTATGTTTGATAAAAACATGCTGACCTTCAACCCAGGTTGGGATCAGCATGCACAAACCGTTACAAACTTTAAAGATGTTGATGCGCTTAGTGAGTATTTTCAAAGCGCTAATATAAGCGTTGAGTCTGTGGGTGATAAAAGTTTTATTATTACCGACCCAGACGGAAACCCTATTTTGATTGACCAACACGTGTAAGTTTTTTTAGCCTAACGTTCTGCATTAATAAAATGATACCGCACAAACAAAATAGCACGCTGGTGGCTGCAAAGCTGATAAGTAACGGGTTGTTAAAATCTTCTCGCTCGCCGTAATCCATTATATGCAGCATCCAAAAAAAGTCGAAGATGCGCCATAGCGTGCTGCGAATGGTAATAACTTTGCCGTTAACTGCATTTAAATACAGCGTAGTATTAAAGGTGTCGTTAAATTGTACTTGCCACACATTTGTTTTATATCCGACCTCTCGTGTACCTTGTTTTAAAAGTGTGGTGCTAATTGGCTTAGCGTCAATGAGCAAATGAGCCTGCGCATTAGCGGTGATTTGTATTTTAGTGGGTGGCTTAAAAGGGCGGCCCGTTAAGCCATTAAAGCTTTGCTGCTCGGTGCTGTTAATAACAGTAATAAGCGGGGTAGTTAAAAAGTGCTCAAATATTATTTGAGTGGGGTTAGCCACTTGTGACGTAATATTATCGAGTGATGTGGGGTAGTCTGCTTGTGTAAATGGGTTTGTAAGTGTGCGTTTTGCAAGGTGCTTACCATGTACGTATTCAAGTGGTATTGCGCTCATTACTAAGCCACCTAAAAGCCAAGCTAAAATTTGTAAGGCAAGTAAATAGCCTAGCCACTTATGTAGTTTTCGTGCGCGCTTAAATAGTTGCTTTCTCATTTTGTGCTTCTTATTATTTTTAGCGTTAGTGTATTACAGCAGCCCATGCTTTTACTGCGGCATTTTGTCGCAGTTATTCATAAGCTTACTCTAACTTTATAAAAATAATAAAAAGGAGCGATAAAAAATCAGTGAGGCTGCGTTTAATGATCACGCAGGGCATTTATGAGCTCTTGTTTGCTCATTTTTGAGCGGCCACTAATGCCTACCTCTTTTGCTTTATCGTATAACTGTTTTTTAGTGCGCTTCTCATACTTTGAGGCTTTGCCGCCTTTAACTGCGGTTTTATGAGTATTACTATTAGCAATTCGCGCGGCTTTTTGTTTGCTCATGCCTTCATCGCGAAGCGCATCGTACTGTTCATCATTTTTAATTTGCGGGCCATGATCTACCATTATTGTTCTCCTACAGCTTTTAATTACACAGTGTGTGTATAACTTTCATACATAAACGCTAAATTTGTGCTTAACTAGCCTAACCCGTTTAATAAGGCAAATTAGGTGCCAATGGCGTTTAAACAGGTTTTTTCTATTAATAAAGCCATGTTTACCGCTTAGTTGATTTGGTATAAAAGTAAAACTGCGTTAAAGTTTGCGATGAAACTATAAGAGGGTAAAAAGCAGACAATGTCGGAAATTCAATTTTTAAATGTAGATCTAGAGCTTGAGTCTAAACAAGATATTAGCGCCCTAGTGGCAGACTTAAAGAAAAACGCGATGGTTTTACATTATGACAAAGACGAATATCGTCAATTGGCGCGTATTGAAGCCGCGGGTGACATAACCACGCCTGACAAAGCAATTAACCACTTATGTGAATTAATCGAGTCGTGTTCACGTAATGCGCTCAAACAATGGTTGAGCTGTTCGCGCAGAACCTTTGATATTGGCTTTGAATCGGGCACGTCACCTAAGTGTTTTAACCAAGCTCTACATGCAGATACACTGCTACGTATATCTGCAATTGGCGCGGGTATGGAAATAACAATTTACCCTATCGAAAAGTAGCCATAGTTAATTATTTGCGCTCGACAACCGCTGCGGTCATTTTTGATACGCAGCAAAGTTCGCCGCGGCTATTAGTTATTTTTATTTCCCATACAGAACTGCGCTTACCAATATGAAATGCACGAGTAACAGCGGTTAAAGTGCCATTTCGAGAGGCCTTTAAATGGCTGGCGCTAATTTCCTGGCCAACACAATAAAATTTTGTAAAGTCCACTACAAAGTTAGCGGCGTAGCTTGCTACGGTTTCGGCAAGTACCACATTTGCGCCACCATGTACCATACCAATAGGGTTATGATGCTCAGGAATAGCGGGCATGGTAGCTACTAGGTAATCATCGCCTATTTCGGTTATTTCTATACCCATGGTTTTCATTAGCGTGCCTTGGCCGTTTATTCCCTCATCTAACTGTTTGCAAAGCGCTAATGTGATGGGTTGATGCCAAATACTCATAATTACTCCTTTATGTTGAAAGCAAATTTATAGCATTTTAAATACTGAACGTCTGTAATTACCTAAAATATATCCAAGTGCGGTGTGTTTAGCTATTTTAAAGCGCAATTTAAATTTGCGATTTTTATTTAACTGTATATACTCACAGTTAAATGTACTGTATGGAAAACCAGTTGTATGCGACCATTAACTAAACGCCAAGCTCAAATACTCGAACTAATAAAAGTTTTTATTAAAGACACTGGTATGCCTCCTACACGTGCCGAAATTGCGCAAACACTAGGTTTTAAAAGTGCCAATGCCGCAGAAGAGCACTTAAAAGCGCTTGCCAAAAAAGGTGTTATTAAAATGAAGCCAGGCGCAAGCCGTGGTATTCAATTGGTTGAAGAAGAAGAGCCAGAGCAACTAGGGCTACCATTAATAGGTCGAGTTGCAGCGGGTTCGCCTATTTTGGCGCAAGAACATGTTGAGAGTCACTGCAAAATAGACCCACTTATGTTTAAACCTGCCGCTGACTTTTTACTGCGTGTTAACGGTATGAGTATGAAAGATATAGGCATTATGGACGGCGACTTACTTGCTGTACACCGTACTCAAACAGCTGAAAATGGCCAAGTTGTGGTTGCGCGGGTAGATGAAGACGTAACCGTAAAGCGCCTCGAAAAAGCAGGCCGAAAAGTATTATTACACGCCGAAAACGAAGAGTTTACGCCTATAGAGGTAGACCTTGAAAACGAATCTTTTAATATTGAAGGTTTAGCTGTTGGCGTAATAAGAAATGCCGACTGGATGTAATCTTTAATTATTTTTAAGTAACTTTTTATAAATGCGCACTTTTAAGTGTGCATTTTTGTTTTAAAAAAGACCTTCCGCTACCTCAAAGCGCCCTAAAATTATTTAGCCTGTAAACTTTTTTGCACTCGCATTTAACTCCTCTTTTATATGATGCACCCTCTAGTTTTACTCGCTATTTAGCAACTAACTTGTGTTTAAGCTGGCGTAATTAAAGCTTATTTTAAAATACAACTTGTTTGTTTTTTATACTGAAACTTGCTTGTTGTACGTTTTTTAGCTAATCATTAATGTGCTGGGCTAACAATAACTCATAGCTTTTTGGTTTTGAGAACACACAAATACATATTCTTTGTCGGCGCAGCTATACCAATCAAAACAAATTAGGTTGGTTAAATAATAAAAATAACGAATTGGCGTTTAAGCCGTATGCCTCTTCGCTTTGCATTCGCAATAGCATCAAAGGAGCCGTCACATGGGTAAACTGACCTCTGCCTTGTGGCTTGTATTGATTATGTTCCCGCAGCAAGTGCTGGCTAATAGCCAATACAATATGCGCAAGGGCGTAACCGATATAAGTAATAATGTATATCAGCTACACATGACAATATTTTTAATATGTTGTGTGATTGGGGTGATAGTGTTCGCAATTATGTTTTGGGCACTAATTCATCACCGTAAATCTAAAGGGGCAGTTCCTGCCCAATTTCATGAAAGTACCAAAGTAGAAATTCTTTGGACTGCCATTCCGTTTGTTATTTTAATTGCCATGGCAATCCCTGCCACTAAAACCTTGATTGCAATGGAAGATGCCAGTAAGGCCGACTTAACCATTAAGATCACTGGGTCACAGTGGAAGTGGCATTATGAATATATGGGCGAAGACGTGGAGTTTTATTCTATTTTGTCTACCCCTCAAGACGAAATAGCCAACCTTGCTAATAAAAACCCCAATTACTTACTTGAGGTTGATAAACCTTTAGTACTGCCAATTAATCAAAAGGTGCGTTTTTTAATGACCTCTGATGATGTTATTCACTCTTGGTGGGTACCTGATTTTGCCGTTAAAAAAGATGCCAACCCAGGGTTTATTAATGAAACGTGGACCAACATCAACGAAGAGGGTATTTACCGTGGCCAATGCGCCGAACTATGCGGTAAAGATCATGGTTTTATGCCCGTGGTAGTTGAAGCTAAGTCGCAAGAGGATTTTAACGCGTGGCTTGCAGATGCTAAGCAAGCTAAGCAGAAAGCGGCATTAGCCGATGCAGCCCTACTTGAGAAAACGATTCCTAAAGAAGAGTTAATGACGCTAGGCGAGCAAGTGTATATGGCAAGTTGCGCTGCGTGTCATCAGCCAACAGGTATGGGGTTACCGGGTGTGTTTCCAGCGCTTAAAGGTAGCCCCATTGTGCTTGGTGATATAAAAGATCATATAGATATTGTAATTCATGGCCGTCCTGGCACTGCAATGCAGGCATTTGCAAAGCAGTTATCTATAAAGCAACTTGCGGCAGTAATTACCTTCAAACGCAATGCGTGGGGTAACGATACGGGTGATGTTATCCAACCTAGTGAAATTCAGGCAGCACTTGATGCTGATGGGGAGGCGAACTAATGAGTAGCATAGTAGAACAACCACACGCCAATAACGCTCACCACGGCCACCATCCAGCCAAAGGTTTTAAACGCTGGTTATATACAACAAACCATAAAGATATTGGCAGCATGTACTTAATTTTTTCGCTGACGATGTTTTTAATTGGTGGTGCAATGGCTATGGTTATTCGGGCTGAGTTATTTCAGCCAGGATTACAATTGGTAGATCCTCACTTTTTTAACCAAATGACCACAGTACACGGCTTAATTATGGTGTTTGGTGCTGTAATGCCAGCCTTTACGGGGCTTGCTAACTGGATGGTACCGCTCATGATTGGTGCGCCAGACATGGCACTGCCCAGAATGAACAATTGGAGCTTTTGGATTTTACCCTTCGCTTTTTTAATTTTATTGGCATCGTTATTAATGCCTGGAGGCGGCCCCGCATTTGGCTGGACGTTCTATGCGCCGCTTTCTACAACGTACAGTAACGATAACACCGCAATGTTTGTGTTTGCAGTGCACATTATGGGGATTAGCTCAATTATGGGCGCAATAAACGTGATTGTGACCATTGTTAACTTACGTGCCCCAGGCATGACATGGATGAAACTACCATTATTTGTTTGGACATGGCTAATAACCGCATTTTTATTAATTGCTGTTATGCCTGTATTGGCCGGAGCGGTCACTATGGTGCTGACCGATAAATACTTTGGAACCAGCTTTTTTGATGCAGCAGGTGGCGGCGATCCGGTGATGTTTCAGCACATATTTTGGTTTTTTGGCCATCCCGAAGTGTACATCATGATTTTACCCGCCTTTGGTATTATTTCGACCATCGTGCCTACGTTCTCTCGTAAAAAACTATTTGGTTATGCCTCCATGGTATACGCCACTTCTTCTATCGCATTACTGAGCTTTATAGTGTGGGCGCATCATATGTTTACGACCGGTATGCCCGTTGCTGGCGAGCTATTTTTCATGTACGCGACCATGCTTATATCGGTACCTACAGGGGTAAAAGTTTTTAACTGGGTGGCCACTATGTGGCGAGGTTCAATAAGTTTTGAAGTACCCATGTTATTTAGTATTGCATTTATTGTGCTATTTACCTTAGGGGGCTTTTCGGGGTTGATGTTGGCTATAACACCAGCTGATTTTCAGTATCACGATACTTACTTTGTGGTGGCGCACTTTCATTACGTGTTAGTTACGGGGGCAATATTTTCTATTATGGCAGGGGCTTATTATTGGCTGCCTAAATGGACGGGCAATATGTACAACATTGCCTTGGCTAAGTGGCATTTTTGGTTATCGCTGGTAAGCGTTAATGTGCTGTTTTTCCCTATGCATTTTGTTGGGCTGGCAGGTATGCCTCGCCGCATTCCCGATTACGCTCTGCAGTTTGCTGACTTTAACGCAATTATTAGTGTAGGTGGGTTTGCCTTTGGTTTATCGCAGTTACTCTTTGTGGCTGTGGTAATTAAATGTGCCCGAGGGGGCGATAAAGTCCCTGCAAAAGTATGGGATGGTGCTGAAGGTTTAGAGTGGGAAGTAGACTCTCCTGCGCCGTATCATACTTTTTCTACACCGCCGGAAATTAAATAATGACACATGCACCGCTATTAAAGCGCCTAATTCTTATTTGTATAGGTATGTTTGCTTTTGCATTTGCCTTAGTGCCCTTATATGACGTGTTTTGCGACATAACCGGGCTTAATGGCAAGCCGTCGCTTGAGCAAGCTAAGCAAAGTACACAAATCACTGAAAACCGAGAAATAGGTGTGAGCTTTACAACCCATGCGCAAAGTGGTGCGCCCTTTATTGTTAAATCAAAAGAATACAGTGTTGATGTGAAACCGGGTGCTATGCGTGAGGTAATGTTTAGCGCAAAAAACACCAGTGATATCGATAAAGTAATGCAAGCGGTGCCTTCTGTGTCGCCTGGAAAGGCGGCTAAGTACTTACATAAAATAGCGTGCTTTTGCTTTGATCAACAACCCCTAAAAGCGGGTGAAGAACTTGAGTTTAAGCTGCTTTTTTATGTTGATACCGCATTGCCGAGCGATGTAGAAGAGCTAACTTTATCGTACACCGTATTTGATATTAGTGAGCAGCTAGTAGCAAGTAATAACTAGCCTGCATGTCTAGTGTAAAACTAGGAGCAAGTAACATGAATCAAGATTATGAAAACTACTACGTACCCGAGCAAAGCCCTTGGCCCATAGTGGGCGCGGTGGCGTTATTTTTTATTGCAGTGGGTGCGGCGTTAACAGTTATGAATTTAGAAAGTGAAGGGGGCAGCGGTGTGTACCTGCTATATGCAGGCACTGCAGTGCTGCTGTATATGATTTTTAGTTGGTTTAAAAATGTAATTAGCGAGTCTGATCAGGGCTTGTATTCAGCGCAAATGGACCGCTCATTTCGACAAGGAATGAGCTGGTTTATATTCTCTGAAGTTATGTTTTTTATGGCCTTTTTTGGCGCATTATTTTACGCCCGCATACTGTCGGTGCCTTGGCTTGGCGGCGCTGGGAATAATGCGATGACCAACGAAGTGCTTTGGCCTACCTTTGAGGCCGTATGGCCACTACTAACCACACCAGCAGGTGAAACCACGCAAGCTATGGGGTGGCAAGGCTTACCCCTTATTAATACGCTTATTTTATTAGCGTCTTCGGTTACTTTGCATTTTGCTCACGTAGCCATTGAGAACAATAAACGTAAACCGCTAAAAGTGATGTTGGGGGCAACCATTTTATTGGGTGTGTGCTTTTTAGCATTGCAGGTGGAAGAATATATTTATGCCTACAACGAATTAAACTTAACACTAGATGCAGGCATTTACGGGAACACATTCTTTTTGCTGACAGGTTTTCATGGCATGCATGTGACCCTTGGCGCCATTATTTTGTTTGTTGTATTTGTGCGTATTTTAAAAGGCCATTTTACGAAAGATAAACATTTTGCGTTTCAAGCAGCGGCTTGGTATTGGCATTTTGTTGATGTGGTGTGGCTGTGTTTATTTGTTTTTGTGTATGTGTTGTAACGGTCAGTGGTGAGTGGTTAGCCTTTATAAAACCAAGTTTTACAGCGGCTATCACCATCACCAAAACCACCACAGAGAACAGTACGCGACGGCCTAAAAAATGCGACATAGGCCGATTGCCAGATTTATCGGTCACCATAATAAATAGCGCTCTAAACAAGTTGAAAAGTATAAATAGTAACAGCAGCACAATAATAATTTTAATAATCACTGGGTTGACCCTTTATGCAGTTAATTTTAAGGCGTAAACAAAAGCTTAGCTCATTTATCGCACTTTGCGTTGTGGTAGCTGTGGTGCTGGTATGTGTACGTTTAGGGTACTGGCAATTAGCAAGGGCTGAGCAAAAGCAGCAACAGTTAACAGCTATAGCTAACATGCAAACCCAAGGCGTAATGAGCTGGCAGCAATTACAGGCCATGCCTTCAAAGTGGAATAAAACAGGTGTAGAGGTTGAGCTTGTCGGAAAAATAATAAATCAGCAATACTGGCTTTTAGATAACCAAGTTTACCAAGGGCAAGTGGGTTACGATTTATTGGTTTTATTTAAGCCAAGCCAAGCAAGTGGCGCTTTACTCGTTAATTTAGGGTGGGTAAAAGCGCCTATTTCACGCAGCGAATTACCGAACATCCAACTTCCTAAAAGTACTCTTATGTTTAAAGCGCAAATAAAAGAGCAAAACTTAGCGAGCTTTAACTTACAAACCAATTCGACAAAACAAGACTTTCAAAAACGAATTCAATCAATAGATTTACAAAAGCTAAGTAAGCAAAGTAATCAATCGTTATTTAACTTTATGGCTTATCGTCAAGGTACTGGAGATGCGCTAGCAATACCGCATTATACAGCGGTGGTGATGAGTCCGCAAAAGCACCAAGCGTATGCAGTGCAATGGTTTTTAATAGCCTTAGCTTGTGTGGTGGTGGCCATTTTTGCCAGTAAAAAGAGGACTAACAATGAAGAATAATCCCTTAGTTTTATTTGTTGTATGTTGCGCTGTACCACTCGTACTCGCATACGGTGCGCTAAAACTAGACTGGTTGCCAAGCGCTATTACCAATAATGGCGATTTTTTACAGCACGAAGTAAAGCTTGAAAACTGGCAGCAACATAACCCTAAGCAATGGACAATTGCACTTAATTACTCCAATAAATGTAGTGCATCGTGTAATGAGCAGCTCAATGCGCTTGATAACTTATATATCGCCTTAGGAAAAAACCAAGGCAAGGTTGATATGGCTGTAATGGGGGCGCCTAATGTTAAGAACATGCCTTGGAAAACCTTTAACGCGCAACAAAATTTACAGCCCGCTAGCTTATATTTAATTGATCATAGGGGGTTAGTGGTGCTTGAGTATCCGTTTAAAGAGCAGCCTCAAGAAAACCGCTTAGTACAAAAAGGGTTATTAAAAGATTTAAAAAAACTACTTAATTATTCTCGTTCAAGCTAACTAATAGCGCATTGTTAATGGGAGATTCCTATGTATAAAAATTATAAACACTGGGTACTTGCAACGGGGTTGCTTGCGTTATTAGTGGTAGGGCTAGGCGCTTATACACGTTTGAGTGACGCAGGTCTTGGTTGTCCAGACTGGCCAGGTTGCTATGGCTTTTTAACTGTACCAAAGCATGAAGCCGATATCGCACTGGCTACCCAAAGTTACCCAGATATGATGTTTGAAACCGCCAAAGCGTGGAAAGAAATGATCCACCGTTACTTTGCAGGTGCGCTGGGATTACTTATTTTAGCGCTATTTGTGTTGGCTTTTGTAAAGCGCCATAACTCAAACACGCCGGTTAAATTACCGCTAGCATTATTGTTGTTAGTTATATTTCAGGCAGCGCTGGGTATGTGGACCGTTACTATGAACTTGCAACCGCTCATTGTAATGGGGCATTTACTGGGAGGGTTTAGTATTTTATCGCTAATCACTCTTTTATACCTGCGTTTAACCAGTAAACCCATAGAGGGCGGAGATAGTAGCGCTAAACGCTACTTTTCATTGAGCTTAGTTGCATTGGCTGTATTGGTTATACAAATTGCATTAGGTGGTTGGCTTGCAGCAAATTATGCAGCGCCGCACTGTAATGGCTTACCGCTGTGTAGTTATGCGCAGCCATTTTCACTCAGTAGTGTGTTTCAGCTGCCGCTTGAGCACAGTAACTATGAGTACGGAGTGCTATCGCAACAGGCGCGTATGTCTATTCACCTATTACACAGAATTTGGGCGCTAGTTACATGCGTTGTGTTGGCACTAATTATGTGGCGTATATACAGTCAGGCGCAATCTGCAAAAATAAAACACTGTACTGTCAGCGTGCTCGTTGCGCTACTGTGCCAAATTAGTTTGGGGCTTGCGGTGGTGCATTGGCATTTTCCGCTAGGAGTGGCGCTGGCACACAATTTAATGGCAGCTATCTTGTTATTGACTATGGTTAGGTTGTGTTACTACCTAAAAGCACGCACTTAAAGGGGAATAATAATGGCACTCACACTAGACAAAAAAGAACTACAAGTTATTAGCGCACACCCTTTTATTCAACGTGCTTATAATTTACTGCAAGATTACTTAGCTATTAGCAAGTTTAAAGTAGTGGCTATGTTGGTACTTACTGCCTGGGTTGGCTTGGCACTGGCGCCTGATGTAGGGCGAGGCATTACAGTACAGTTTATTAGTTTATTAGGCATTGGGTTGCTCTCTGGCGCTGCGGCGGTAATAAACCATGTTGTTGATAGCGAAATAGATACAAAAATGGCGCGAACACGCCAACGCCCTGTAGCCAAAGGCAGGCTTAGTAAAACCCATGCGTTAAGCTTTGCAGGTGTGATAGGGTTTGCCGGTTTTATAATGCTAATGCTTTGGGCCAACACCCTAACGGCCGTACTTACGTTGTTTGCGTTAGTGGGATATGCTTTTATTTACACCTCTTTTTTAAAGCGTGCCACACCGCAAAACATTGTGATTGGTGGTTTAGCTGGCGCAATGCCGCCTTTATTGGGTTGGGTTTCTGAAACAAATCAAATGGCAGCCGCACCATGGTTACTTGTAATGATTATATTTACGTGGACCCCACCGCATTTTTGGGCACTGGCAATAGCACGCAAAAGCGATTACGAACGCGCTAAAATTCCTATGTTGCCAGTGACTCATGGTATCGATTTTTGCAAAACGTGTGTTGTGGCTTATACCATATTACTGGCGCTTGTATGCGTGTTACCGTATTTAATTGGTATGTCGGGCGGTATTTATTTGGTTGGCGCATGTGTACTCAATGCACTCTTTTTATATAAAGCGGTTAAGCTAAAGCTAGCCCCTGATAATAGTAATGCCATGGACTTATTTCGCTTTTCAATTGTGCATTTAATGGTACTCTTCGTGATCTTATTTATAGATAAATGGCTCCCCTTATGAAGCAGTTACGGATTAGCTTAGTTGTAATTTTTTCGTTTTTACTTGTTGCTTGCTCAGAGCAAAATAGTGCACCCGATGTGCAAGCTTTAGTGTATGAGCAAGCAAAGCCTCTTTCAGATTTTACGCTTAATGACCAAAACGGTGAGTTAGTCACCAAGGCGCAATTTATGGGGCAGTGGAACTTAGTATTTTTAGGTTATACCAGCTGCCCAGATATTTGCCCATTAACGCTTGCGAAGCTAAATAGTGTGTATAAAAAGTTACATAACGAATACCCACTGCAAATTTGGTTTATGTCGGTAGACCCCCAGCGCGATACAGCGGTAAAACGAAAGGCCTATATTGATTATTTTAACCCTGATTTTTTAGCTGTATCAGGTGAGCACAAAAACTTATTCCCAGTGGTGAGAGAGCTTGGACTAATTTATGCCATTAGTGACTCACAAGAATCAGAGTATGCGGTCGATCATAGTGCTTCGGTGGCTTTAGTTGATGCAAATGGAGCGGTAAGAGCCATATTTAAGCCTGAGTTCCAACAAGGCAATGTACCTCTTATTAATACCACTCAACTTATTAGCGAATTTAAGCAAATAGCGGATTACTATAAAAACTAGTTTTACACTTTTCACGAATTTTAAAAGGAGCTTAGGCTCCTTTTTTGCTTTTTAGCGCCACTTTTAAAAGTTTTATTAATTTTTTTGAGCCTTTTATGGCAATTTTAATAACTAAGGCTAAGCTTTTGTTATGAATTGAATTGACAGGGAAAGCCCTGAAAAAATGCTAAAACTTCCAAGCGAACTTGCAATTATGCATGTAGAGACTCTTCACCAAGATTTATTACAAGAACTCAATAGCAACAACGATATTTGTTTAGATGTCAGTGAGGTTATTTCAGCCGATACCGCGTCAATTCAACTTTTGTGTGCTTTGCAAAAACACCTTCTTACCATACATCACAAAATTGTATGGGTAGGCAACAGTGATGCACTTCAAAACGCCATTAATCAACTTGGCTTAAGTCAATATTTAATACTTGATAGTAAAGGGTAGAGGTTTATATGAAGAAAATTTTAGCGGTTGATGATTCTGCGTCAATGCGTCAAATGGTGAGCTTTACGCTTAAAACCGCAGGTTTTGATGTTACCGAAGCAAAAGATGGCAGCGAGGCTCTTGCGATTGCCAAGCAGCAAAGTTTTGATGCGGTCATTTCAGATGTAAATATGCCCATTATGGATGGCATTACGCTTATCAGAGAACTCAGAGGTCTTCCTGATTACAAATTTACGCCGCTGCTAATGTTAACTACCGAGTCAGGATTAGATAAAAAAGTAGAAGGCAAAGCAGCTGGCGCAACAGGCTGGATTGTAAAGCCATTCAACCCGGATCAGTTACTAGCGGTGCTTAAAAAAGTAATTCGTTAACTGAGGAGTGCGGCGTGAGTATAGATTTAAGTCAATTTTTTGAAGTGTTCTTTGAAGAAAGTTTTGAAGGCCTAGATACAATGGAGGCCGAGCTACTAAATTTAGAGCCCGGCGAAGAAGACTTAGAAACAATAAATACTATTTTTAGAGCTGCGCACTCAATTAAAGGGGGCAGTGGCACCTTTGGCTTTAACTCTGTCGCTGAGTTTACTCATGTGCTTGAGACCTTACTCGATCAAATACGCCAAGGCGAGCGCGAGCTAACCACCGAACATGTTAATTTATTGCTTAAAGCTGTTGATTGCTTGCGTGGGTTACTTGGTGAGCTGCAAGCTGAGCAAGAGCCTGATTTATCACACGCTACGACCTTAAAAAAACAGTTTGAAATTGTACTCGAAATGCAAGCCGATTCACCCCCAACCGAGGCAAGCGAAGTAAAGACTGCTGCTGAGATAAATACTTTTCAAATTGATTTTAAACCGCATCATCACCTTTTTAAAACAGGCAATGAGCCTTTATTCATGATCAGCGAATTAGCTGAACTCGGCGAGCTTGAAACGCAGGCATTTTTAGACGATATCCCAGATATTAAAGATTTAAGCAGTGACGAGTGCTACTTGCACTGGCGCTTTTTTTTAAATACCAGCGAAAAAGAAGCCGCCATTAAAGAGGTATTTGAATGGGTAGAGGATGATGCTGATATAAAAATAGAGCTCTGTGGCGGGTTATTTGATGAAGACACTTCTCACACCGCAAACACGGACGAAAAGAGCAACCACAGCACAGCTCAAACACAGCCTATTAGCGATGCCAAAAAAGCACCCGATAAACCTAAAAGCAAACCCTCAGCCGATAAAAAGCCAACATCAGCACCGGAGTCTACCTCCATAAGAGTAGGAATAGACAAAGTAGACTCATTAATAAACATGGTTGGGGAGCTGGTGATAACACAAGCCATGTTAAATCAGTTGAGCGAGCAAGAAATTAGCGAATCGACCATTACGTCGTTACAAGAAGGCCTTGCGCAGCTGGCACACAATACCCGAGACCTGCAAGAAAATGTGATGCGCATTCGTATGTTACCGATTAACTTTGTATTTAGCCGGTTTCCGCGACTAGTGCGCGACATTGCCCAAAAACTAAATAAACAGGTGGAGTTGAAATTATTAGGGGAACAAACCGAGCTTGATAAAACGGTAATGGAAAAAATATCCGACCCCATGGTGCATCTTGTCAGAAATTCGCTCGATCATGGCCTTGAAACAATTGAACAGCGGGTTGCCGCAGGTAAAGACCCCGTGGGCACCGTGACCTTAAATGCCTTTCACCAAGGCGGTAATATCGTAATAGAAATAATGGACGATGGACAAGGCTTAAATACGCAAAAAATAAAAGAAAAAGCCATTGCTAATGAGCTAATTACCGCTGACTGTAATTTAACCGATGACGAAATCAATGAGCTTATTTTTATGCCCGGTTTTTCTACCGCCGATGCGGTTAGCGACTTATCTGGGCGTGGTGTAGGAATGGATGTTGTTAAGCGCAATATTCAATCTTTAAATGGTTCCGTTGAGGTTTCATCAGCAGCTGGCGTTGGCTCTACTTTTACAATAAGGCTACCTCTTACGCTTGCCATTTTAGATGGTCAATTAGTTAAGGTTGCGCAGCATACTTATATTATTCCGCTCATTTCAATTGTTGAATCGCTACAGATTGATATCACTAAAGTAAGCCGAGTGGGTAGAGACTTAGATGTACTAAGACTGCGTGACGAATACATCCCTATTTTACGCTTGTATCAAATTTTTAATCATCAAAACGCCATAGAGTCATTAGACAAAACCTTGCTGGTGGTTGTTGAAACCGACAACCAAAAAGTGGGCTTGCTGGTTGATGACTTACTTTCACAGCAGCAGGTAGTAATAAAAAGTTTAGAGGCGAATTATCAAAAAGTGGATGGCGTGTCTGGAGCAACTATTTTAGGCGACGGGCGTGTCTCGTTAATTGTTGATATTAGTGGCTTAATAAAACTATCAGGACTTAAAAAACCAGGTAGCCAAGAGCTAATCATAGACTCTAAAACACCCCTGGAGGCTTCATGATTAGCGCACAAAGCGAGTTAAATAACAAAATTGATTTAGAGCAACAGCAAGGCGTTAAGCAATTTCTAACCTTTATTATGGCTGATGAAGAGTACGGTGTAGATATATTAACCGTGCAAGAAATCAGAAGCTGGGAAGAAATTACCGTACTGCCCAATGCTCCTGATTTTGTTAAAGGAGTGATAAACCTTCGCGGCACCATAGTGCCAATAATAGATTTGCGCTTACGTTTTGGTTTGCCAAGTACTGAATATGGGCCTTTAACGGTTGTTATTGTTGTAAAAGTTACTTTTGAAAACGATTCAAAAGTAATGGGCATCGCAGTAGATGCGGTTTCTGATGTTTACAGCATTGCAGAGCAAGACGCCAAGCCCGTCCCTAGCCTGTCTGATTCGAGTAATTGTGAGTATGTGGCAGGGCTGGTAAACGTAGGTGAAAAAATGGTCTCGTTAATTGACTTACAAAGAACAATGGATATATAGCCGCAGTGCTATGTAGCAACAAAAACAAACATAAAGGTGGTGATGGGCATGGGATGGTTTAGTAATCCGAAGCAATCAGAATCAAGTAATGACTTAATCGTTAATGCATTAAATAAATCATTAGCAGTTATTGAGTTTGAACCGAGTGGCAGAATAATTACCGCCAATTCAAACTTTTTAAATGCAATGGGATATCGCTTAGAAGAAGTGCAAGGCCAGCACCACTCTATGTTTGTTGAACCAGACGAAGCACAAAGCAGCGAGTATAAAAATTTTTGGCAACGTTTACGCGGCGGTGAGTTCATTTCTGACGAGTTTAAACGCCTTGCAAATGGAGGTCGTGAGGTATGGATTCAAGCGACCTATAACCCGATTATTGATAGCCAAGGGCAAGTGCTAAAAGTAATTAAATTTGCCACAGATGTTACCGAGCAAAAAAAACAGGCCGCTGAAGCACAAGGTCAGCTTGAGGCAATTAGTAAATCGCAGGCGGTGATAGAGTTTAATCTTGATGGCACAATTATTACTGCCAATGACAATTTTTTAAACGGTTTAGGCTATCAACTTAGCGAGATAAAAGGCCAACACCATAAATTATTTGTGGACCCAGAATACGCTAAAACAAACGAGTATAAACAGTTTTGGGAAAAGCTTGGGCGTGGAGAGTACGACTCGGGCGAGTACATGCGAATAGGTAAACAAGGGCAAGAAATATGGATTCAAGCCTCTTATAACCCTATATACGATTTAAATGGCAAGCCTTATAAAGTTATTAAATACGCAAGTGATATCACCGCGCAAAAACAGCTAGAGCGTGAGTCTAAAAAGGCTGCGGACTTAGCAAGTGCGTTAACCGTTTGCCAAGCCAATGTAATGATTGCCGATAAAGATCTCAATATTGTATTTGTAAACGATCAAGTTAAGTCAATGCTCAAAGCACGTGAAACGGCCTTGCAAAGTGTGCTACCTAGTTTTTCTGTCGATAATTTAATCGGCACCTGTGTAGATGATTTTCATAAGCACCCAGCTCATCAACGCGAGCTATTAAAAAACTTAAAGCAACCTTACAAAACTGAGTTACGTTTAGCAGGGCTTATTTTTAGTTTGATTGCCACACCGTGGATAAATCATGAAGGTAAACACTTAGGCACCATTGTTGAATGGGAAGATATTACCGATAGCGTAGCAAAAGCAGAGCAAGAGCGTGCTGAAGCTCAAGAAAACTTAAGAGTAAAACAGGCGCTTGATACCGTAGCAACAAACACCATGATAGCCGATGCCTCAAATGTGATTGTTTATATGAACAACGCGGTTAAATCGATGATGAGTATTGCTGAAGATGATTTGAAAAAAGAGCTGCCTAACTTTGATAGCACTAATTTAATTAAGCAAAATATAGATATATTCCACAAAAACCCGGCCCACCAGCAAAACTTATTAGCTAAGCTTACAACAACATATCGCGCTGAAATAAAAGTAGGCGGACGAACCTTTGGGTTAGTGGCAAACCCTATTTTCACACCAGAGCAAGAACGTATAGGGACGGTAGTTGAGTGGGAAGATAGAACAAGTGAAGTCGCCATAGAAAAGGAAATTGCGCAGTTAGTGAGTAATGCTGGTAAAGGCGATTTAGATACGCGTGTAGATGAAACAGGTAAAGAAGGCTTTTTCTTACGCTTGGCGCAGGGTTTAAATAGCTTAGTGGAAATTGTGGATGATGCCGTTAGCGATACCGCTCTAATGCTTGATGCAATGGCCAATGGCGATCTGTCAAAGCGCATAGAGAAAGAGTATCAAGGCTCGTTTGATAAGCTCAAGCAAGATGCTAATACCACGGCAGATAAACTCACTGATGTTATAAATCGCATAAACTCCTCAGCCACACTTGTTGCCAGTGGTGCAGAGGAGATTTCACAAGGTAATGCAGATTTAAGTCAGCGTACCGAGGAGCAAGCTTCATCGCTTGAAGAGACTGCATCGAGTATGGAAGAGATGACCAGTACCGTAAGGCAAAATGCAGATAACGCAAAAGTTGCTAACGATTTGGCCGAAGAAACCTGCGACAAAGCAATTCAAGGCGGAGAAGTGGTTAATAGAGCAGTAACGAGTATGTCGGCTATTAACGAATCGAGTAAAAAAATTGCTGACATTATAGGTGTTATTGACGAAATTGCCTTTCAAACTAATTTACTGGCGCTTAACGCGGCTGTAGAGGCAGCTAGAGCGGGTGAGCAAGGCAGAGGTTTTGCTGTGGTTGCTGGCGAGGTGCGCAACTTAGCGCAGCGCTCAGCAGGAGCGGCCAAAGAAATTAAAGAGCTCATTAGAGACAGCGTAGCAAAAGTCACCGACGGTACTGTGCTGGTTAATGAGTCGGGCGAAACGCTTAGAGAAATTGTTTCAAGCGTACAACGTGTTACGCAAATGATTTCGGATATAACCGAGGCCTCTGAAGAGCAAAGCGCTGGCATTGAGCAAGTTAATAAAGCCGTTGCGCAAATGGATGAAATGACGCAACAAAATGCGGCACTTGTAGAAGAAGCCTCAGCTGCCGGTGAGTCCATGGCTGAGCAAGCCAATGAGATGCGCCAATTACTGCACTTTTTCTCGCTCGGGCAGCAAGGTATGAATACATTGCCCAATGCACATTTTGAACGTTCTGAAGCCCCAGCGCGTCAACCCAGCGGTTATTTAAAAAATACCCAGCCCAAAGGCGAAAACTTTATAGACTCAGCAGATGAGTGGGAAGAGTTTTAGCCACTATTGGCTTGCTAGTTAAGATGCCAGCAAGCCAGTTTTACAAGGGAAGGTATAACAATGAAAGAATTTTTATGTACCGATAAAGATTTTAAAGACATTGCCACGTTGGTTTATAACGCATGCGGAATTGTGCTTGGCGATCATAAACGCGAAATGGTGTATTCCCGCTTAGCAAGAAGGGTAAGAGAGCATAAACTTAAAAACTTTTCGCAGTATTTAGAGTACTTACACAATAATAAAGAGGCTGAGTTTGACGCATTTATTAATGCGATTACCACTAACTTAACCTCCTTTTTTAGAGAGCCCCACCACTTTGAGTTTTTAAAAAACACCATAGTGCCGCAGTTACTTAGCACTAACAAAGTAACAAAACGAGTACGCGTATGGTCAGCGGGTTGCTCTACAGGCGAAGAGCCTTACAGCTTAGCAATAACCCTTGCCGATTTATTCCCAAGTTCGTGGGATGTAAAAATTTTAGCAACCGATTTAGATTCTAATGTATTAGCCAAAGCGCAAGCGGGTATTTATACCGCGGCTAATGTAAATGGTTTAGAAAACAATGTACTTAAAAAGTGGTTTTTAAAAAGCAAAGATGGGCAAACATATAAAGTGAAACCACAACTAAATAAGCACATTTTTTTTAAACGCCTTAACCTTTTACAAGAGTGGCCCATGAAAGGGCATTTTGATGTAATTTTATGTCGTAACGTGGTTATTTATTTTGATAAAGAAACAAAAGATACTTTGTTTAAACGTTATGCAAATGCACTTAATCGAGGCGGCTATCTGTTTTTAGGACACTCAGAGAGTATGGGAAAAGATCATGCTGAGTTTAAAAATTTAGGGAAAACCATGTATCAAAAGCAACACAATGCACGCACAGTTTAGGCCGGTGCTCCCAGGGTTTGAACATATAAAACGTTACTGGGATGCAGGGCGCACAAGTGTGGTGGCAAAAATATTACCTGGCGAATTTTATGTATCTAAAAATGATGAGCTTATTTCTACAGTGCTAGGCTCATGTATAGCCGCGTGTGTATATGATGAAAAAGCCGGTATAGGAGGCGTAAATCATTTTATGCTGCCGGTAAAAAAAGGTTTAGAGTTAAACAGTGCACATAGTTTAAGTTGTCGCTACGGAAATTGGGCAATGGAATACCTGATCAACGAAGTGTTAAAAGGTGGCGCTGCACGAAAAAATTTAAAAATAAAGCTCTTTGGTGGCGGAAAAATAATTAGCGCCATGACCGACATAGGGATAGGGAATATTAGCTTCGCCAATGCGTATATTCAGGAAGAGTCGCTTAATCTTGTAGCACAAGATATGGGGGGGCCGTGGCCTCGAAAAATTTTTTTTCATCCGCATACGGGCAAAGTCCACGTAAAAAAGCTGAAGAATTTGCATAACAATACAATTGAAAAACGCGAAGTGCGCTACCTGCAAAACCTTAAGCAACAAGATAAAGCCACCGAGACTAACATAGAGCTGTTTTAGGAGCCGCAATGGTTAAAGTTCTGATAATCGATGATTCACCACTGATAAGGCGTTTGCTGAGCGAAATACTATCTCAGGCGAGCGATATCGAGGTTGTTGGCTGTGCCGAAGACCCTTACCAAGCACGAGAAATGATTAAATTGCTCAATCCAGATGTGCTTACCCTCGATGTAGAAATGCCAAAAATGGACGGCATTAGTTTTTTAAGAAACCTAATGCGCTTAAGACCTATGCCCGTTGTGATGATTTCTACATTAACCCAGCAAGGCTCACCTATCACCTTAGAAGCGCTTGAGCTTGGTGCGGTGGACTTTATTGCCAAGCCGACTGTGAATGTTAAGCAGCAAATGAGTCAATATGCGTATGTCGTGCAGCAAAAAGTGCGTGTGGCGGCAGGTGCAAGGGTAAGAAGCTTTAAAAAAGCCACGACAGTGAGCGAGCCTTTGCCCACCAATGCACAATTTTTATTAAACAAAGTTATTGCTATTGGGGCTTCGACAGGGGGCACAGAAGCAATAAAAGAAGTCCTTATAAAAATGCCAGTAAATAGCCCGCCAATTGTGATCACTCAGCATATTCCTCCGGTATTTAGTACCTCGTTTGCGCAGCGTATGGACCGCACTTGTGCTATTAACGTAAAAGAAGCGCAGCACGGTGACAAGCTTAGTGCAGGGTGTGCGTATATAGCCCCAGGTGGTTTGCATTTAAGCATAAAAAAAAGAGGGGTGAGTTTATATTGCGAACTTGATGATTCTGAACCGGTGAACCGCCATAAACCGGCGGTAGATGTATTATTTAACTCGTTACTTGAGTGCGGCGCAAAAAACATTGTGGCAGCGCTGCTCACCGGTATGGGAAGCGATGGCGCAAAGGGCTTACTAAGTATTAAACAAGCGGGGGGTTACACCATTGCCCAGGATGAGTTTTCTTCTGTGGTGTGGGGAATGCCCAAAGCGGCAGTAGATTTAGGTGCCGCTAATGAAATTGTTGCGCTTGATAAAGTAACGCAGCGCTTATTGCATCAAGCTATAAAGGTGTAAGGCGAGTTATAGCTTGTAATTACTACTGAATAACCCACGGTTGTGAAAACCAATAGTAACTACCAGCATGCTTGATAGAAGGCGCGGTACAATTAAAGCGTGAGCGACCTTTATTTAGCGCCTTTGGCGAGTCAATTTTTACAGTCGTGTCGTTTATCCACGTTAATTTCGCCTGCCCTACACTTGATACATAGCACGCAAACTGACTTTTATGAAAATCGCCCATTTCAAACTCAATACTCAGTGTTGGTGGATTTTGCGAGGTTACACTGTCTTGGTAGACTAGATTTTTTATATTAAACGCTCGTGAGTTTAATTTTGTGATTAACGTATCTAATTTACTATAAAAGCCAGAGGCTGGAAAACGGGGCAAACGTGTAAAATTAGAATTACTATTAACCGCACCTGAGTGTTGGCCTATACCAACAAAGCCAAGTTCTTTTACAAGCTCTTGTAGTGTGTTGTTAAACTCGCCATACGGGTAAGCAAGGTATTTGTAATCGTGACCTATTTCTTCTTTAATGCGTTGTTGCGAGTGCAAAATATCTTGTTTTATACGAGCCCGCCATTGCGCATCGCTCTCATTTTTTAGCTTGATATGCAGGTAGTCATGTTGGGCTGTATGATTTGCAATTAACGCTCCCTTGCCAGCGAGCTCTTTTAATTTTTCCCACCCCATTACGTAGCCTTTGCCTTCATCAATAAGGGTAGGGTTTACAAAAATAGTATAGGGATAGCCAAATTTTTCTAAAATTGGCGCTGCTTGTTCGTAGTTATTGTTATAACCATCGTCAAAGGTGATAGCGACTGTTTTCTCAGGTAAGTTTTTGCCCTGTTGTATAGCGTTTATTAGCTCATTTAGCGCTATAACATTAAAATTGTGTTCTTTTAAATAGTTCATGTGCTTGGTAAAGGTATTTGCGCTTACACTGGTCACAGCCGGAAGGGTTTCGCTTACATGGTGATACTGTAGAATAACTGCCGCATGAGCACGTACTGAAAAACAAATGAGAGTAATTAAAACTAAATGAAACAATTTCTTAAACATAATAAGGCACACCATAAAAGCTTGCTGTTGCTAGCGGGACCAATGATATTATCAAATATTACTGTCCCACTGTTAGGAATTGTTGATACTGCTGTTATCGGCCACTTAGGTAGTGCACATTACTTAGCGGGGATTGCACTTGGCTCAACGGTTATTTCTATTTTATTTTGGCTCGCCGGTTTTCTGCGTATGAGTACCACAGGGTTAGTAGCCCAAGCATACGGGCAAAATAACTTAACACAGTTGGCTGCGCTTTTAAAACGCAGCTTATTGCTGGCTGTGTTTGTGGCGTTAGCGCTTATTGCTTTCTCCCCCTTGATAAAACAAGCAATCTCTTTTTTGTCAGGCGCAAATAGCGAGGTTTTAGCGCAAGCATATCAGTATTTTAGTATTCGTATATTTAGTGCCCCTGCCGCACTGTGTAATTTAGTGCTGCTAGGGTGGATGCTTGGCGTACATTATGGACGTGGGCCATTTTACTTGCTGCTAGTGACCAATATTACCAACATAGTGCTCGATATATATTTTGTGGTGTATTTAGACTGGGCAGTAGCGGGAGCAGCATGGGCGTCGTTAATTGCAGATTACTGTGCGTTGGCTTTTGCGTTGTTACTAGTGATTAAGCTCGCAAAAAGGCAAGGCGTGGCGCTAAGCGTGCCAAACTGGCTTAGTATCAGCAAAATGACAGAGCTACTTAGTTTAAATAGAGATATATTTATTCGCTCTTTAATTTTGCAACTGTGCTTTAGCTTTATGACTTTTTATGGTGCGCGCTTAGGCGAAACAACGCTTGCAGCAAATGCAGTATTACTTAACTTTTTAATGTTAGTAAGCTTTGCGCTTGATGGCATTGCCTATGCAAGCGAAGCCAAAGTTGGCCAAGCAAAAGGCCAGCAAAGCGTTAATAATATCAGGTTATGGGTAAAAATAAGTGTGTTTTGGGGAATGCTTTTTGGCGTGTTGTACAGCGTATTTTTTGCTGTGTTTGGTAGCGCTATTATTAAGCTTTTAACTAATGTGCCCGAAGTGATAGAAGCGGCGACAAATTACTTACCGTGGGTAATCGTATTGCCTATGTTAGCAATGAGCTGCTTTTTGTTTGATGGCGTATTTGTAGGGCTTACACGGGCAAAAAATATGCGTAACAGTATGATTCTTTCAGCTGCTGTTGGCTTTTTTGGGGTGTTTTGGGTGTTTATAGAGTGGCAAAATAATGCATTATGGCTGGCCATGAGTTGCTTTATGTTTATGCGCGGCGTTACGTTAATTATTAAGTACTTGCAGTTAAAAGCAACGAATCAGCTACTCGATTAAGCGAACGCGTCATTTCCATAGGTCGGGGTCGTGATCTTTTGGCCCCATATCTTTTAAAACTTGTGAGAAACGATTGGCAAAAATACCGCTATATCCCCATGCAGCAAAAAATAATGCCGGGATTAAAATAACCACGCCTATAATTTGCAAACTAAAATGAGTGTAGTAGCCAAGGGCGATAAATATCACGGCTAGCACAAACAGTGCTAAGCCGCGAAAAAAGCGCGTTAAACTCAACTTAGGGTTGCTCCCTAAGCGATAAATAAGCGGCTTTAACATTATTGCTTAGTAATAAGAGTGATCGCCCGCTTGGTGCTCGGTAATATCGGCAACACCGGTGATTTCATCAAATTTAGCAACCATTTCTTTCTCGATGCCCTCTTTTAGGGTTACATCGATCATAGAACAGCCATTACAGCCACCACCAAATTGAAGTACAGCAATACCTTCAGCGGTTACTTCAACTAAGCTTACTTGGCCACCATGGTTAGCTAGCTGTGGGTTTACTTCGGTCTCAAGCATGTGTTGAACACGCTCATTTAGTGATGCGTTATCGCCTAGTTTACGTGCCTTTGCATTAGGCGCTTTTAACGTTAACTGAGTGCCCATTTTGTCGGTAACAAAATCAATTTCAGCTTCCTCTAAAAAAGGGGCGCTTTCTGTATCTACTACGGCATCAAAACCATTAAAGTTAAGACGAATATCGCTGTCTTCTACGGCGTCTTCTGGGCAATAAGAAACACCACATTCCGCTTGTGATGTACCAGGGTTTACAACAAACACACGAATATTAGTTTGTTGTGCTTGATCTGCTAAAAGTTTAGCAAAATGCGCTTGTGCTGTTTCGGAAATAGAAATCATAAAACCGTCTATACTTGACTAAATTACTCGGATACTGCATATCATACTCCGCTCATCGTGTTGCGGCTAGTGTTGAGCGTAAAAAGTTGGCATCTATTTTAAGCAATGCTAGCGTGCAAATAACAAACATTTTTAGAGTGATTTATATGCGCTGGATAGTAACTATAATGGTGGTAATGCTTAGCTTTTCAAGTATGGCAAAACCACTTTCGTATTATTTTGAACAAGATGTAGAGTTTGATAAAACAATACCCACCCCACAAGACGTACTTGGTTACGAAGTAGGTGAGTGGCATGTAAGGCACGACCAACTTGTGCGTTATATGGAAATTCTAGCGCAAAAAAGTAATCGTATAAATTTTGAAGTAATAGGGCGCACACACGAGCAACGTCCGCTTGTGATGCTAAGTATTAGTAGCGCTGAAAAACTCGCTAGTTTAGAGCAAATTCGCCAAGCGCATTTAGCCCGTTTAACAAACAGTGAGCAAGCTAAAAACACACAAAATGAGCCTGCTGTAGTTTGGATGGGATACAGTGTGCACGGCAATGAGTCATCAGGCAGCAATGCCGCTTTATTAGTTGCGTATTACCTTGCTGCAGCGCAAGGCCCAGAAATAGAAAAGCTATTAAATAATACCGTTATTTTGCTCGACCCTTCACTTAACCCCGATGGCTTGGCTCGCTTTGCCAATTGGGCTAATAGTAATCGGGGGATGAACTTATCAAGCGACCCAAAAACGCGTGAACACGTAGAAAGCTGGCCAAGTAGCCGTACAAATCACTATTGGTTTGATTTAAACCGCGATTGGTTATTGCTACAACATCCAGAGTCGCGAGCACGCATTGCTAAATTTCATCAATGGAAGCCAAATATTCTTACCGACTTTCATGAAATGGGCCCTAACAGCAGCTACTTTTTTCAACCTGGTATTGCTAGTCGCAAGCACCCAATCACCCCAGATGAAAACGTAACGCTTACTAAAGTTATAGCCAATTACCATGCTAAAACCTTAGACAAAAATAATGCCCTTTATTTTACCGAAGAAAGCTTTGACGACTTTTATTACGGCAAGGGTTCAACCTACCCAGATGTAAACGGCGGTATAGGTATTTTATTTGAGCAAGCAAGCTCACGTGGGCATGTACAAGACACCATAAACGGTACGCTTACCTTTCCTTTTACTATTAAAAATCAGTTATTAACCAGCCTATCAACCTTTAAAGCAGCGGTAGATAACCGTGAGGCGCTATTAACCTATCAGGCAAAATTTTATAACCAAGCAATTGATTTAGCACATGATGAAAGTTTTGAAGGCTATGTGGTTGAGGGTGCTAAAGACAGCACCCGCATTAAGCTATTTTTAAACCTGTTAAAGCAGCATCAAATAAATGCTTACCCACTTACCAAAACGCTAAAAGCCAATGGTAAAAACTTTTCTACAAATAGTTACTTTGTCCCGCTGGCACAACCTCAATTTAGATTAGTTAAGGCTATTTTTAGCGAGCAAAAAAGCTTTGCCGACAACACATTTTACGATGTATCGGGTTGGACCCTTGCCCATGCGTTTAATTTAGAGTTTGCAAAAGTAAAAAGTAGTTGGGGTTTAGAGGTTGCAAGTACTGCATGGCAAAAAGCCGTTAAACCATCATTTGCTGCGTTAAAGCAAAGTTATGCATTTGGTTTTGCTTGGGATGATTACTTAGCACCTAAAATGTTAAATAGCTTGCTAAAGCAAGGCATTAAAGCGCGTGTAGCGTTAAGCGCATTAACAGCTAAAAGCAGCACCACCGAAATAGACTTTGCACCTGGCAGTATTATTGTTCCTGCTGGGTTGCAAACGAATCCTGATTGGGTGGCTATTTTAAACGATGCGCAAACCCAATTTGGTATTGCGATAAAGCCTATTACCACCGGTCTTACTAGTAAAGGCGCCGATTTAGGGTCGCGCACTATGGCAGTATTAAACGAGCCAAAAGTACTGCTTGTTGGCGGTAAAGGTGTAAGCCAATACGAAGCAGGCGAAGTTTGGTATTACCTAGACCGCTTTGTCGGTATTTCTCCGACCATAGTAGAAATGGAGCGCTTGGGTAGCCTGGACTTAAATAATTACAGCCACATTGTACTAGCGAATGGCAATTACTCGGGCTTACCTGATAGTGATAAAGTTGCCATTAAAAGCTGGGTAAGAAAAGGCGGCGTAATTTGGGGCCACAAAGGCGGCGCTAAATTTTTAGCCGATCAGCAATTACTTAAAGCTAATTATTTATCTAGGCAAGATGTAGCCAGCGCTTTTAATACTCAAGGGTTAAATTACGCAGATAAAGACCATTTAGCAGGGCGACAACGCATAGCCGGCGCTATTTTTAATACCGATGTGGACACCACGCATCCACTTACATTTTCGCTTAATCGCGAAACATTGCCAGTATTTAAAAATAGCACCTGGTTATTAGAAAAATCATCCGCACCGTTTGTAAACATACTCACTTACCCACAAAAACCACTACTAGCAGGGTTTACCGATGGCGTAAATGAGCAGCAAATTGCCGGTGCAGCAGCCATGATTGCTCACTCATACGGGCGTGGCAGTGTTATTGCGATGACCGATAACCCCGTTTTTAGAGGATACTGGTACGGCACAAGTCGATTACTCAGTAATGCGTTATTTTTTGGCCATACATTTAGAGTGAGAGGCGATTAAGTACACTGTTAAAGTGGCGTTAAACAAGTAACAAAAGCCCACACTTGTTTAGCGCCCGCTTCCTTTAATACTCGGGTAGCTGCGTTGAGCGTTGCGCCTGTGGTCATTACATCATCGACTATTGCCACTGTTTTTCCGCTCATATCTTGTGTACATACAAAGGCATTTTTTACATTTTGAATCCGTTTGGCTTTAGATAGTCGGGACTGTGCTTGCGTGGCTTTATTTCGTGTAAGCGCATTACTAATGCAAGCGTGTTTGGCTAAACAAGGCTGCCATACTTGACTGACCTGATTAAACCCTCGTGTTAAAAAACGGCGTTGATGCAAGGGTAGAATGATAAAAATGTCGGGCTGGGTAGCTAAATTTTCAAAAAATAGAGCAAGTTGGCATTTAATTACTTGTTGCAGTGCTTTTTTATAATGAATTTGATTATTAAATTTGAGGCGTTTAAGCCAGTGCTCAAAAGGGGGTTGGTAAAAAGCGCAGGCAAAGAGCTTATCAAATTCGCAATTTGGAAACATTTCTACAATATCAGGGCGGTGTAATAAATTGCTGTGCTTATTCAAATCAAACACGTTTAAATCTGCCAAACAATAGTTACACAGGGCCTCTTGAGTACTAACAACCCCCTGACATTGCAAGCAGTAAGAGGGAAACAGCCAGTTAAAGAATGTGTGCTGCATTGGCAGCTCCTTGCGTTGCTTTCGCGTTATTAACCGTTATGATGGAGCTAAGTTTGGTTAAGGTTAGGCAAATATGCAAAGCGAGTTAGTTTTATTACATGGTTGGGGTATGAATCAAGGCGTATGGCAATTAGTGCAGCCAGAGTTAACGTTTTTATACAGTGGCTCGGTGCGCAGTATTGACCTGCCTGGCTTTGGCAACAGCAATAGCTGCCCAAGCCCTTATAATTTTCACGATGCGGCTGAAATCGTAAGCGAGCAACTTAGCCCTAGCTCTATTGTAATGGGTTGGTCGCTAGGAGGGTTGTTTGCATTGTATATTGCAAAGCATTGGCCTGAAAAAGTTTCAAAAGTTATTTTAGTTGCCTCAACCCCTTTTTTCGCCGAGGCAGATGATTGGCCTGGCATAAAAGCCAGCGTGCTTGAGCAATTTAAAGAGCAATTAGTTAATCACCGAGAAAAAACCATAGAGCGCTTTTTAGCTATTCAGGCTATGGGGAGCGAGTCGGCACGCGATGATATAAAGCAGCTAAAGCAATTGTTAAACCAGTATAACGCCCCAGAAAGTGAGGCGTTAAGTGCGGGTTTAAGCATTTTACAAAATGATGATTTGCGCGACGTATTTACACATTGCCCAGTGCCTATAAAAGCGATATTTGGTCGTTTAGATGCGCTGGTACCTTACAAAGCAATTAATAAAATGGCAGCACTAAATACTGAGTTTGAATACGAAGTACTAGACAAAGCTTCGCACGCGCCGTTTATTTCTCATAAAAGAGAGTTTTTATCTGTCGTTAAATCAATGCTTTAAAATAGCCTAAAGAAAGGTCCTGTTTAAAGCTTTATTTTGCCCATAAAGTGAGCGATAATTAAACAATATTTATTTTTTGGAGGTACAGCATGGCTATTGGTTCAGTATTTAATAGTGGTGTAGAAGGGTTTAATCGTGCAAGCCAAGGTATAGAGCGAGCAAGCGCAGAGATAAACCGTGCCACCATTGAAGAGCAAGACGATACACAGCTAGCCCAACAGCGCCAGTTAACAGCAGCGAGTTCAGATGAAGCTGTAACAGCGCCTGTTGCACAACCCGCTCGAGTTGACGAAGCGCTTGTTAATTTAAAAGTCGAAGAATTTAATGCCAAAGCAAACACGCAATCTATTCAAACGGCTGATGAAGTGCTTGGTACGCTAATCGATATTAAAGCTTAAACGTTATGAATATTGTCACGCCATTTCCGTCTATCAATATAAACACCGCCAATGTTTATACGGAAACCGCTCGGCGTGACAACCAACTGCGCGACGTTATTCCTGCCCCTGCCCCTAATAGTGCCAGTAACACAGAAACCAAAGCGCAAAGTGATGCTGATAAAGCAAAGCTGCCAACAAGTGCAGACCCCGCCACGTACGATGCAACCGGTAAGCTGAGTGATGAGCAAACTGTTGAGCAGCGTCAGCAAGGCAGCGAAGATTCAAATAACGAACAGCAACAAAATCAACAAGCAAGCGCAGACACCTCCGAGGAAGAACAAGAGCAGCAACAGCTTGAAATAGAACAGCAGCAAATTAAAGAGCTTAAAGCGCGCGACACTGAAGTGCGTGTGCATGAGCAAGCTCATGCATCGGTGGGTGGGCAGTATGCAGGCTCGCCAAGCTATGAATACCAACGTGGACCAGATGGCACTAATTACGCGGTAGGCGGTGAGGTACTAATTGATGTATCTGTAATCCCCGACGATCCGCAAGCCACTATAGAGAAAATGCAAACGGTACGTGCAGCCGCACTTGCCCCAGCAGAGCCATCAAGTGCCGACAGGGCAATCGCGGCTGATGCAACCCAAAAAATGGCCGCAGCACAAGCTGAATTATCAGCCCCTGCTGACGATGAAGCGCGAGCACAAGAGCCACAAAGTGCGTTATCAATAAACGAAACCAGCACCGCTGAGTCTCAAAGCGATACAAATACAGAGCAATCACGCGATCCTGAAGTAGACGCTCGAGCTGGCCGTATTGCTAATTTTTATCAAATGACTAGCTCGCCACAAAACGAGAGTGGTTTTTCTGCGTTTGGTTAAAACTAGTTAAGCATAATTAAAAAAGCCGCTCAATGAGCGGCTTTTTAGTTTAAGAAGACATCACTTCTTATAGCAAAAGGGGATTATACAAATCCGCATTAATATTTAATCATTTTCAGGGGCTAAACGTGTCGCTATCTGCGTTAAAAAATTCTCATTTAGAACAACTAAATAGCGAATTTTTTGCTTTGCTATCAACATGTTTATCCACCCTAAAATAGATCACTTAATTATACGGATTGGTATTATTTTTTTACTTTTGCATTAGCAAATGCATCGGCAAAGGCATTACCCATCATGGCGTTACCGTTATCGCGCTTTGGTTTTGCTGCACGCGGTTGCTGGCCTTGGTTACTGCGTTGCTTTTGCGGCGCAGCAGCGGGTTTATTGCTTGTGTCTATTTCATCATCTAAGCGCATAGTAAAGCTAATACGCTTACGTGGGGCATCTACCTCAACCACTTTTACTTTTACAATGTCACCGGCTTTTACTACTTCGCGAGGATCAGAGATAAACTTATTAGTAATTGCCGAAATATGCACTAGACCATCTTGGTGTACACCTACATCAACAAACGCACCAAAGTTAGCTACATTAGAAACCACACCTTCCAAAATCATTCCAGGTTTTAAGTCTGTGATTTTTTCTACGCCGGCTTTAAATTCAGCAGTTTTAAACTCAGGACGAGGATCGCGCCCAGGTTTATCTAGCTCTTTAATGATGTCGGTTACAGTAGGTAAGCCAAACTTCTCGTCGGTGTAGTCATTAGCAACCAGTTTATTTAAAAACTCGCTGTTGCCAATTAAGCTATTTACATCAAGGTTGTTACGCTCACAAATAAGTTTAACAACAGGATAAGCCTCAGGGTGAACAGATGAGTTATCAAGTGGATCTTTCCCGTTATTAATTCGCAAAAAGCCTGCAGCTTGCTCAAACGCTTTTGGTCCTAAACGCTCAACTTTTTTAAGTTCGCTACGTTTAGTAAACGTGCCGTTAGTGTCGCGGTAATTTACTATATTTTGCGCTAAGGTTTTATTTAACCCCGACACGCGAGTAAGGAGCGGCACCGACGCCATATTTAAATCAACACCCACAGAGTTTACACAGTCTTCTACCACTGCGGTCAGTGTTTGACCCAATTGGCTTTGCGATACATCGTGCTGGTATTGGCCTACACCAATTGATTTTGGCTCAATTTTAACAAGCTCGGCAAGTGGATCTTGCAGGCGACGCGCAATAGATACCGCGCCACGTAAAGACACATCTAAATCAGGAAATTCATTCGCTGCAAATTCAGACGCAGAATAAACAGATGCACCGGCTTCGCTTACCATAATTTTATTTAATTTAAGCTCAGCATTAGCCTTAATAAGTTCGCCTACTAGCTTGTCAGACTCGCGTGATGCGGTTCCGTTACCAATCGCAATAAGCTCTACTTTATGCTGGCGACATAATTGCTCTAATGTACGCAACGATTTTTCCCAGTGATTTTGTGGCGCGTGGGGGAAAATAGTTTGCGTTGTAAGCAATTTACCTGTGCCATCAACTACGGCAATTTTACAGCCAGTACGTAACCCAGGATCGAGGCCAAGCGTGGTTCGTGGCCCAGCAGGCGCGGCCATAAGTAAGTCTTTTAAGTTTTTAGCAAATACATCTATAGCGCCGGTTTCGGCTTTTTCTCGCATGGCTGCTAAAAATTCATTTTCTAAGTGTAGGCCAAGCTTTATTTTCCAAGCCCATTGCACAACGCTTAACAACCATGCGCTAGCTGCTTTATATTTCACTTCTAAGCGGTAGTGATCAGCAATCATTTGTGCGCATAGCTGGGCTGCATTTTCGCTGCTTGGTTCTGGGTTAACACTTAGCTGTAAAATACCCTCGTTTCGTGCGCGTAACATAGCAAGTGCACGGTGCGAAGGGACCTTTTTAAGAGGTTCTTGATGATCAAAGTAGTCGCGGTATTTGCTACCCGCTTGCTCTTGACCGTCAATAAGTGTGCTTTGTATGGCGCCGTGTTGGCTAATGTGGCTTCTAAATTTTGCTAATAACTTAGCATCTTCTGCAAAGCGTTCCATTAAAATAAATTTAGCACCATCAAGGGCTGCTTTGGTATCTGTAATACCTTGGTCGGCATTAATATACTGCTGTGCGTGTTGCTCAGGGTCTAAGTTTGCATCGTTAAATAGCGCATCGGCAAGTGGCTCAAGGCCTGCTTCAATAGCTATTTGACCTTTGGTACGGCGCTTCGCTTTATAAGGAAGGTATAAATCTTCAAGCTCAGTTTTGCTTTGCGCGCTGGTAATATCGGCACTTAGCGCTGGCGTTAATTTATTTTGTGATTCGATGGTTGATAAAATAAAGCTGCGGCGCTCTTCAAGCTCGCGTAAATACGACAAACGTTGCTCTAAAAGGCGTAATTGCGTGTCGTCTAATCCACCGGTAATTTCTTTACGGTAACGCGCAATAAAAGGAACCGTTGCGCCCTCATCAAGTAATTTTGTAGCAGCAACAACTTGTTGCTGTTGTGCATTTAGCTCAGTGGCTAAACGTGCAGAGATATCGCTCATGCATAAACCTTTTAATACAAAAAATAAAACCAGAAAATCCCTCTGGTACTGTTATACCCAGCTTATTAAAGTTGCTATTTAATGAGTTTGGTAGGTATTTATTAGTTGAATAATATCACAGCAGGTTGTAATAAAAAGCTCTTAAAGCAAGCAATTTTGCTTGCTTTAAGATGGTTGGCTTGGCTGAGCTGACAAAGTGAAAAAGCGCGCTTTAGTGAGGGTGCTCTACACTTTCTAAAACATCACTAAACGTGTGAGCAATAGGGGTAATATGTACCGGAATATGTAACGTTTTAGCTATTTGACGCGCCGAAATTAAACCGCATATTTCGTTATTAGTGGTTGTTGCTAATAAAAACATACTGCCTTGATGTTCCATTGTTTGCAGTGCATCGCCAATACTTGCATAGCTTAGGCTTTGCATACTTACACCACTAAGTTGGCTAATAGGTGTCATAATGTAGCGAAGGCTCACTTCATTGCGAGTGGTATTTAACCGCTGTGCAATGGCTGTAATTTTAGCGCTTTGTAAGTCGGCACTTGAAACAATACCAATTAATTTTTGCGCCTCATCAGTTACCAATACATAGTCAGAATGCTCTGCTAACACCTGTTTAAGCGCATCGTTAATTGTTGTGTCGTATGGAGCGCGAATAGGCGTTTTTTGGGTAAAGTTATTGATTACGGTTAATGCCGGAGATGTTAAATCAATAGCGGCTTGTTGCTCTTCAAACGTGCTTGCAATAACAGCATTAGAAATATTTTGGGTACGCAATTCTTTAAAGTTAGACATGGTAGTCACCTTATTCGTTATAAAATTTAATCAAAAAGTAAAATTGTGAATTAAATTAAATAGCTAGGTGGACCACGTTGATATGCCGTACTAAAAGGACGGTTTAGGTTTGTACTTTGGTAAAAAGATGAAACTACATTAGGTAGCGGTTGAAACAACCTAATAGCAAATGCATTAACATGAGAATCTAAGTCAATGTCGGGGGGGGCTTGGTCAGGAAATTCACAAGCGATAAAATGATTAGATACACTGGCGTTATCTATACTTACTTCGGTGGTATTGGCGTGCAGCGTCAAACTCACACTCATTAAAAGTGCAAACAATACGGCATTACTACATATGCGCTGTACTAAGTTTGACATAGCCATTACCTTAAAAATCAGGTTAAAAATAAACCTGCGAACTTAATATATATCCTAATGAGATATATTACACAATAAAAAATTTAGCTGATCTGAATCAATGTCATTCCCTATTAATAATGTTATGGGGGATTATTTTTGATATTCAATACTATTTACATACCATTCTTTTTTACCTTGTGGTGTAGGTACCTCAAAATCATCATCTACTTGTTTTTTTATTAGGGCGCGCGCCATAGGTGAGTCAATTGATATGTAGTCTTTGCGGTCGTATATTTCATCAGGCCCCACAATTCTAAATTTTTTTATCTCGCCTTGTTCGTTTTCTATTTCTACCCATGCACCAAAAAATACTTTACCGTCTTGCTGCGGTGAGTAATCAATAATTTTTAAATCGGGTAGGCGTTTTCGCAAATACCGAACGCGGCGATCAATTTGGCGCAGTAAGCGCTTATTGTATTGATAATCTGCGTTTTCTGAGCGATCGCCAAGGCTTGCCGCCCAACTTACTATTTTAGTGACTTCAGGGCGTTTAACGTTCCATAAATGGTCGTGCTCTTGCTGTAATTGTATGTAACCTTCGCGGGTTATTAAATTTGTTTTCATCGGCTTTTATTCATTAACTCTAATGCTGTGCACGTTATTAAACTTGCTAAAATTTGTCGAGTGTAAAATTTATTAAAATTAAGCTTTGAAATGTTCAGTAACAATCTAAGCGCGCAATTAGATTTTGATTATTAAGTTTTTCATTTATATTAACTATTAATTGGAGATAAAAATAAGAAACAAACAATGGGACACGAAACCACAAAAGTATTAGTTGTTGATGACGATATGCGCCTGCGCAGCTTACTAGAGCGTTATTTAGTAGAGCAGGGGTTTATTGTTAGAACCGCCGCAAACTCAGAGCAAATGGATAGACTCATTGAGCGAGAAAACTTTCACTTAATGGTGCTTGATTTAATGCTACCAGGCGAAGATGGCTTATCAATTTGCCGCCGGCTACGCCAAAAAGAAAACGAAATTCCTATTGTGATGCTGACAGCAAAAGGCGATGAGGTCGACCGTATTATTGGTTTGGAGCTAGGCGCAGATGACTACATCCCTAAACCGTTTAATCCGCGCGAATTACTGGCTCGCATTAAAGCTATTTTACGTCGCCGTGCTAAAGAAGTGCCGGGCGCACCCGCAGCAGAAGAAAACCTTATTGTGTTTGGCCAATTTACACTTAACTTAGCCACCCGTGAAATGAGTGAAGGCGATAAAACCATTTCGCTCACCAGCGGAGAATTTGCCGTGCTTAAAGCCCTTGTATCGCACCCGCGCGAGCCACTGAGCCGTGATAAACTAATGAACCTTGCTCGAGGGCGGGATTACAGCGCCCTTGAGCGCAGTATAGACGTGCAGGTTTCGCGACTTCGCCGCATGATTGAAGTAGATGCCGCCAACCCGCGCTATATTCAAACGGTTTGGGGTTTAGGTTATGTGTTTGTTCCTGACGGTGAAAAGTAGTTTATATGGGATTTTTTCCGCGAAGTGCGTTTGGACAAACTGTATTTTTAGTGGCCGCTTTACTGCTAATTAACCAAATAGTGTCCTATGTTACGGTAAGCTTTTACGTTGTAAAACCGACCATAGAGCAAGTAAACCTTATGCTTGCAAAGCAAATTAAAACGGTGTTTATAGACTGGGAAGATGGCGTAGAAATAAACGACGAAGTATCTGAAAAATTTTTTGAAATTACTGGTATAGAAGTGATGACGCAGCGCGAGGCAATGCGCCAAGGGCTTGGTCAAACCCGAGAGTACTCGATGCTGTCGCGTAGTATGTCTGAGCAATTAAATGGCTCGGCGCGGGTGCGCATTAGCCAAACCGACCCACTGATTTATTGGGTAGAAGCGCCGCAAGCGCCGGGGTATTGGGTAAAAGTACCGCTTAGCGGGTATCAAGAAAACAATCTCGAATTTTTAACCTTTTACTTATCAAGTATTGGTTTTTTAAGTGTATTAGGCGGCTGGCTATTTGCGAGGCACTTGAACCGGCCATTAAAGGCGTTGCAGCAAGCTGCTATGAAAGTAGGTAAGGGCGATTTTAGCTCTAAGCTTGAAGAAGAGGGCTCCAGTGAAGTAATCGAAGTGACCCGTGCATTTAACCAGATGTCGCGTGGCATTGCCGCTCTTGAAAACGACCGCCGTTTACTCATGGCTGGTGTTTCTCATGATTTACGTACCCCGCTAACTCGTATTCGTCTTGCAACCGAAATGATGAGCGATGAGGATGACTACCTTCGCGAGGGCATCATATACGATATTGAAGATATGAACGGCATTATCGATCAATTTATTGAGTATTTACGCCACCACAAAACAGATGAGCTTGTTTGCGAAGATATAAACGCACTCGTGTCTGAAGTGGTTAATTGTGAGCTTAAACATCAGCGTGTTATTACCTTTAAAGGTAACCCTAGCGTGGGACTTGTTCCGTTAAGCAGTGTGGCTATTAAACGTGTAATTACTAACATGATTGAAAATGCGCTGCGTTATTCTGACGGCGACATAGAAGTTTTAAGCTACTTTAATTCAAACAAAAAATACGTTGTGATAGCGGTAAACGATAACGGGCCAGGCATTCCAGAAAGCGAACTTGAATCGGTGTTCGAGCCCTTTAAGCAAGGAGATGCAGCGCGTGGCAGCGAAGGTAGTGGTTTAGGCCTTGCCATTATTAAGCGTATTATTGATATGCACGATGGTAAAGTTAAGCTTGAAAACCGCCCAGAGGGTGGCCTAAGTGCACAAATTTATTTACCGATAAAAATACAAAACTCTGCACAGTAAGCTGTGCAGAGTTGGCTATTTTAATAACTTTAATAGCGTTAAAACTTAAAGTGCTTTAAAGCGGATTGCTGTACCACCACTTGTTGCTAGTTTTAACGTTAGCTTGTCGTTTGCGCTAACTATGCGCTTTTCGATATCTAAATCGTACGGATTGTTTTTCCATTCAGCGTTTTTACCGTCTTGGTATATCTGCGCTTCAAACTTTTTACCCTTTTCTAAAAAGTCGAGTTTTACCTCAATAGTACGGGCTTTTTCATCGGTTACGGCGCCTAAATACCAGTCGTTTCCTGAGTATTTATCGCGTTTGCGCTCTTTACGGGCAAATACAATAAAATCGCCCACTTCGCCATCAAGCGCAATGCTTTGCTGCCAATCGGTGGGTACGTCTTGAATAAATTGAAATGCATCAGGCTTAGCTAAATAGTTTTTAGGTAAGTCGGCGGCCATTTGAATCGGACTATATAGCACTACATACAGTGCAAGCTGCTTGGCAAGCGTTGTTTGCGGGCGGTTTGTATTATCGCCTAAGCCATTAAAACTCATATCAAAAATACCTGGGGTAAAGTCCATAGGCCCTGCCAGCATACGGGTAAACGCCAGCATAGGAATATGCTCTGGTGGGTTAGGTGGCGTGCCCCATGCATTAAACTCTTGGCCGCGTGCCCCTTCGCGGGCAATCCAATTTGGGTAGGTACGACGCAGGCCGGTGTCTTTTATTGGCTCGTGGGTGTTAATACTAATTTTATGTTTAGCAGCCAGCTTTACGTTGTACAGGTACTCGTTAACCATAAATTGGCCATCGTGCCACTCATGACGGGCAATGCCGTTTTCGTCTATGCGCTTTATATTACCGCCGTCGGCCACATAACCCGTTTTAACTTGGCTTACATTTGATTTTTCGTAAAGGGCAAAGGCCTCGTCCATTTGGTCGCGATAGTTACTTACATTACCCGATGTTTCGTGGTGGCCAATTAACTGCACGCCTTTTTGTTTGCCATATTGAGTAAGGGCCGCTATATCAAAGTCGTCGTAGGGTTGTGTAAAACTAAATACATCGCCATTAAAAAACCAGTCACCGTCCCAACCTATGTTCCAGCCTTCTACTAGTACGCCATCAAAGCCATATTCTGCGGCAAAGTCCATGTAGTATTTGGTGGTTTGTGTGGTGGCACCGTGCTTTTCGCCGCTGCCCCAGGTTTGCGTGTTTATATGCATGCCCCACCAAATACCCACGTATTTACCAGGTTTTACCCACGATACATCACCGAGTTTATTAGGCTCGTTTAAATTTAATATTATGTCTGAATTGACTAAGCCAACCGCGCTGTCGGCAATTTGAATGGTGCGCCAAGGGGTATTAAACGCCCCTTGCTTTTTAACAGCAATGCCGTCTGACCACGGTGTTAAATCGGCATTAAAAGTGCCTGGGCGGCGCTGATTAAGCACCATACCTGCGTAATCAACTAAGGCTGCTTCATGAATGCTTATATGGGTACCGTCATTGGTTTTTAAGGTGAACGGCGTATGCGCAAGGGGGACGTCATTTAATGCGGTCGTGTTGTAAACGTATTCGTATCGGTTCCAACCGCGGGCGGGTATCCACCAGGCGGTGGCATTGTTGTTATTGTTAATGACAAACTCGGTGAGCTCTTTGGTAATGTGTGTTTGCTCAAAGCCTGCTTGTTTTGGCACTTCGTATCTAAACCCAACGCCACTATCAAAAGCTCTAAAGCGCACTGTGTAGGCTGCCCCATTAGGCTCGTTTTTTGTAAACGTAACCGCAACTTCGTTGTGTTTATCAGTAACCGTTTGTCGCTCGCCCCAAGGTTGTTGCCACTGGGTATTTACGCTTTGCTGCTTAACATGGGTAATTTTAAAACCATCGCTAAATGCCGCTTGGGTTTTAAATTCAAAACCCAGGCGCGATGCGTTTATAGCGGGTTTGTTTTTAAAGCTAATAGCGTAGCTGGGTGTGCTATTTTCATCTGAAATAGTCACTTTTATTTGTGAACTAGGTGATTCAACTACAGCGGTTTGTGCAAAGCTATTGCCAGCAAACGCCAGTAGTAAAAGTGCGGATGTTCTCATTGTGTGTCCTTTGATGAGTCGGTGGTGACCTTTAAGGATAATGGCACTGAGTTGTTAATACGACTGTCTACATACGTATTCAATGTTTTAAAAAATAGAAAGAATTTAACGGTTTAATCGGTCTATAATGTAAACAAATTGATAATAGCGATTAGCCCCATGATAAAACCCTTACTCAGTATATTACTGCTAAGTATGAGTACTTGCGTAGCAGCAACAACAATAACTATAAAAAATGCCAATAATCAGCCTTTAGCAAATGCGGTAGTGTGGCTAAGCGGAGCGCCCATTGAAGCTAGTAACCAAGCAAGTAAAACCTATGCAATGAGCCAAAAAAACCGCGAGTTTACGCCGCATACGTTAGTGGTTCCGCAAAATGCAAAGGTAGAGTTTCCTAATGCCGACTCTATTATGCACCATGTTTATTCGTTTTCTAAAGCTAAAACCTTTGAGTTGAAACTTTACAAAGAGCAACCTAAAGCGCCCATAACGTTTGATCAAACAGGGGTGGTTGAACTTGGCTGTAATATTCATGACTGGATGCTAGGCTATATTGTGGTGGTTGATAGCACCGTTTTTGCAATTACCGACGACAACGGTGTGGTTAATTTAACTGCCCCTAATGGGCAATACAGCATGAGCGTATGGCATTCTGGCTTTAGCGATATAAGCAACGTAGAAACCCACAGCGTTAATGTGAGCGAGTCACCTATACACTACACCGTAAAGCAGGCCATAGCCGAGCAAATAGACTTTGCTACGGATGAATTCGATGACTATTAAGCGCAAAAATACAGTAATACTTAGTTTACTTTTTATGAGCCTACCGGCTTTTTCGCAAGTTAATGGGCTTATTCAGGTACGTGCGGTTGCAAGCGATGATACTCAAAGCTTTCAAGATGGCGGTATTGGTTTATATCGCCATGGGGATAGCAGTGATAGCATTTTGTTATCGCAAGGAATTATAGACTTTAAGGCCGATTTAAGTAGTGCTTGGCGCGCACATGCCGTTGTTAATGCCAATCAAGAGCCGAAAACTACTTTAGGTTTAAGCCAAGCGTATTTACAGTATCAGCCGTTAGTAAACAGCCGTTATAAATGGCATGTAAAGCTCGGTGGGTTTTATCCTAGTATGTCGCTAGAAAACCCCGATATAGGCTGGACTTCACCTTACAATTATACTAATTCAGCCATTAATAGTTGGATAGGCGAAGAGCTTCGCACCGTCGGTGGAGAGCTTAGTATTAAACGCCCCGGAAAACGTTTTAATTCTAAGCACAGCTTTAGTGTGAGCGCAGCTATTTACAAAGGAAACGACCCAACAGGGACGTTACTTTCGTGGCGCGGATTTGCATTGCACGATAGGCAAACAACCTTTAACGAAAGTGTACAATTTGCACCTATTGCGGCATTAAATAGTGACGAATTACGCTGGCAAGCTAACCAAGTACTGCCTTTTGAAGAAGTTGATGGTCGTTTTGGCTATTACGCCGGTGTGCATTGGGATTATTTAAAGCGCTCGCAGTTTAGGTTTTATTATTACGATAATAACGCCGAACCGAGCGTTTTTAATCGCACAACAGGGCAATACGCTTGGCATACTCGTTTTAGCAGCTTAGCGTGGTTATATAAATTGACAGGAAAAACCCGTTTTATTGCCCAGCTACTCGATGGTAAAACTGAAATGGGCGCTAATAAGCTTATTTATAACCGTTTTTTTAGCCATTATTTAATGCTTAGTCATAAGGCGGGTAAGCATAGGTTATCGCTTAGGTATGACTATTTTAAAGTAGATGACGATGACACCACCGCGTTTGACCCTAACGCCAGCCACGGCGAAGGCTTAACAGCTACGTGGCGTTACCAATTAACCGATACGGTACAAATAGGTGTTGAGGGTTCAGCGCTGCATAGCTTTGTACAAAATAGGCCGGGTAGTGGGTTTGCTCAGCGAATATCACAGCAGCAACTTATGGCTAACGCACAATGGCGCTTTTAACTAAGGCGCTTTTAAAAAATAGATTTTAAAAAAGGGAGCTTTATAGGCTCCCTTAGTGTCTATTTTTTATCAAATGCGCGTTTCATAAAGTTTGGTGTAGCAAGTGCGCCGTGATGAATACCGCTGTTGTAGTATTCGCTTTGCTGTGCAACTTGCTCTGCATCGGCTTCTCTAAAGCCATTAAATGCTTGTGATTTACGAGCAAGCGTTACCGACCATAAACCGCTTGGGTAAATTGGCTGTGGAAATGGCAGTGTTTGTAAGTCGTTAAAGCCTACATTTAACATAGCCTCACGCATTTCTACTAATAGTGGCATATGCATTAATGGCGATTCGCTTTGCTGCACTAAAATACCGCCCGGGCGAAGTGCATTTAAGCAGCTCGTGTAAAACGCGTGGTTAAATAACCCCTCGCCTGGGCCTACTGGGTCTGTGCCATCAACAATAACAACATCAATAGACTCGCTCGCAGCTTCGCGCATGTATTTAATGCCATCATCAAACATAACGGTTGCGCGTGTATCGTTGTTAGACTCACAAAGCTCTGGGAAGTATTTTAACGACATTTGCGTTACTACTTCGTCTATATCTATTTGCGTTACGGTTTCTACACCTGGGTGTTTTAATACTTCACGTAATGTACCGCAGTCACCGCCGCCAATAATAACCACGTTTTTAGGATTTGGGTGCGCTAAAAGTGCAGGGTGGCTGATCATCTCATGATAAAAAAAGTTTTCACGAGTGCTAACCATGGTGCAACCATCGATGATCATTAAATTACCAAAGTCTGTGGTTTCGAACATTTCTACCTTTTGAAAAGGAGACTGTTTTTCATCCAACTTTTTGTTAATACGCAATGAAAATGCGCTACCATCACGGTCGCTAATTTCTGTAAACCACTTACTTTGATCTAAATTTGCCATAGTTGCTTTTACACTTTTTAAGTTGAGTATGAAAAGGGGGCAATTTTGCCAGCGCTTTGCGTTTTGCTCAATGAAATTTTAACTGCTTAGCCAATAAAGTTAGCCAGTATCGAGTTAAAGTTCAATTTTTGTTAGCGTAGGGGATAGTGACGTATTAAAATGCGCCTTTATAGCTAATTGATTAAAGAAGAGTTGCCATGAGTTGGGGTTTAGAAACAGCACGCGCTACATATAATGTTGCTCATTGGAGCGATGGCTATTTTGATATTAACGCACAAGGCGAGCTGGTTGCTTACCCAGATGGCGACCAATCTAAAAATGCGATTTCTTTAACGCAGCTCACAGAACAATTTAAGCAGCAAGGTTTAACCTTACCGGTATTAGTTCGCTTTACCGATATTTTAAAAAACCGCGTAGATACGCTCACTAATGCATTTACGCTTGCTCAAAGCAACCGCGAGTACAAAGGCAAGTATACGTGTGTATACCCAATAAAGGTTAATCAGCAGCGCTCTGTGGTAAGCAAGCTATTGGCGCACCCAAGTGGTTTAGTTGGCCTTGAGGCTGGCTCAAAACCCGAGCTAATGGCGATTTTAGGCATAGCTGATAAACCCATTACTATTGTGTGCAATGGCTATAAGGACAGTGAATTTTTACGTTTAGCTTGTATTGGTCAAGCTATGGGGCACAGTGTTAAAATAGTAGTCGAAAAATTATCAGAACTCACTACTTTACTTGAGGAAATAGATAACCTTGGCATAGAGCCAGCCATTGGTATACGCATTCGCTTAAACTCGGTGGGTAAAGGAAAATGGCAAAATACCGGGGGCGAAAAAGGTAAATTTGGTTTAACCGCAGGGCAAGTGCTTAGTGCTGTTGAGGTGCTTAAAAAGCATAATAAATTGCATTTAATGCAAATGGTGCATTTTCATATTGGCTCCCAAATTGCCAATATACGCGACATACACCGCGCCCTGCGCGAATGTGCACGCCACTTTGCTGAACTTACTCAGCTAGGTGTACCGCTCAATACCGTTGATGTAGGCGGTGGCTTAGGCGTAGATTACGAAGGCTCAGGCTCACGTAGTGCGTGCTCGATGAACTATACCGTTGAAGAATACGCACGTAATGTGGTTAACGCTTTTGCTGAGGTGTGCGATCAGCATAGTTTAACGCACCCTGCCATTATTACCGAATCAGGGCGTGCTTTAACAGCGCACCACGCGGTGTTAATTACCGATGTGATAGACGTAGAAAAAGCGCCCAATCATGCAAACCCTGAGCCGCCACTTCAAAATAGCGCGTTAGTACTTGATGAAATGTGGCAGTGTTTACAGCGTTTAAACCCGCGTATGGCGCTAGAGATTTACCACGATGCAATGCACTTATTTAGCGAAGCCCATGACCAATATGTGCATGGATTAGTAAGCATGCTAGAGTGGGCGAAAATAGAGCAGTTATATTTTACTATTTTGCACCGAGTGCGAGCATCACTTAGCGATAACGCGCGTGCGCACCGCGAGGTACTTGACGATTTACACGAAAAGTTAGCCGACAAACTATTTGTTAACTTTTCACTGTTTCAGTCGTTACCTGATGTATGGGGCATTGAGCAGTTGTTCCCGGTTATGCCAATCGAAAACCTAGATAAGCCACTTACGCAGCGTGCGATTATTCAAGATATTACCTGTGACTCTGACGGACAAATCCGTGAGTACGTAGAAGGTGCAGGCATAGAAACCAGTTTACCTATACCTGAATACCAACACGGAGAGCAATACCATATAGCTATGTTCATGGTAGGGGCCTACCAAGAAATTTTAGGTGACCTACATAACCTATTTGGCGACACCGACTCAGTGCATGTAGAGCTTAACGACGACGGTTATGTATTAACCAATGCCATTAAAGGTGATAGCGTTAAGGATGTATTAAAGTTTGTTGACTATGATAGCGCCATTTTGGCACAAAACTTTGAACTATTGGTCAACAAGCTAGCAGTGTCTGAGCAGTGTAAAGCAGGCTATTTAGCTGAACTAAATGCCGGCCTTGAAGGTTATACTTACTTTGAAGATTAACTTTACATACTCAGTGTTAAAAGCGCGGTTGTTTGCTGCGCATTGTTTAAAGGAATAGAAATAAATGTCAGTAATTCGTAGTGTATTTAGTATTTTACTTTACACAATAAACACACTTATTTGGTTTTTACCTATTTTTATTTGTGGGCTATTAAAATTAATCCCTATCAAACCTATGCAAAAGTTTTTAAGCTGGGTTGCTAAGCAGTGTGCCACTATTTGGGTGTCGGTTAATAGCATTAACCAACGCTTATTCACGCCAACTAAAATTAATGTGACTGGACTTGAAGAAACCAAATTAAAAGACTGGTACTTAGTAATTGCTAATCATCAAAGCTGGGTAGATATATTAGTGCTGCAGCGTGTATTTAATCGAAAAATACCTTTTTTAAACTTTTTTTTAAAAAAAGAGCTTATTTACGTGCCAATTTTAGGTGTGTGCTGGTGGGCGCTCGACTTTCCATTTATGACCCGTACCAGTAAAGCACAGCTAAAAAAGAACCCAAAGCTACGTGGTAAGGACATAGAAACCACCCGTAAAGCCTGCGAAAAATTTAAAGAAATGCCAGTAAGCATTGTTAACTTTGTAGAAGGTACACGTTTTACTACGCAAAAACACGCACGTCAAAACAGCCCTTTTCCACATTTATTAAAACCAAAAGCAGGTGGGATTGCATTTGTAATGCAAGCCATGGGTGAGCAAATCTCTAAAGTGGTGAATGTAACAATCCATTACCCCGATGGCATACCTACGTTTATGGACTTTGCCGGTGGCAAAGTGAAGCAAATTAATGTGCATGTAGACATTCGCCCTGTAAGCGAGGAGTTGATTGGTGATTACACTGGCGACTCTGAGTTTAGAGTGGGCTTTCAAAGCGAACTAAACCGTTTATGGGAAGAAAAAGAGCAAACAATTCAGCAGCTCGAACAAAACCATAAATAATAAGGCAACAAAATGGGCTTACAATTATGCTAAAAAAGTGGTTACCAAATTGGCTCAATGGCTTAATTGTAGGCTGCGTGTTTTTTTCAAATTTAATTATTTTTGGCTCCTTAGTTTTACTACTAGGTCTAATAAAGCTTTTACTGCCTTTATCTATAATTAACGCTATGCTGCACAGCCTGTACCGAGGCTGGTGTAATGGCAATAGGCTTGGTTTATGGCTTGGCTGCGCTAATATAAACATCAATATTAACGGCGATGTAAACTCGCAAAGTTGGTACTTACTAATTTGTAATCATATGAGCTGGTTAGATATTGTAGTGCTTAGTTCAATTAATGTATTACCAGCTCCAAAGTTTTTTTTAAAAGATGAATTAAAGTACGTACCATTCATTGGCTCTGGCGCATGGGCTATGGGTATGCCTTTTATGAAGCGCGTTACTAAAGCCCAGCTGGCTAAAAACCCCAAATTAAAAGGGTTAGACGTTGAGCGCACCAAACACAGTTGCCGTAACTTTAGAGATAACCCCACCACCATTATCAATTTTGTAGAGGGCACCCGCTACACACCTGCTAAACATGCACAACAGCAAAGCCCGTTTAAGTACTTATTAAAGCCCAAAGCAGGTGGTATTGCTTTCGCTCTTGAGGTACTAGGCGAGCAATTTGATGCCATGTTAAATACCAGTGTGGTGTACAGCGGCAGCACAAGCCATGTTTGTCGCAATATTTTAAAGGGCGAGCTTGATTCGATTTATGTTTCTATTGATGTGTTGGCTATTAACCAGCAGATGTTAGGTAGTTACCAACACGACAAAGCATTTAGAAGCAGTTTTCAAAAGTACGTTAATGAGCTATGGGTTGCTAAAGACGCGCAACTTACCAGTATTTATGCTCAACACGATTTACCTGAGCCACACATTAGTAAGGAAGTAGAAACACTATGACCAATACCCACCTGCAGGAGTTAATTGCTCCTTGGTTTGAAAAAGTACCCGACGCAGATTTTTTAAGTGCAATTACTGCAGCCTCTATTGGTGTGCTTTCTTTGCTGGTGGTGTATTTATTTACTCGCCGATTAATGCTGCCGGGCATTCAAAAAGTGGTGACTAAGTTATCTCCTGAACGTATAGGCTTACTTTCGCCGCTGCTCACCAAATTGAATAAGCGCATAGCAGGTATGTTATGTAGCGTGCTTTTTTTAGCAACCTTCGACAGTGTTTACCCTGTTAATGAACTCAGTGCAGAAATACTAAAAACCATTGGCCAAGGTATATTAATTATTTATGTAGGCTTTATTTTTAGCAGCATTGTAAGTATTGCTGGGGCCATTTATAACCAGCTAGATTTTGCTCGTGAAGTGCCAATACAGGGGCTATTGCAGGTTGTTAAGCTTATTACTTTTATTGTGTGTGCAATATTAATTGTAAGCATAGTGCTTGAAAAATCACCTACTTATATTCTCTCTGGTTTTGGTGCCATAGCCGCCGTTACTTTATTAGTATTTAAAGACACTATTTTAGGTTTTGTAGCCAGTATCCAAATTGCGGCAAACCGATTAGTTACTTACGGTGATTGGATTCAAGTAGAAAACTACGGTGCCGACGGTGAAGTAATAGATTTAGGCCTAAACACCGTAAAAGTGCGTAACTGGGATAACACCATTACCACTATTCCTACTTATATGTTGGTAGCGGGCTCGTTCAAAAACTGGCGCGGAATGCAAGAGTCTGGTGGCCGACGCATTAAGCGCTCGCTTAATATAGACATGCATAGCATTTGTTTAGTGAGTGATGAATTTAGAAAACAAATAGATGCAGCAATACCACTGCACGAATATATACGTGTTGCCTCGTTGCCTGATCCGGTCTCTAACTTAGGCTTGTTTCGCCGCTACGCCGAGGGCTATTTAAAGCAGCATAATAAAATAAATACCTCACTTACGCTTATGGTGCGTGAGCTACAACCAATGAACCATGGCTTGCCGATTGAGTTTTACTGCTTTAGTGAAGATAAACGCTGGATATCTTACGAGCATTTACAAGCCGAAATTATGGATCACTTATTGGCAGTGTTGCCTGTATTTGGCCTAAGAGCGTATCAAAGTGTTAGCGGGCAACTAAGCCCACCTAATGCACAGCAAACCGACAAGCCAACTTTTAAAGTAATGGCAAATAGTACTGAGTAAGGCCCACACTAATAAATAAAGCTAATAGCCACCAAATCGGTGGCTTTTTCATTCTTAGCCATGCAAAAGCGGCAATAACCAGTGCAACCTGCCATAGATTGTGGACGGCCGATGTCCAAATAGGTGAGTACAACGCCGCCGCTAAAAAGCCCACTACGGCTGCGTTAAGCGCCGCAATAGAGCTTGCAAAGCGAGGTTTGTTAGCCAAATTTAACCAGCTTTTTTGAAACGCCAGCATTAATAAAAAGCCCGGTGTAAAAATAAGTAGGGTTGCAACTATGGCCCCTATTAACGGCTGCTCTGTAGTGAGTTGCGCGCCTAGGTAAGTGGCTATTGTAAACATGGGGCCTGGAATTGCTTGAGCACTGGCATATGCACTTAAAAATCGATCGTCGCTTAGTGTGGGTAAGCCCGCTTGTAGTATTGGCAATACAACGTGTCCGCCACCAAACACCATTGCACCTGCCTGATAAAAAGCAGCAAACACATTGGTATTTTGACCTAAAGGTATAAAGCTAACAGCTAGTAAGAGTACAAATATGCTTAAAGCAATCCAATTTACCTTACTTTTATTACTACTAGGGGTACTTGATTGAGCAAGTTTGAGCATAGGCCAAATAGCGCCAACGGTGGCTGCAATAACTAAAATAGCTATTTGTGTGCTCAGCATAGGTATAAGTATTAGCACCAATGTGCTTAGTAATGCTAATAGCTTTAAAACATAATTAGTACAAAAGCTTTTAGCCATGCCCAACGTGGCATCGGCCACAATAACCACTGCAAATAACTTTAATCCCGCAATAACCGCAAAATAAACAGCGTCAAATTGATGTGCACTTACAGCTAGTAATAACATGATTAAAAAAGAAGGGAGGGTGAATGCAATAAATGCGGTAATACCCCCTAATAGGCCTGCTCGTTCTACGCCTATAGCAAACCCAACTTGGCTAGAGCCTGGCCCTGGCAATGCTTGGCTTAAACTAATTAATTGGGCATAGCGAGTATCGGTTAACCAATTTAATGTATCTACAAAGTGGCGTTTAAAATAGCCTAAATGTGCGGCAGGGCCACCAAAACTCATGCAGCCAAGTAAAAAAAACTGTCTAAAAATAGCGACTAACATTGAGCTCATATCCTCCTTAAGGTTCATTAAATTGTCACAAAGGAGTATGACACTTTTATTAATTGCATACATTAATTCGTAATCTACAAATAATACCAATCCACTTAATTAAGTGGATTGGTATAAAGCGAACTGCTTTTAACATGCTCTTCATAGTTTGTTCATACATGTATTTGCATACTCGCTTTATAATTCTTAATGAATAGGACATCACATGACTTTAACTAAATCACTTTTAAGCGTAACCGTAGTAGCTGTATTGCTAAGTGGTTGCGAAATGAACAACACAGGCAAGGGGGCCGCAATTGGTGCCGCCGCAGGTGGCGTATTAGGTAAAGCAACGGGTAATCATAAAGACAAGCGTATCTTTATTGGTGCAGCTATTGGCGCACTAGCCGGTGCTGCTGTAGGTGATTACATGGATAAGCAAGAAGAAGCGTTTCGTGATGAACTAGCAGGCTCTGGTGTGGAAGTTGTACGTGAAGGCGATAACTTACGTTTAGTTATGCCATCTAACATTACCTTTGCGACAGACCAATCTTATATTTCATCAGGTTTTAACGATACTCTAAACGCTATTGCTAAAGTAATGAACAAGTACGAAAAAACCTACTTAAGCGTAGAAGGTCACACAGATAGCACAGGTAAAGATAGCTACAACATGAACCTATCGCGTGAGCGTGCGCAAAGCGTTAAAAATTACTTAGTGAACCAGCAAATTATGGCTGCACGTATTAGCACTACAGGCTACGGCGAAACCCGCCCAATAGCCACTAACGATAGCGCCAACGGCCGAGCTCAAAACCGCCGTGTAGAAATTCAAATAGTGCCAAACACAGAAGGTTAGTGTTTGTTGAACTGCAATTCACAAAGACGCTGATACAAAGGGGAGCTCGCTAGCAATTGCTGGTGGCTCCCCGTTGCTTTTATTTCCCCATTTTCCATAACTACAATCACATCGGCATGTTTAACCGTTGCCAGCCTATGGGCAATAATTAACGTTGTGCGATTTTGCATTAAGTGCTCAAGCGCGGCTTGTACGTGGTGCTCACTTTGCGCATCGAGTGCACTGGTTGCTTCATCTAAAAGCAGTATTTCTGGGTCTTTTAAAATAGCGCGTGCCAATACAATACGCTGCTTTTGTCCACCCGATAGCCTTACGCCTTGCTCACCTAAAAAGCTGTTATAACCTTGTGGTAATTGTTTAATAAATTCATCAGCGTGGGCATGTTTTGCGGCGGCATAAACTTGCTCGTCAGTGGCGTTTGGGTTGCCGTAACGAATGTTATGCATTACATCTGAGCTAAATAAAATAGGGTTTTGCGCCACCGTGCCCATTTTGTTCCTCAGGGTGGTAAGCGATATGTCTTTAATATTTACGTCATGAAATTTAATCGCGCCATGAGCTGGGTCGTAAAAGCGCTGAAGTAGCTCAAATAAAGTTGTTTTACCAGCGCCAGAGGGGCCAACAATAGCCACTGTTTGACCTTGCGAAATGCTTAAGCTTATTTTGTTAAGTGCACTGACATCAGGGCGAGACGGATAATTAAAGCTAATATTTTCAAGCGAGATTGCAGGCAAACCTGCATTATTTTGTAGTTGAGCGTCTTGCGGGTTTTCTGGATTTTTAATTTCACTATTAACGGCCAGTAATTCAAGTAGGCGCGCTGCCGCCCCAGCAGCTCGTTGAAGCTCGCCGTAAACCTCTGCAACGGTTGCCACCGACATAGCCACCATTATAGCATAAAACACAAACGCACCCAGTTCACCCCCGGTCATAGTGCCCGCCAGTACGTCACTACCGCCCACCCAGAGCATTACGCTAATCGCACTAAAGGTTAAAAATATGACCGCAGCAATTAAAAAAGAACGCTGTTTAATACGACTTTTGGCAACGCTAAAGGCTTTTTCTGTTTCAAGTGCAAAGGCTTGTTGCTCACGCTGTTCGTGGCTATAGCTTTGTACTACCTTAATATTTTGAATGATCTCGCCGGCATAGGTGCTTATGTCGGCTATTGCATCTTGGCTAGAACTTGCAAGTTTGCGAACCTTTTTGCCAAATACCATCATCGGCACTAATACCAGCGGCACACAAGCAACAACTACGAGCGTCAGCTTTAAGTTAGTCACTAACAGCATTACTAAGCCGCCCACCAACATTAATGCGCTACGCAGTGCCATAGAAAACGATGAGCCAATAATCGATTGCAGCAAGGTGGTGTCGGTTGTTAAACGCGACATCAGCTCGCCACTGCGGTTTTCTTCAAAGTAGCTTGGGTGCAAGGTAACAATGCGATTAAACACCGCTTTGCGAATATCGTTACTAACACGTTCGCCAATCCACGACATTAAATAAAAGCGGCTAAAGGTGCCCAGGGCTAATAAACTAATTAAACCAATAAGCACTAATACAGCGTGTTGTAACTGGGCTTGGGAGCCTGCAATAAAACCATGATCTATGACAAATTTAACGCCTTGCCCTAATGATAAGTTAACGCCAGCAGTGACTAAAAGGGCGCCAAGTGCCGCCACTACAATCCATTTATACGGTTTAATAAACGCAAAAATAGGTAATAAACTACTAAAAGCGGCTTTTTCGGGCTTAGGGCTTGTTTTTGACATAGTGGATTCTTTTTAAAGGTTAAGGTATAGATATGGCACTAAGATAATAAAAATCAATACTTTTAAACATTAGCATCAATAAGGAAACGTTATGACTACTGCAACCGTAAGTGGAGAATTTAATGTAAACCTAGCCCCTATAGAAGGCTACGCAAGCGGCCAAAACGGCGTTAATTTAGGGCGTATGTCGATAGATAAAACATTTAAAGGTAGCTTAAATGCCACCAGCCAAGGCGAAATGCTAAGCGCCATGACTCCTACGCAGGGCAGTGCTGGTTATGTTGCCATAGAGCAAGTAATAGGCGAGCTTGAAGGTAAAAAAGGCAGCTTTGTACTACAGCATTTTGGTACAATGGATAAAGGTCAAGACAGCCTAATTTTAAATGTCATTCCCGACTCAGGCACTCATGAGCTAGAAGGGTTAAAGGGCAGTATGAAAATACGTATTGAGCAAGGGATTCACCACTACGATTTTGAATACACCTTATAATACCAATCCGCAATATTACTTAATCATTTTGCGGGCTTAAACGTGTCGCTACCTGCGTTAAAAAATTCTCATTTAGAACAACTAAATAGCGAATTGGTATAAGATACACAAGGATTAAAATGCAAAAAGTAATCGAATTTAGAAAGACCCGTTTTTTGGGTGGCGTAGATATAGCCGCACTGAATGACCGCATACAGGAATTAAACCAAGATGGCTGGAAAGTAGTAAACGCAGTGCCATTGACAGGCTTTTATGGGAAAGTGCATGGTTATACATTACTTATTGAAAATGAAGAGTTTTAAATGACATTTACAGTATGGTTAAGCCTAGCGGCTATTTGTATGATGGGCGCAATGTCGCCAGGGCCAAGTTTAGCGGTGGTTTTAAAGCACTCACTTAACGGCAGTATGAAAAACGGAATGCTTGCCGCGCTCAGCCATGGTACAGGTGTTGGGTTATACGCAGGTGCATCGTTATTAGGGCTAGGCGCTTTAATGATGCAGTTTCCGACTGTTTATCAAATACTGGTGTATTTAGGCGCAGCCTATTTGGCATATTTAGGTATAAAAATATTGCTAGCAAAACCCAGCAATAACGAACTTGAAGTACAAAAAAGTGAAGTAAGTGCTGGCCAAGCTTTACAAGATGGCTTTGCTATTGCGTTTTTAAACCCCAAGCTCGCTATTTTCTTTTTAGCCTTGTTCTCGCAATTTATAGACCCTCAGCTACTTACTTTAAACGTGGGTATAATTATGTGTTTAACCGTGTTTGTAATTGATACCGGCTGGTATTTGCTGGTCGCGTTACTGACAGAGGTTTCAAAAAATCGCTTTGGTTTTACCAAGCAAAGTCCGTGGCTTGATAAAATACTGGGAGTCGTATTTATTGCCCTTGCGATACGAGTAATTATTAGCGTGTGATAATTTGTCACACGCTAATAATATTAAAAACGATAGTTAACCGACATCATAACAGTCGTAGTGCTATCGGTATCAATAATGGGTGAGTCTTCAATATCAGAATCGAGCTGCTTATAGTTAACCATGGCATTTACGTTCCAGTTTTTATTAATGTAATACATTAAAAATAAACCCGCATTGTAGTTAACCGTAGAGCTAAGTTCGTAAGGCGCATAGGTAGTAGATTCGCCCTGTGCTACACCATAATAGTAGTTAGATACATCACTGCTATTTAGCTCAACACCCACAGAAGGAACGAGCATTAGTTGTTTAGATAATTTAATAGGGTAACTGTAATTGGTTTTAAATTTAGCGCCATCGCCGTGGCCAATTACATCATGAGTCGCACTGGCGCTTATTTTACCAAAATCTGCAGAGTAGCTAATCTTAGTGCCTGCGTAAAGAGATAGCTTTCTATCGTCTAAGGCTTTTATGGCTGCAAGGTCTGAATCTGATGTATCAAAGTTATCACCTGGCTCTAAAACTAATGACCAGTTAAAACCTTGCTGCTCCACTAATTTATAATCAAGTGACAAACCTTTAAAACTAAGCCTTTCACCTTCGTAGGTAATAATAGGTAAAAATAGCGTTTCACTGTCTGTGCCGGCATAAGGTGAGCTGGTAGAAATAACGCCGCCCCCTAAAGAAAACTGCGACTCAGCTTGTACAGCAATACTGCAAAGTGTAAGAGTGCCAACCAATATCCGTATTGAGTTTTTAATATAAGTGTTCATTAAAAGCCTTAGGTGTTAAATAAGTAAAGAGGTAAATTGCTGAGACAATTAAAGTGCATCTCAAAACTAATAGGCTTTAGTGTAGCTATATTTACTGTTGGTGTTTGTAAGAGAGTGTGTAAAAGTTTATTTGAATGTTAGTGGCTAAATTGCATTGAAGCCGTTGGTCACGTAAGTTAAATAAAGGCATACGTTTGATTAGATTAATAAAATGGGAATGAGGATAAAAAAATGAGCAACCCTATTTTAAAAAGTGCCAGCTTTGATCCCAAAGTGAAACAATACTGGATGACCATGGCATGCTTTTTTAGTGCCGTTGCATTAGTGACCATTCCACTTATACCTGTGGTGTTAATTATTGTTTGGCTGGTGGCAGGTAAAATATTGGCCGCTATGTCGGCGCAATTACTCACGCAAAAGTTGGTGGTTAAACGCGGTATTTTATTTAAAGAAGAAAAATCGATACCGCTTGAAAAAATAACCGATGTTGGGCTGAGCCAAGGGCCGCTTATGCGTTTTTTTGGCTTATATCGGTTAAGCTTTGAAACTGCAGGACAGTCGGGTCATGGTGCATTGGTATCATTACTGGGTGTTGAAAATGCCAGTGAGTTTAGAGAAGCCATACTTGAGCAAAAAGATAACCTAGTGGCGCAAGCACCTAAAGTACAAGAGCTTGCTGAAGATCACCTCAACCAAGCATTACTTGCTCGCTTAGTTGAGGTAGTAGAGCGCATAGATACGCGTTTGGCTAGCTTAGAGGCGAAGCGTTAAGCGCTTTGTAATTGAGCCTCGCCCGCCAGCATGCTTAGCTCTTTACTACGGCTTTCTACAACCTGATATTCGCGCGCTTTAATTGTGCTTATATAGTTCCATTTAGCACTGGCTTTTGTAGGTGTGAATGTAACGGTTAAATAGCCGCGCTCCACTAAATTATTATAAGCAAGGTCATCAATTAATAAGGCAATTACTTGCTCTATTTGCGCTACGGTTTGCGCATCTTGTGTGTTTAGCGCTAAATACTTTTCAAGCCCAGGAGATGAAACCGATGCCGTTGCAAATTCTACCCCGGCATTTTGCGAGGCTGCAATAGGGTTATTGGCATCAGTTTTAAGCTCTCCTGCCCAGCCGTTATGAGTATCTCCGGCTAAAACTACTAGGTTTTTTTGTGCTGCAATAGCGGTGCCTAATAACACCTCTCGCTCGTAGGCGTAACCATCCCACGCATCAAGGTTATACGGTATGGTGGTTTGAACACGGGCTAGTTCTGCCTCTGTTACACTTGGGTCACCCGCTATTACTCGGCCTTTAATTTGCGCCAGTTCAGCAAATAATACATTGGCTTGTGCGAGTAAAGCACTGGGGTCGCCACCATTTGCTTGTGTACTTTGTAAGCTGGCTAGTAGCAGCATTACCTCTACAGGTAAGTGCATTTTGGTCATCAACACTTGCTGCCCTAATACTTGCCACTGAGTGCTTGATGTAGTGATGGCATCGCTGAGCCAAGTAAGTTGCTCATTGCCTAATAATGCACGGTCGCTCGCGCTTATTGCTGCAGCAAATGCGCTTTGCCCGGCAGGCGAGGTTAGGTCAAAGTCACTATAGTTAAGCTGCTCATCACGCGCTAATACACGGGTATCTAGCATGTATAAAGAAACTAAGTTACCAAACTCAAAGCGGCGGTAAATCCGTTCTTTATCGGCTACATTACGAATTGGCATCCACTCAAAGTAAGCCTGTAGCGCATTAAGCTTACGTTGGCTAAACTCACCTTCACCTTCGTTATGGTTCTCTGCGCCTTCGCGCCATGTATCGTTGGTTATTTCGTGGTCGTCCCATACTGTTATAAATGCACACTGGCTGTGGGCTGCTTGTAAGTCGGCATCGAGACGATAATTTGCATAGCGCTTTCTGTAATCGGTAAGCGCTATAATTTCACTGCTGTTATCAAGGGGGAGGAGTCGGTCTAATTGTGCTGCGTCTTCGGTTGCATAGCCAGTATTGCTATATTCGTATATGTAATCACCTAAGTGCAGTACTGCATCCAAATCGCTTTGCTTAGCAATTTCGCCATACACATGAAAATACCCTGCAGGGTAATTTGCGCACGATACAACGGCTAGCTTCACTTGATCAATTTCACCATCAGGAAGTGTTTTACCTTGCCCGACAGGGGAAGTTTTACCGTGTGCATTAAAACGATAGTAATAAACGGTATTGGCATCGAGCCCTTGTAAATCAACTTTAAGGGTAAAGTCGGTGGTGTCATTTATGTTTGCTTCACCATCGTGCACAATATTAGTAAAGCCTTTATCCGTGGCAGCTTGCCACTGTACTTTTAATGATTTAGTTGTTACATCGAGTGGGGTTACACGGGTCCAAATAATTAAGCTATCGCTAAGCGGGTCGCCGCTGGCGACACCGTGATCAAAGCTAACAGGTGTGTCGTCATTATCATCAAGCCTGCAACCTGTTAAACCAAGTGATAATACGGCAGTGCCAAATCCTGCTGCCGATGCTTTTAAAAAACTTCTCCGTGTAAATGCCATTGCTTTGTACCTGTTAAGTGTAAAAAGCAAAGTGTAGGCAATTTAGGTTACTTTTTTATGAAGCCGTTAAAAAACTTCACTTACTTGCGTTGCGTTACAGGTTATAACCGTTACGTTTTTGTATCCAACGCGGGTTAGCGCTTCTGCGCCTAATGTGGCGCGGGCACCGCTGGCACAATGTAAGTAAATAGGGCGCCCTGCGTCTTTTTCTATTTCCATCAGTTTCATCTCGAGTAATCCACGTGGAATATTTATAGCGCCAGTAGCTGCTTTTGTAGCATGCTCTGCAGGTTCTCGCACATCAATAAGCAGCCCTTTATTTTGTTCAAGCTCTTGCTTTGCTTGCGCTGCATCAATACGGCGTTGGTTAGGTGTGATAATTTTTAGTAAATCAGGAATTGATGTAAGCATTAGTCTGTAAATCCTCTTTTTCGCAAAAAAGACATTAACGGGCACCACTTAGTGAAGGCTGATTGCACGAGGTTAATGCCAATGAATAACGTTAAAAATTGAAAGTTACTATCAACAAAGTAGCTTAAAAGCACAGAGATTGTAACGGCACTACCGCCAATTAAGAGTATGGCGTCACTTATTTTCATGGATGACCTTAATATTAGTATTTTCTAATGTTAATTATATTAGAATTTACTAATATAAAAGTCTATAATTAAAACACGCAAAATAACTAAGCATCACAATGAATATTGAACAACTTGCAGTAAACGCTCAGCAGGCAGAGCAATTTTTAAAATTGATGGCAAATAAAAACCGTTTAATGATTTTATGCAGTTTATTACAAGGTGAACAAAGTGTAGGAGAGTTAAATCAAAATGTTCCGTTGGCGCAGTCTGCTTTATCTCAGCATTTAGCGAGTTTACGTAAAGCCCAGCTAGTGGCAACCCGCCGCGATGGGCATACTATTTATTATTCGTTAATCGACCCAAAAGTTGAGTCGATTATTACGTTACTATACGAATGGTTTTGTAAGCAAAGTACGGCTGAGTAGTTTGCTTTAAATAAAAGTGGCAATCTCATCAAGCGACTTTTTATCAAGTGCATGGGTAGGTACAGTTGCATCGTCACTTGGGTAGCCTGCAATAAGTAACATGTAAGGGCGTTCGTTGTCTTTGTCGCGCTTACATATATCGGTTAAAAAGCTCATTGGTTTTGGAGTATGAGTCAGTGTTGCTAAACCACTACGGTGCAGAGCTTGTATCAAAAAACCAGTCGCCAGCCCTACTGATTCATGCACATAATAATTGGTGTTTTTATCATCCGTATTCACACCGCCTTTTTTTTGACTAAACACAGCAATAAGCCAAGGCGCGTGTTCTAAATAAGGTTTATTGGCGTCGGTACCTAATGGTTTTAGCGCATCAAGCCACTCTTCTCCCGCTCTGCCTTCGTAAAAAGAACGCTCTAGTTTTTCGGCGGCCTCTCTTATTTGTTTTTTTACATCGCTACTATTTATAGCCACAAAATGCCAGGGTTGGTGGTTTGCTCCGCTAGGCGCGGTGCCTGCTGCTTTTATACATGCTTCAATTATATTTTTAGGGACTGGTCGGTCGCTAAAGCTGCGAATACTATGGCGGCGCTGACTAGTTTGTAAAAATTCGTTTGCCCGCTTTAGCATTTCATCGTGAGGGTATTCTATAAAATCGTTTAGTGGTTGGCTTTGATGTTTTTGCATGGCTTTACGCTTCTTATAAAGTGTGTGTTTGGTTTTTATACCGACTGAATAAATGCGAGGCAAGCAATATCCTTTGTTTATTTATTGTTACAAAATTAACCGTGGTGTAACTTATGTTCCTTTTTTTAATGTGGTATAAAAGCGCAATAAAAAAACTATTAAAATTCAAGGAAGTAAAAATGCTATCAATAACAGGGTTATCTAAAACCTACGATAATGGCGTACATGCACTACAAGGTGTTGATTTATCTATAGGAAAAGGGATGTTTGGACTGCTTGGGCCAAATGGCGCGGGTAAATCTTCCCTAATGCGTACTATTTCAACGTTGCAATCTGCCGATGCGGGCTCAATTACTTTTGATGGTATTGATGTTTTTAAAGACCCACAGGCTCTACGTCAACGTTTGGGTTATCTACCGCAAGATTTTGGTGTTTACCCTCGCGTTAGTGCTTACGACTTGCTAGATCATATGGCTGTTTTAAAGGGCATTCATAATAAAGGCGAGCGTAAAGAGTCGGTGGAAGGCTTGCTTGCACATACTAATTTGTATCAACATCGCTCAAAAGCGGTAAGTGGCTTTTCAGGCGGTATGCGCCAGCGTTTTGGTATTGCACAAGCCTTGCTAGGCGATCCCGACTTACTAATTGTTGATGAACCCACCGCAGGGCTAGACCCTGAGGAGCGAAATCGTTTTCATAACTTGTTAGTAAGCTTGGGCGAGCAAAAAGTCGTTATATTATCGACCCACATTGTTGAAGATGTAGCAGAGCTTTGCCCAAACATGGCCGTACTGGCAGGCGGAAAAATACTATTAGAGGGCAACCCAATTGCCCTTACCGATAAACTCCAAGGCCAAATATGGCGCAAAGCCATGAGCCAAGAAGAAGCACTAGAGCTTGAACCGCAACTGCCTGTTATTTCAAAACGCTTATTTGCTGGGCAAACTATATTACACGTATTAGCCGAACAGGCCCCTGAAGGTTTTGAGCTCAGCAGTGCAAACCTAGAAGACGTGTACTTTTCTACGTTGCTTAATCATCGTAATAGCCAAGTAGCATAAGGGGGCGCTATGTTTTTTAATATGCTCGCGTTTGAGCTGCGCTATTTTGTGCGTCAGCCTTCGTTTTATGTGACCTCATTAATCTTCTTTTTTATGGCATTTTTTATAAGCTCTAGTAGTAAGTTTCCGTTAGGCGGGGCGAATGTTCATATGAACTCGCCTTATACCATTATGGTTTTAACGGTTACCTTTTGTACGCTTGCTATGTTTTTAGTGGTTAACTTTGTTGCAAGCTCTGCGATTCGCAATAGTGAGACCAAAATGGATGAGCTGGTGTTTAGTAAGCCCGTTAACCCGCTTGCTTATCAATCAGGGCGCTTTTTTGGTGCTTACTTGGTTGTGCTCGTTGTTTTTTTAACTGTGCCATTAGGCGTGTTTTTAGGATCTCAATTTGGTTTGTTGGTTGGCTGGCTTGATAGTGAGCTAGTAGGCCCTAATAAGTTTATATATTACGCTGCGCCTTTTTTATATTTAGCCGTGCCAAGTTTATTGGTCCTCAGTGCTATTTTTAATAGTGTGGCGGTTTATTTTAAAACTATGATGGCGGTATATGTAACGGCCGTGGTGATCTACATAAGTTACCAATTGGCGAGTATCTATTTTGATGATTTAGCGTTTAGAAATATTGTTGTTTACGCAGACCCATTTGGCACAGGGTCGTTAATTGACTTAACCCGTTACTGGACTGTAAGTGATAAAAATACGGAAGTGTTAACGCTTTCGGGCGATTTTTTAATTAACCGTATTTTATGGGTAGCACTAAGCTTAGCGATGTTTTTTGGCCTCGGAAAGTTAGGTAATCGCGTAGTAAGTAAAAAACAGAAAAAGCAATTTGCTGTTTCTACGTTTGTAAAAAATAAACAAGCAGCACTTATTAGCAGCGCAAAAAACTACAAGTCAAAAGGGGTCAATACGCAATCGCAATTAGTAATGCGCAGCTTATTTGAGCTCAAGCAGGTTATATTAAGTGCTCCTTTTATGATTTTAGCGGGTGTCAGTATTATTACGTTACTCGCACCACTTTTTGCGCCTATTGGCGCATATGGCACAACAGATTGGCCGCTCACACAAAACATGGTGGGCATTATTCAAAACGCCTCCGCTATATTTATGTTTATTATTATTGCTTATCACAGCGCAGAACTGGTTTGGCGAGAACGCCACAGTGGTATGGGCGATATTGTTGACAGCTTCCCGGTGCATAACAGTGTGTTTTGGGTATCTAAAATTATTGCGTTAATCATTGCAGTCTGTGGCCTTTATTTAGTAGGCATGATGTTTACCATTGCAGTGCAACTTTTTAAGGGGCAATTTAATCTAGAGCTTGGCCAGTACTTATTTAGGTTAGGCTACCTTACATTACTACCTTTAATTATGATGGCTATTTTGGCGTTCTTTTTACAAATAATTAGCCCTAATAAATACATAGGTATGGGTTTATTTATTCTGTATTACATTGCTCAAATGGTAATGGGTGCTTACGGGTTTGAGCATCATATGTATCATTTTTCACAAAGCAGCAGCGTACCGTATTCTGATATAAACGGTTACGGGCATTTTTTACCAGGCGCGCAGTGGTATACCCTATATTGGGGTGCATTGAGTGTGTTTTTAGCTATTGTAGGCTTTGCTTTATGGCATCGTGGCCCGTCGCAAACATTGCGGACTCGTTTATCTTTAGTGCGTTACAACATGTCTTTAAAAGGCCAGATTGCAGCGGTTATAAGTTTATTGGTATTTGTGGGCGCAGGCTATAACATTTATTACAACACCCGTGTAATCAACGAGTTTGTAACAAGTGATGAGATCGAAGCACTACAAGTAAGATATGAGCAAGAGTTTTCACAATACAAAGATTTGCCACTGCCTATAATAACTGATGTTGATTTACACATTGATCTTTACCCTAAAAAGCGTGCTTTAAATGCCGTGGCTAAAATTAAGCTTACCAATACCGCAAATGAGCCAATAACCCGTGTGTTAATTAACGAGCCTAGCCACGCTAAAAGCTGGGATGTAAAAATTGCAGGTGGGAAAATAGTTGAGCGTTTAACCGATTTTGGCATGGTATGGTTTGAGTTTGAACAACCACTAATGCCTAACGAAGTGCGCGAAGGAGAGCTGTCTGTTATTCGTGAACACGACGGTTTTGTTGATAGAAGATCGGATACTCAGCTCGTGCATAACGGTACTTTTATAAATAATAGAGAATTACTACCGCGTTTTGGTTATCAAAAGTATTTTCAAATTGCCGACAAATATGAGCGCCGTAAGCACGACTTACCCGAACTTGAGCGTGCACATAAACTAGAAGATAGCCGTTTTTATACGCAAAATGAGTTTGGTCCTGCTAATGGGTTTATAAACTACAAGGCAACGGTAACCACCGATGAGTCGCAATTTGCTATTACACCAGGCTACTTAAAAAGCGAGAGTGTAAAAGACGGACGACGTACTTTTGTTTATGAAATGGATGCCCCCATTTTAAACTTTTATTCTGTGCTTTCGGCAGAGCTTGAAAGCAAAAAGGTTGAGCATAACGGTATAAATATTGAGGTGTACTACCATAAAGATCATGCATGGAATGTTGACCGTATGATTGAGTCGGTACAAGATTCAATAGATTACTACACGCAAGCCTTTGGGCCATATCAGCATAAGCAGTTACGTATTATTGAGTTTCCTAAGTACCGCTCGTTTGCGCAAAGTTTTGCCAATACGGTGCCTTACTCAGAAAGTATTGGCTTTATTACAGACCTAAGAGATGAGAGTAAAGTTGACTTACCTTACTATGTAACCGCACATGAAGTTGCGCACCAATGGTGGGGGCATCAAGTATCGGGGGCTAATGTAGAGGGCAGTGCCGTTATTTCTGAATCGCTCTCCCAATACAGCGCACTTATGGTGCTAAAAAAACGCTTTGGCGCCGAGAAACTTCGTAAATTTTTAAAGTACGAGTTAGATAAATACTTAATGGGCCGCACAGGCGAAGCCTTTGAAGAAATGCCGCTGTATAAAACGCAGGCTCAACAATACCTTCACTATAATAAAGGCTCAGTTGTGATGATGGCTTTGTATGACCGATTAGGTGAAGAGCGCTTAAATGCCGCACTTAAAGCATTTTTGAATGAGTTTAGGTACCAAGCAACGCCATACCCAACCACACTTGATTTACTTAGTTATTTAAAGCGAGATGCAACACAAGCTGAGCAGCGTTTTATTGATGATCAGTTTAAATATATAACGCTTTATGAGCTTGAAATGAAAGCAGTGTCGGTTACAGATGATGTTGATAGCGAAGGTTTTTATACAGTAACACTGAGCGTTGAAGCAACTAAGCAGCATGCCGATGGGCAAGGTGAAGAAACCGAGCAACCACTCGATGAGCTAATTGATATTGCATTGTTTAGCGATGACCCTGAAAACCTACTTGCTGAAGACTTTGTTATTTACTCGCAAAAGCATCAAATAGTCTCTGGTACTAATACTATTGAGCTAAAAGTAAAAGAAAAACCAGTGTACGCAGGGGTAGACCCGTACATTAATCTTGTTGATAAAGACAGTAAAAACAACCTAGCTAAGTTTTAAAGATTAAAGATTAACGATTAACTGAAAGGCCGCATTTAGTGCGGCCTTTTTTGTTTTAGCTAATGTGTATAACACTAACCCTCAATAATACTTAATTACTTCAAGGCTAAACGTAGTAGCTGGCTGCGTTAAAGCCTCAGATTTAGAGCAACTAAATAGCTTACTTTGGCTAGGTTTCGCCACGTTTCTCTTGCTTCAGAGTAAATTAGTCAATTAAGCGAGTTGGCATTACGGGTAAATGATTTAACAGCATGGTGGTAGTGATTGATTAACTGGTGCACATGGAAGAGCGCATTAGTTCTAAACTTAGAGGGCGTTATGGGTATTTAGGCTGCCCTAAACGAGAAAAGGGCCAAAAGGCCCTTAGTGTTGCAGCAAGTAACACATTTTGTTTTAAAGCGTAAAGTCTACCGCGTAACCTACGTAAACTTTAACATCTGACTCATCCATGTCGGTGTCAGATACGCCAAAAGTAAAACCATCTTTTGATACAGAGATACCATAATCAATAATATTATCATCGCCTATAAAGTCGCCAGAGTAGTGGCCTAAGTGCAGCGCAACCTCAGTGCCATTACTGCCAACAGCAAAGCTGTAATCGGCATTTAGGTATAGCGAATCGCCAAAGTCAGTACCATCACCGTCAGCAGCTGAAGTAGCAAGTACTGCAGCACCAAAAGTAAAACCTTCTACACTAATGCTACCGTAAATCTCAGAGAAATCAGCATCTGCCTCAGAAGCTGCATCTGGGTAAGCGTAATAAATGTAACCTACATCGTAGCTAACTGTCTCATTAATATCACCGCCAAAGCCAGCGTATAGGTCTAGCTCATACGTCATTTCATCGGCCCAAGATGCATTTGAGACCCAAGTGCCTGCATAAAAGCCCGACTCGTTAGCGTAATCAATACCGCCAGAAATAGCAGCATCGCCCCCAGTTTGCTCTTGTCCACGCCATAAGTAGTTAGACGTAGCCGCTGCGTTTGCGGTTACCTCTGCATGCACGGCTGTTGATGTTAAAGATGTAGCACCTAATAAAGCGATTGCGCTAATTGCGATAGTTTTTTTTAGTTTTAGCATGTCCATTTCCCGTTGTATGATTTTTTTACCGCCTAGGTTTTTATTCTCTTATTGGCAACCCTTTGGCTAGCGGCGTTTTATTGTTTAACTGGAAATAGAATTGCACTGTATGTGCCAGCTCAAAATTATTTGGTTGAAACTGGTTTTTTGTTCTTTTATAACAAGGTGTTAAAGGATTTTCGAAAAAGGAGGTAATTAGGGTGATAGTAAAGAAACGCACACTGCTGGTGCATAATTTAACCTAACTGCACCAGAAAAATACAGTTAGGTTAGGTAAATTTAGCCAAATATAGTGCGCATGAGACTAATTGTTTCGTTTACTCCGCGCCCTTTTTGTACTTCGCTAATAATAGAGTCGCGTTTGCTACGAATATGCTCAGGAATGTCATCGGCTGCAAGTGCGCGGTCTACAAGTATTTCGGCTGACTCTTTGCCTCTACGTTGTGGTTTTCCCGCACTTGTTGTGCTGCGTTTAGGTTTGTTTAATAACTTAATATAATTTGAATTGTCGGCCGTGCTGGCATCTGCATAGTAAAAAAAGCACGGTAGTAATGCTTTTATACTGACCAGTTGCTCTTCTAGTTCATTGCTGCCATTAGCCATTTTAAACCACGACATAGCATGAATGCTTTGTACTATATCTTGCCAGTAGCGCTCAAAGTCGCGATTGTTTAGTTTTGTAATACCTAAAGCTGCGCATAATGCATCAAGACGGCTATTACTAATTGGCGTAAATACATCTGGGCGGCGCATTGCTAATAAACGTGTAGCAGGGGCAAGGGTAGGTTTTTCATCGCTACCGTTAAAGGCAAGTAAATAAGCAACAACAAACTGTTGGTAATCAGCTTCGCTCACATCTCCTTCAAGCGGAATGTTAGCAAGTGCATCGTCAAACGCGCCAGGTAAGTCGGCTAGCATTTGATGAAAACCTTTTGCACTTTTTGTTGATGCAAACCATTCAACATCAAAGTTATAGGTGCTTGGATCGAGCGTAGCAGTGTGTTTACCACTAAATGCCAGTAAATCCTCTGGGATCATGTCTTTTAATGCTTGCTCACGAATGGTGTGCAAATACGTGGTAAGGCGAAGCTGTTCTTCCAGTGCAATAAGTTCTTTATGTTGCTCTACAAACATACTAATAACAGGCCAAGGTGCTACACGTAGTGTTTTAAGCTGTAAAAAGCTAATTGCAGAGGTTAGCTGATCGTGCAGCTTTTTTAAAACGGGTAGCTGTTTTGGCTCTAGTAAGTCGTAATTTATGCGGTCTTTACTTGCACTTAGTAGCTCATAACACCAGCCTAAAAAATCCTCTGGGTGGTTTTCTACTTTCACGGCCATTAGGTTTAGGCTTAGTTCTGAAGCTTGCTTCAAGATGTTTTGGTAAATTTGACTTTCTTGTTCGCCTAGCGCCATTTTTGACGGTGAAATTAGCAGTTTTTTCATGCCTTGTAGAGTCTCCGAGTAGATACATTTTTTAGCTGCTTTATTTTAGCGCAAATACGCCAATAGCAACAGGGCCGTGCATCATACCTAACAATTCAAGGGATGCAATGTTGTAGGGTTTAATACTTGGCTAGATTTAAATTTGATGAGCTTTACTTTTAGTCACCAATTTCGCAAAGTTTACTTTTAAGCATAAATTCATCTCAAATTAAATAAATTACAATAAACAGCTTTTTTGTCGCAACGACAATGATTTTAAAGCTAACACTCGCTATGATAAGAACATTATTTGCACGTTTGAAAGGATGATCATGAAGACCTTACTCAAAATTGTTGGTGTAATACTCTTACTTTGTATTGCGTTAATTATTGCCGCTCCGTTTTTAATTCCAACTGATACTATTTTTAATAAAGTATCTGAACAGGTTGAAAAAACAACAGGGCGCACACTTACTATTAAAGGTGATAAAACGCTTAGTGTATTTCCTGCATTAAAGTTAGAGCTTAACGATGTGCACTTTGCAAATATGCAGACAGGCTCGCGCGACGACATGGCCAGTATGGAGCAATTAGCTGTGCATATACCCTGGTTATCGTTATTTGGTGGTGAGTTTAAACTTGATAAGTTTGTTATTAACGAACCCAATATTTTATTAGAAACTGATAAAAACGGTAAAGCTAACTGGCAGTTGTTTGATGCTGTAGCAGCGCAGCCGCAAGAGCAAACTCAATCTGGTGGGGCTGTTAAGCTACCAGAGAATTTTGATATAGAGCTAGGTGAAGTGGCTATTTACGGTGGTACATTTACTTACCTAGATGGGCAAACTGGCGCTAAACAGCAAATTAGTGACCTAGAGCTGGCTATTTTATTACCATCACTGCGTAAAACATTAGAGATCAAAGGCGGCATTACATATATGCAAGAGCGCTTTGAACTAGATGTAAAACTTGATACGCCAGCAAAGGCTATTGAAGGGGCGATGTTTGAGGTTACTCAAAGCGTAGACTCTCGCTTGGTCGACCTTACTTTTAACGGCAGTATTGCGCAACAAGGAAAAGATATAAAAGGTGAGTTAGCGCTCAGTGGTGACTCTGTTAAAGAGCTAGCAATTTGGCAGGGAGTAGACTTAAACGCCAAAGAAAATGCATTTAATGCGTTTAGCGTAAACGGCAAAATGCACCTTATAAATGATACGTTTAACCTAGAAGAGCTGATTGCTACCCTAGATGAATTAGAGATTAAAGGTAAAAGTGAAGTTAACTTAGGAAATAAACTAGCGGTTAATGCCGACATAGACCTAGGTATGCTTGATCTAAATCCATACTTACCGGAGGCAGTAGCCAAGCAACAAGCGCCGCAAAGCGAAGAACCTAAAGCCGCACAGCCGATTGTTTGGGACGATACTAAAATTGATTTAAGCGCATTAAATGCACTTAATGCTAACGTAGTTATTCGTTCAAGCGGTTTAAAAGCGAATGATATTAAGCTCGGTGCGAATCAATTTACAGTCGACTTAAACAACAGCGTTGCTAAATTAAGTTTAGATAGCTTTAAAGCCTATGAGGGCACAGGTAAAGGGGTTATCAACATAAATGCCCAGCAAACGCCTTATAAAATAAGCACAAATTTTGATTTAACCGACATAGATGCGCAGCCACTACTCACAGATGCAGCTGGCTTTGATAAACTTATGGGTAAAGGGTCATTAAATTGGAACTTAACTACGACTGGTCAAAGTCAAAAAACCTTTATTGATGGATTAAACGGCAAGGTTGATTTTGAATTTGCTGATGGGGCTGTTAAGGGCGCAAACGTCGCTGAAATGGTTCGTAAGGGTAAAGAGCTTATTACAGGTAACTTGGGCGCGGTAAGCGAAGGGCTAGATACAGGCTTTGAAGAATCTGAGCAAACAGATTTTTCTGCGCTCACCGGTAGCTTTAATTTTACGAATGGCGTGGGACATAATAACGACCTATCCCTGATGAGCCCACTTATTCGTATTACAGGTGAGGGCGATGTAGATTTGCCTAAAACCAATGTTGATTATCGGTTAGTGACCGGCATTGTTGATTCAATTGAAGGACAAGGCACTACAGATGACAGCACGGGCTTTAAAATCCCACTGCGAATAAAAGGCCCATTCCATGACGTTGGCTTTAAGCTAGATGTAAGCAATGCACTTAAAGATAAAGCAAAGCAAAAGCTAGACGATGCCAAAGAAAAAGCAAAAGAGAAAGCCAAGGACAAGGTTAAAGATAAACTAAAAGGCTTATTTGGCTAAAGCTAATAAGCAACCACAAATAAATAATTAAGGCGCTATTAGCGCCTTGGTTGTTTTATAACCACTTGTAAAATAGCTACATAGCGGTTTTTACTCAGTTTTAATCTGGCCTTCACTCAAATTAATTAAAAAATAACCTACCACTCACTAGCCAATGCTGGTACAATTGCCCGCCCTTAAGAGACAACTCCGTTGTTTTTAGAGTGGGATTTAATCGAAGTGCCTTGATTTTAAACAAATTTAAGGCAAGTTGTAATTACTACACCGGAGGTCATTAACATGATCCAAATGCAAACTCAGCTGGAAGTTGCTGATAACAGCGGCGCTCGCAAAGTGCAGTGTATAAAAGTCCTTGGTGGTTCACACCGTCGCTATGCGGCAGTTGGCGATATCATTAAAGTTTCTGTGAAAGAAGCTATTCCTCGCGGTAAAGTGAAGAAAGGTGATGTTAAAAACGCGGTAGTTGTGCGTACCAAAAAAGGCGTTCGTCGTCCGGACGGTTCTCTGATCCGTTTCGATAGCAATGCGGCTGTTATCTTAAATGATAACTTGCAGCCAATTGGTACTCGTATCTTCGGCCCTGTGACTCGTGAGCTTCGTAATGACAAGTTCATGAAAATTGTTTCACTAGCCCCAGAAGTACTGTAAGGAGTCTATCATGGCAGCAAAAATCCGTCGTGATGACGAAGTAATCGTACTAGCAGGTAAAGACAAAGGTAAGCGCGGCAAAGTGCTTTCAGTTGTTACCGAGTCTGGTCGAGTATTTGTCGAAGGCATTAACTTAATCAAGAAACACCAAAAGCCGGTTCCACAATTGAACCAAGCTGGCGGCATTGTTGAGAAAGAAGCGTCTATCGACGTATCAAACGTTGCGATCTACAACTCGGAAACGAGTAAAGCAGATCGTGTAGGTTTCAAGATTGAAGATGGTAAGAAATTACGTATCTTTAAATCTACTGGTAAAACTATCTAATAGTTGGAGTAGAATGATGGCGAAACTGCATGAAGTATATAAAGACAAAGTAGTTGCTGAGCTTCAAGAGAAGTTTGGTTTCAGCTCTGTCATGCAAGTCCCTCAGATCGAAAAGATCACATTAAATATGGGCGTGGGCGAAGCCCTAGCTGACAAGAAGATTTTAGATAACGCTGTAGCGGATCTAGAAGCTATCTCTGGTCAGAAACCTTTAATCACTAAAGCACGCAAATCTGTTGCTGGCTTTAAAGTGCGTGAAGGCTACCCAATTGGCTGTAAAGTAACCTTACGCGGCGAGCGTATGTGGGACTTTTTTGAGCGTTTGGTATCAATCGCTATCCCACGTATCCGTGACTTCCGTGGTGTGAGTGCTAAGTCTTTTGATGGACGTGGTAACTACAGCATGGGCGTACGTGAACAAATCATCTTCCCAGAAATTGATTACGATAAAGTAGACCGTGTACGCGGTATGGATATCACAATCACAACTTCTGCGAAATCTGATGAGGAAGGCCGTGCGTTGTTAGAAGCGTTTAACTTCCCATTCAAGAAATAAGGGTAGGGTTATGGCAAAGAATTCTATGAAAGCGCGCGAAGCAAAGCGCACTAAACTAGTTGCTCAGTACGCTGAAAAGCGTGCAGCACTAAAAGCTATCATCAGCGATGTTAACGCATCTGAAGATGATCGTTGGGACGCGGTACTTAAGCTTCAAGCTTTACCACGTGATTCTAGCCCTGCACGTCAACGTAATCGTTGTAACATTACGGGCCGCCCACATGGTTTCCTTCGCAAATTCGGCATGAGCCGTATTAAAGTTCGCGAAGCAGCTATGCGCGGTGAAATTCCTGGCCTTAAAAAGGCTAGCTGGTAATAGTATCACGGGAGTAAGACTATGAGCTTGCAAGATCCTATCGCGGATTTGTTCACACGTATCCGTAACGGTCAATCAGCGAAGAAAGTATCAGTAACGATGCCAACTTCAAAGCTGAAAGTAGCAGTAGCTAAAGTATTAAAAGACGAAGGTTACATCGCAGATTTCGCAGTAAACAGCGAAGCGAAACCTGAGCTTTCTATCGAGTTGAAATACTTCGAAGGCAAAGCTGTAATTGAAAATATCCAGCGTGTTAGCCGCCCTGGTCTACGTATCTATAAGAAACGTGACGAATTACCGAAGGTAATGGGTGGTCTTGGTATCGCTATCGTATCAACTTCTAAAGGCCTAATGACAGACCGCGCAGCACGTAGTGCTGGTGTTGGTGGTGAAATCATTGGCTTTGTAGCTTAATCGGAGGGGAACTATGTCTCGCATAGCAAAGGCACCAATCAATGTTCCTGCCGGTGTAGAAGTTACATTAAAAGGCCAGGACATCACAGTTAAAGGCAAAAACGGTGAATTAACGCGTACTATCAACGATGCAGTTGAAGTACAAATTAATGACAACGTTATTACAACTTTACCTCGTGAAGGCGTAGCTAATGCATGGGCACAAGCAGGTACTGCTCGCGCTCTTATCAACAACATGGTTGTTGGTACGCATGAAGGTTACGAGAAGAAACTTCAGTTAGTAGGTGTTGGTTACCGTGCAGCAGCTAAGGGTAAAGTTTTAGACTTAACACTTGGTTTCTCGCACCCAGTTAATTTCGAAGTTCCTGAAGGAATTACGATTGAAACTCCAAGCCAAACAGAAGTTCTAGTTAAGGGCGTAGATAAGCAGTTAGTTGGTCAAACAGCTGCTAACATTCGTGCATACCGTAAACCTGAGCCTTACAAAGGTAAAGGTGTTCGTTACGCAGATGAGAATGTACGCCGTAAAGAGGCTAAGAAGAAGTAAGGTAAGACGATGGATAAAAAAACAGCTCGTCTACGTCGTGCTAAACGCACTCGTAGAAATTATATTGAACAAGGCACAACGCGTCTTGTTATCCACCGCACGCCACGTCACATTTACGCTCAAGTAGTTAATGCTGAGGGTACTGTACTGGCTGCTGCTTCTACTGTTGAGAAAGCTATTAGCGAAACAGTTAAAGGCACAGGCAACGTTTCAGCTGCACAAGCAGTTGGTAAAGCGGTTGCAGAACGTGCGGCTGACAAAGGCATCGAAAAGATTGCTTTTGATCGCAGTGGCTTTAAATATCACGGCCGTGTGAAGGCGCTAGCTGATGCTGCGCGTGAAGCCGGTTTGCAATTCTAGGAGTAGACAATGGCTAACGTAGAAGCAAAGCAACAACAGCCTGATTTAGCTGAAAAGCTAATCGCGGTAAACCGTGTGTCTAAAGTAGTTAAAGGTGGTCGTATCTTTAGCTTCACTGCACTAACTGTAGTTGGTGATGGCGCAGGTAAAGTAGGTTTTGGTTATGGTAAAGCACGTGAAGTTCCAGCTGCTATTCAAAAAGCAATGGAAAAAGCACGTCGCAACATGATCAATGTAGACCTAAATGGCAACACATTACAGCATCCTGTTAAAGGACGTCATGCTGGCTCACAAGTGTTCATGAAACCAGCATCAGAAGGTACTGGTATCATCGCAGGTGGTGCTATGCGTGCAGTACTAGAAGTTACTGGTGTGCAGAACGTACTTTCTAAATGTTACGGTTCTACCAACCCGATCAACGTAGTACGTGCAACGATTCAAGCTCTAGAGAACATGAACTCTCCAGAGTCAATCGCTGCTAAACGTGGTCTGCGCGTAGACGAAATTCTGGGGTAACCATGGCAAATAAAACTGTAAAAGTAACACAAGTAAAGAGCTCTATCGGTCGTTTACCGAAGCATAAAGCTACATTACGCGGTCTTGGTTTACGTCGTATCAACCACACTGTTGAGTTAGAAGACACAGCATGTGTACGTGGTATGATCAACCGAGTTTCTTACATGGTAAAGGTAGAGGGTTAATTTCATGCATTTGAATACACTTTCACCTGCTGCAGGTTCTAAAACTGCTCCAAAACGTGTTGGTCGTGGTATCGGTTCTGGTCTTGGTAAGACTGGTGGCCGTGGTCACAAAGGTCAAAAATCACGTTCTGGCGGTAAAGTACGCGTTGGTTTTGAGGGCGGTCAAATGCCTATGCAACGTCGTCTACCTAAATTTGGTTTCACTTCACGCAAATCGTTAGTATCTGCAGAAGTAAACCTTTTTGAAATCGCTAAAGTTGAAGGCGATGTGGTAGACCTAAACGCGTTACAAGCAGCTGGTCTAGTTAAAAAGAACGTTCTGTTCGTTAAAGTTGTTAAATCTGGCGAAGTTTCACGCGCTGTTACCGTTAAAGGCCTTAAGGCTTCTAAAGGTGCTCGCGAAGCTATTGAAGCTGCCGGAGGCAAGGTAGAAGACTAAGGAAGTACTGATGGCTAAACCAGGTCAAGATACACAAAGTGCACAAAGTGGACTTTCGGAATTGAAGCGTCGATTACTATTTGTTTTAGGTGCTATCATTATTTACCGTCTAGGTTCATTTGTGCCAATCCCTGGGATTGACGCCGCTGTACTTGCCGATTTCTTCGAGCAACAAAAGGGCACCATTGTTGAGATGTTCAACATGTTTAGCGGTGGTGCGCTTGAGCGAGCTTCAGTGTTAGCACTGGGTATTATGCCGTATATCTCGGCTTCGATTATTACGCAACTATTAACGCATATGTATCCTCCGTTTATAGAGCTTAAGAAAGAAGGCGAGCAAGGGCGTAAAAAAATTAGCCAGTACACACGCTATGGCACGCTTGTGCTTGCTACTATCCAATCAATCGGTATTGCGACTAGCTTACCGGGCATGATGGAAGGGTTAGTTGTTAACCCTGGTATCGGTTTCTACTTCACCGCTGTGGTGAGTTTGGTTACAGGTACTATGTTCCTAATGTGGTTGGGCGAGCAAATAACTGAACGTGGTATCGGTAACGGTATCTCAGTTCTAATATTTGTTGGTATTGTAGCTAACCTGCCGTCTGCTATTGGTTCGACAGCCGAAATGGCGCGCCAAGGTGATTTGAATGTTTTTGTACTGTTGATGGTTGCGGTTATAGTATTCGCTGTTACTTATCTTGTAGTGTTTTTCGAACGAGGACAACGTCGTATCGTTGTTAACTACGCTAAACGCCAACAAGGTCGTCAAGTATTTGCTGCTCAAAGCACGCATTTACCACTAAAAGTAAATATGGCGGGTGTTATTCCACCAATCTTTGCTAGCAGTATAATTCTGTTCCCTGGTACAATTGCAAGCTGGTTCGGCCAGGGTGAAGGTCCGGTCGCTGATGTGCTACAAGCTATTGCAACAACGTTGACTCCTGGTCAACCTTTGTATGCGATGGTATTAGCTGCAGCTATCATCTTCTTCTGCTTTTTCTACACAGCGTTGGTTTTTAACCCGCGTGAAACAGCAGACAACCTGAAGAAATCTGGCGCATTTATCCCAGGTATTCGTCCAGGTGAGCAGACATCTAAATACATTGATAAAGTGATGACACGCCTGACATTGGCAGGTGCTTTGTATATAACCTTTATCTGTCTGGTGCCCGAATTCATGACTATGGCATGGCAAACGCCATTCTATTTCGGCGGTACATCAATTTTGATTATCGTTGTAGTAATCATGGACTTTATGGCACAAGTACAGACTCACCTGATGTCACATCAGTATGATTCTGTGCTGAAAAAAGCGAACCTTAAAGGCTACGGCCGATAAGGTCAGTTTACGGAGTTGAGCAATGAAAGTACGTGCTTCCGTTAAGAAAATATGCCGTAACTGTAAAGTTATTAAACGTGCTGGTGTAGTACGCGTAATTTGCAGTGAGCCTAAGCATAAGCAAAGGCAAGGCTAAGTAAACAGTCGTGCAGGCTGAGATTTCTCGGCCTGTGTTTTTAGTTGTGATTTGGTCTTCGTTTGAGTATCCTTACGGGCTTTTCAAACTTTTGATTACCAAATTCAAATATAGGAGATGTGTTAGTGGCCCGTATCGCTGGCATTAACGTCCCTGATCATAAACATGCAGTTATTGGTTTAACAGCAATTTATGGCATAGGTAAGACTCGCTCTAAGGCTATCTTAGAAGCGACTGGTATCGCCGAGACCACAAAAATCGGTGAACTTTCAGACGAAACTCTTGACGTACTGCGTGATGCAGTTGGCAAGTACACTGTAGAAGGTGACCTTCGTCGTGAAGTTACTCTAAATATCAAGCGCCTTATGGACCTTGGTTGTTTCCGTGGCCTACGTCACCGTCGCTCTTTACCACTACGTGGTCAAAGAACAAAGACTAATGCGCGTACCCGTAAGGGTCCTCGTAAGCCTATTAAGCGATAAGGGGATAGTATTATGGCTAAGACACCAATTCGTCGTAAAAAGGTTAAAAAGCAAGTTGCTGATGGTATGGCTCATGTTCATGCGTCTTTCAACAACACTATTGTAACAATTACCGACCGTCAAGGTAATGCATTATCATGGGCAACTGCCGGTGGTTCAGGTTTCCGTGGTTCACGTAAATCTACACCATTTGCTGCTCAGGTTGCTGCAGAGCGTGCAGGTACTGCTGCTCAAGAATACGGTTTAAAAAATCTAGAAGTTTTCATTAAAGGTCCAGGTCCAGGTCGTGAATCTGCTGTACGTGCTTTGAATGCTGCTGGTTACCGTATCACCAACATTACTGACGTGACGCCAATACCACATAATGGTTGTCGTCCACCGAAGAAACGTCGCGTTTAACAATAGGTTAGGAGAAATAACATGGCAAGATATTTGGGCCCTAAGCTCAAGCTGAGTCGTCGTGAAGGTACTGACCTGTTCCTTAAGAGCGGCGTAAGAGCTATCGACTCTAAGTGTAAACTTGAGACTGCACCTGGTCAGCACGGCGCTCGTAAAGGTCGCTTATCTGATTACGGTTTACAATTACGTGAAAAGCAAAAAGTACGTCGTATCTACGGTGTATTAGAAAAGCAATTCCGTAATTACTACAAAGAAGCTGCTCGCCTTAAAGGTAATACAGGTGAAAACTTGTTACAGCTTTTAGAGCAACGTTTAGACAATGTTGTATATCGCATGGGTTTTGCTAGCACACGCGCTGAAGCACGTCAGTTAGTAAGCCACAAAGCGATTTTAGTTAATGGTCGTGTTGTGAATATTCCTTCATACGTAATTACTCCAGAAGATACTGTAGTAATCCGTGAGAAGTCTAAAACACAAGCACGTATCATCGCTGCTCTAGAGTTGGCTGAGCAACGTGAAAAGCCGACTTGGGTTGAAGTTGACGGTAAGAAATTGGAAGGTAGCTTTAAGCGCCTACCTGAGCGTTCAGATCTGTCTGCGGACATTAATGAACAACTAATCGTCGAACTTTACTCTAAGTAAAGTTAAGAGTTAAGAGAGGATAAAATGCAGGGTTCTGTTACAGAATTTCTAAAACCAAGGTTAGTCGATATCGACGCTATCAACCCAACGCGTTCTAAAGTAGTTTTAGAACCACTAGAGCGTGGCTTTGGTCATACTCTGGGTAATGCCTTACGCCGTATACTGTTATCATCTATGCCTGGATGTGCAGTAACTGAAGTTGAAATCGACGGTGTATTGCATGAGTACAGCGCGAAAGAAGGCGTACAAGAAGACATCATTGAAATACTACTAAACCTAAAAGGTCTAGCAGTAACGTTAGAAGGCAAAGATGAAGTTTTTCTGACCCTGACTAAATCTGGTGTAGGCCCTGTGACTGCGGCTGATATTCAGCACGATGGCGATGTAACAATTGCTAATCCAGATCACGTTATTTGTCATTTAACGACAGATAGCAGCGAGATCAGCATGCGTATTCGTGTTGAGCGTGGTCGTGGTTATGTGCCGGCATCTAGTCGTTTATCCTCTGATGACGATGAGCGTCCAATTGGTCGATTGCTGCTTGATGCATCATTCAGCCCAGTTGAACGTATTGCGTACTCGGTTGAATCAGCCCGTGTTGAGCAACGTACAGACTTAGACAAGTTAATCATTGATATGGAAACAAACGGCACTTTAGATCCTGAAGAAGCGATCCGCCGTGCGTCTACTATCTTAGCTGAGCAATTAGATGCATTCGTAGATTTACGTGATGTAACTGAGCCAGAAGAGAAAGAAGAGAAGCCAGAATTCGATCCTATTCTACTTCGTCCAGTTGATGATCTTGAACTAACAGTACGTTCAGCAAACTGTTTGAAAGCCGAGCAAATTCAATATATCGGTGATTTAGTTCAGCGCACTGAAGTTGAGCTTCTTAAAACGCCTAATCTAGGTAAGAAGTCTCTAACTGAAATAAAAGACGTGCTAGCTTCACGTGGTCTTTCTCTAGGCATGCGCCTAGAAAATTGGCCGCCTGCAAGCCTAGCTGAATAATCTAAATCACTATATTAGTTTAGTTAGAAGGATAGGGTCATGCGCCATCGTAAGAGTGGTCGTCAATTAAACCGTAACAGTAGCCATCGTAAAGCGATGTTCAGCAATATGGCAGGTTCTTTGGTGAAACATGAAATCATCAAAACTACTTTGCCTAAAGCGAAAGAGTTACGCCGTGTAATTGAACCTTTAATCACACTGGCTAAGACTGACAGTGTAGCAAATCGCCGTTTAGCGTTTGCTCGCACGCGTGATAATGAAGTAGTTGGTAAATTGTTCAGCGAAATCGGTCCTCGTAATACAGACCGTCCAGGTGGTTACACTCGTATTCTTAAGTGTGGCTTCCGTGCTGGTGATAATGCACCAATGGCTTATATTGAACTAGTGGGTCGCCCAGCGACTAACGAAGAAGTTCAAGAAGACGCGCAGTCTGCAGAGTAAGTCTTTAAAGAGACACCAAAAAGCCGAGCTTATGCTCGGCTTTTTAATACCAAAGATTTGATAAACAAATTGTTTGAGTTATTCTATCTATTTATCTACTTATCTACTTATCTACTTATCTACTTATCTACTTATCTACTTATCTACTTATCTACTTATCTACTTATCAATTTTAAGAATTTTTAGCTTAAGAAATGAATGGGCCTATCTAGTAAGCTTTAATAGTACTTATAAACTTATTATAGAGCTTTACTTAATGGGTAAGTTATAAATAAGCGCAATCACAGCATTCATTTACATAAAAGCACTACTATCATCTAAATAAAGGCTACTTTTAGTTGTGTTTTTGAGCGTTTAGCTCAAATACGCAGCGAACAGTCATTTATTTTAAGTTTTCTTAAAAAAAGGGTTGATCTGTTTTCGGATCTCCCTATAATGCGACCCCACTGAGACGGCAGAGCAGGCAACGCTTAGCGAGGCAAGCAAGCTACTTAGTGAGTCGAGTAAAACTTCG
>NZ_LKDU01000011.1:0-114411 GCF_001401855.1 Pseudoalteromonas sp. P1-7a | reverse complement strand
GTAGGAAAGTGGTGGAGCTAAGCAGGATCGAACTGCTGACCTCCTGCGTGCAAGGCAGGCGCTCTCCCAGCTGAGCTATAGCCCCACATTCCTAAATTACATAGTTGTAATTACTTGGTTGCTGAGTTCCAAGCGGGGTGAACTTTAAATATTTTTATAAAATTGGTCAAGTATTTTTTAGCAATATTTAACTGTTATCGTTTATTTTTGATAGACTCGTGAAAAATACCTCGCGAAACGACAAAAACAATGAAAAAAAGTATCTGTATACTTGCTTTGCTGCTTGCCGGCTGTGTAAGTAATGAAGCGCCTCCTTATGAAATAAATAACAAACAGTTTTATGAAAACGTAGATGAGCAGGGTAATAAAGTATTTGCTTATGTTGTTTCGGTTAAGGCCAAGCACCGTAGTAACATAAACTTAAATAACGGCGGACGAGGCGAGAAAAGACCGAGCCGCTCTGATGTAAAACGTTACATAGAACAAGAACACTTCGAAGACTCCAGTGTATTAAAACTTAAGCTGGAGGATGAAGCCGTCAGGTTTTTAAATCAAACCCTAAGTGAAAATAACTACTGTGAAAATAAACACGAAATTACACAAGTATTGTGGCGAGACTTAAGTGTGCAGCTAAGAGGGCGTTGTTTGTAGTATGTTGGCCGATAAAGCAAAGCTTGCGCAGCTATTAGCGCAATTAGGTATAAATTACGATGTGATAGAACATCCTGCGTTACATACTAGTTTAGATGCTGATGCATTTATGGTAGAACGCCCAGGTACGCGACTTAAAAATTTGTTTTTGCGTGATAATGAAGGAAAAAATCACTTTTTAGTGATCACCGCACACGACAAACAACTCGATTTAAAAACCTTATCTAAGCAACAAGGGCTTTCTCGGTTGGGGTTTGCTTCAAGTGAGCGCCTAGCGCGGTATTTAAAAGTACAACCAGGCTGTGTGTCTATGCTTGCTCTGGCAAACGACAAACAAAGCAAGGTCACTTTGTGGCTTGATCAAGATATTTGGTTTAATGAGCTGTTTCATTGTCACCCGTTTGAAAACACCCAAACTTGGCTGCTTACAAAAAATGATTTAAACATATTTTTTAAGCATACAGGGCATCAGCCTCGGGTAATGTTTTTACCTTCTCGATAGCCTAACGTGACTAAGACTAAACCAATAAAACACACACTCAGTAAGCAAAGCATAAATGCAGTTTGCCCTGAGTGCTGATAAACAATACCTGGTAATAACGAGCCCAGCGCTCCGCCGCTGTAATAAAACGATACATACCCGCCATTTGTTACACTTGCAGGTGCCTTGCTAATCTTGTTAACAAGCGGGGCTGCACTTGAGTGAATAACAAACATAGCAGCACAAAATATCGTAAATGCGATTAAAAACACACTCAGTTGCTGGCTTATAAGTAACACTATGCTTAAGTTATATACGATAAAAACCGCAGCCAGTAAATGCCAAGGCGAAGGCGCTTTTTTAGCAAGCCAAGGTGTGGCAATAGAGGCTAAAGCACCGATTAAGTAGCCGCTGTACACTAAACCTATATCGCGAGTATTTGTAATTAAAAAGGTGTGTTGCAAAATAAACGGAAGGTAATTTAATAAGGCCGCAAAGCAAAAAAACATACAAAAAACGGCACCATACAATTTTAATACTGCGGCATCTTTTAGCTGTTTAATATACGTTAGCGGCGTATGTGCTGGCATAACAGGTATCACAAAGCCCGTAGGCTTTATATTTATAGCTAGGCCAATAAGTACAAACGAAATAACATAATAAAAACTTTGCCAATGCCACACATCACTAAATAACGCCGCCAATACTCGGCCAAAGTAACCTCCAGCTATGGTACTGCCTATGTATAAGGTCATATTTTTTTGTAAGGCATTTGCGCTGTAGCGTATACCAATGTAGCTCGTCATCGCGGTAAGTGCGGCAGGTAAAGTTAAGCCTTGTATAAAACGCACCAAAAGTAATAGCTCAAAACTGGGCGCAGCTGTAAACAGTATGCAGCTCCCCCCTAAAATAAACATAGCAATACGTAAAATAACAAGTGGGTTTTGCTTGGCTAAAAAAAGCCCATAAATAAAAGGAGCTATTGCTAAAGGCAGCATGGTTACGCTCATTAAGCTGCCAGCAAGCGCTGGGGGCACGCTAAATTCGTTAGCAAATAAGTTTAATAAAGGCTGAGGTGCGTACAGCACAAAAAATATAAACACCGAGCAAATAAGTAAGTGAGCAAAGCGCATTGTTAGGCTTAAAATATAAGCTGATAAGTTAGCCAAAGTATATGAAAAATGGCTTATATTTCATAGGTTAAATCATTAACAATTGCGCTAAATCAAAGTGTATATTCAGCCCTTTGCTAGATTAATGCTAATAGCACTGTTATTTGTAGTCGTTGGTGATTAAAATAAACCTAATATAAGTTTTTAGTGGAACAAAGCCATGGGTTCATTACAAGACCAATTGCTGCAAGCAGGGTTAACAACATCGCACAAAGCTAAAGTTGCTAAGTCAGAAAAACGTAAGCAACAAAAAAAGCAAAAAAAGGGGGCTACTAGTAACCCAAGTGATCTGCAAAAGCATATACAGCAAACTAAATTAGAGCAGCAAAAAAAGGCTGAAGAACTTAACCAGTCGCGCCAAGAAGAGCTTAAGCAACGTGAGCAAGTTGCTCGTGTTAAGCAAATACTTGAGCACCATAACCAAGACTCTATCCGCGGTGAGCGTACCTTTAATTTTACTTACGACAACAAAGTAAAAGGGATAGACGTAAACGAGAAAACCCAAAAAGCGTTATCGGGTGGCCGTTTAGCTATTTGTGTACTGGAAGGGCAGTTTTACGTACTTGATGATGAACCGGCGCGTAAAGTCGCAGAAGTTGATGAAAAGTACATTGTTTTTCATGTTGAACCTGAAAACAAACCAAAAGACGAAGACGACCCCTATGCAGACTTTGAAGTACCAGATGATTTAGTATGGTAAGTGTCTGTTCAGTATTGTTTGCTACAGTTAACAACAATGGCTGAAAACGTAGTCATGTTTGTTTGATCGCCTAACGTAAATTGATACGTATGCTTTTTACCAGATTGTTTACTACAATCAATAGACTATTTTCTAACCGTCAAAAAGAAGAGTGAATATAATGAGCAAGATGAAAGCACTAATAGTAGGCGCGGGTATTAGTTTAGCCGCAAGTTTTTCGTTTAACGCCGCCGCTGCTGATGGCGAAGCCCTTTACACCCAAAAAATGTGTCAAACATGTCATGGTGCAGAAGGTAAAGCACCTATTATGGGCGCATACCCTAAAATTAATGGTCAAAACAAAGACTATTTAGTGGCCCAAATGAAAGATATTAAATCGGGCGCACGTAGTAATGGTATGACCGCGGCAATGAAAGCAATGGTTGCAACAGTAACGGACGAAGAGTTTGAAGCGATTGCAGACTACCTTTCAAAGGTAAAATAAAGCACCGCGTTTAAAAACGTATTATCGTTTTAAATTAAAGCGAAGCGTAAACAGCCACACATTTGTGTGGCTGTTTTGTTTGTGTTTGCTATAAAATTAATACTGCTTTAGACTTCTAAACATCTATTCGTACTTGTGTTGTTGTACGTATTTTAAAAGGCTGATTATGATTGATTTACCCCAACTAGATTTAAAAAATAAAGTATCGGAGCAAGAGTGGCAATTGCGCGTAGATTTAGCAGCGTGCTACCGATTAGTAGAGCATTTTCGTTGGGGGGATTTAATATACACGCATTTATCGGCACGTTTACCAGGGACTGATCACTACCTTGTAAATGCATTTGGCTTAACGTTCGACGAAGTAACCGCATCAAACCTGGTAAAGGTTGATTTGCACGGCAATATTATTGATGACACTCCGTTTAGTATTAACCCTGCGGGGTTTACTATTCATAGCGCCATTCACGAAGTGCGTGAAGATGCTCACTGTGTTATTCACTTACATACCAAAGAAACCATTGCCGTTGCGACACAAAAAAATGGCCTATTGCCACTAAGCCAATATTCTATGTTTTCGCTCCCTTCGCTGTCGTACCATGGCTACGAGGGGTTAGCTGTAAATGATGACGAGCGCAAAGTATTACAAGATGATTTAGGCAGTACCAATCATATGCTATTGGTAAATCATGGTGGCTTAACCGTAGGCCCAACCGTAGGCGATGCTTTTATGCGTTTTTATGACTTGCAACGAGCCTGCGAAATTCAGCTTGCATTACAAGCCAGTTCACAAGAGGTTATACCGGTGCCACAGCCAATTATCGACAATATTTATAACCAAGCTAATGTGGTACATAGTGGCAGTACAGGCGGGCAATTAGCGTGGCCTGCCATGTTACGAAAAGCGTACCGACTTGATCCCAGTTTTGCACAATAGCCTGCGTGGCTAATAAGGAATTTTAATGAAAGTAAATCGCGTAGAAGTATTTGATATTCATTGCCCAGAGCGTCCAGCTTGGACGCCGGTTTTTGTACGTATTCATACCGATGAAGGTATTAGTGGTGTAGGTGAAGCTGGTTTAGCTTACGATTTAGGCCACAGCGCAGCGGCAGCAATGATAAAAGAAATGGCTGATGCTTTTTTAATTGGGCACGACCCATTTCAAACCGAAAAGTTATGGTCGCGTATGTTACGCGAAAGCTTTTGGGGTTTAGGTGGCGGCCCTGTTGTGTATGCAGCGATGAGCGCCATAGATACAGCACTTTGGGATATAAAAGGTAAAGCACTTGGCTTACCTGTGTATCAACTACTGGGCGGTAAAGTAAACGATAAACTACGTACTTACGCATCGCAGCTACAGTTTGACTGGGACAGCGAGTTTAAAGCGCTAGTACAACCGCAAGAATACGCAGAAGCAGCGTTAAAAGCGGTTGGCGAAGGCTATGATGCAGTTAAAGTTGACCCTATTCAATACGATAAAGACGGGAATACATATTACGACCGCACTAAAATTATTTCTCGTGGTGAAATGAAGTTATACCGTGCGCGTATGCAAGCTATACGTGAAGCGGTGGGTGATGAAGTGGATATTATTTTTGAATGCCACAGCTTGCCTGGCGCAACTTCTGCTATTCAAATTGGCGAAATAGCCGAAGAGTTTGATTGTATGTACTACGAGGAACCCGTTAACTACTTAAATCATTCTTTACATGCAAAAGTAGCCGATAAAGTGGCCGTGCCCATTGCTGGTGGCGAGCGTTTATACAACCGCTGGGGTGTGCGCCCTTATTTAGAAGATCAAAGCATTGATGTACTACAGCCTGATATCGGTTTATGCGGTGGTTTTACTGAAACTAAAAAAGTATGTGACTACGCCGATATTTTTGATGTGCGTATTCAGGCGCACGTATGTGGTGGTCCCGTTGCGACTGCCGCATCATTGCATTTAGAAACCGCTATTCCAAACTTTTTGATTCATGAGCATCATACTTATGCCATTAAAAAGTGGAACCGAGAGCTGTGCTTACAAGATCCACAACCTAAAAATGGCTTTTTTGAAGTATCAGAAGAGCCAGGCTTAGGCATTGAATTAAACGATGAGATTGTTATGCGCTCGCAGCGTGTAGAAATTAAATAGCCTAAGCGTTATTTAAATACTATTGTTTAAAAGTAAAAGCCGGTAAGTGATAGCTCACTTACCGGCTTCTTTATAGCTGTGTGACCGCACCTAATACCTATGAGCAATAACGCTTGAATATTTTAAGGGATTAATTAGAAGGGTTAATTGAACACGTAACGCTGTTTATTTCAGCGGTGGCTTTACTATCAAGGTGGCGTATATAGCAGCGGTTATTGTTTATCATTAGCTCAAATTGATCGGGAAAGTTGCGCTGCTGATTAGCCGTTATATCGCTACGGTTAGTGTTTTTAAGAGTAAAGGTGCTGGAGTGCATAAATACATCGTCAGCAAGTTTTATGTTTTTTATATGCATTAGGCGCTCTATAACACGCGAAGCTGCTTGGCTATTTGGCGCGGTAAGTAAGGCATGATGCAGCTTAGGAGTAGGCTGCGTGTTAGACGCGCAACCACTTAAAATAGTAAAGATGCCAAGGGCTGATAATCGCGAATGTAGTGTCATAGTCATTGCCGCATTTAAGTAAGTGGTTAAATTTAATATAGATCAACACGCCCTACATATTATAAAAATGCTTAGCATTTGCGTAGCTGAGGTTATGCCATATTTTATTTGTTTTGCATAAGGCTTGATGGCTATGCCAAACATCATTATAGCTTGCGTTAATTTGGCAAACCGGAAAGTTACTCGCAAACATAATACGCTGCTCGCCAAAGTACGAGAACAAAGTGTCAAAACAGTATTGCTGCTGTTGTAAATTTAACGCTAAAAGCTCAAAACCCGAAAACTTAATCGCTATATTAGTGTACGCGCTTAGCATGCGAATGCTTTGTTGCCAGTTATTAATATTATTAGGTAAGCCGCCATGGTTTATTATTATTTTTAGCTGAGGCAGCGCCTTAGCGTAACGAGCAAGCTGAGCGGCTACGACAGTATTTTCAAGCTCAAACTGCGCTTCATAATGCAGCCCTTGCTGGCAAAGAGTTTGCAAATTACCAAAGCAAGCGGGGTTAAATAATCGCTGTGCGTCTGCGCCTTCGGTTATATCCCGTATGCCGATTAAATGCGGGTGTGCAAGGTCGTTAATTGCTTTTTCAAATTGCACAGGTACGCAATCTAACTGTGCGTAACTAATGGCTTTAAAGGGGAGCTTTTTTAAATGCGCCGTTAGCCAATTGAGTTCGTTAATGGGGGCGTTGTTATCAAAACCAGCCTCTATATGTACTATACCGGCGAGGGTAAAGTCACTGCTCCCTATTAGCTTTTTTTCACTAATAGGTTGTTTTATTAACTCTAAATTTGGCCATGCTGGTGGGTTTTCGCCTTGCAGCCAGGTATATTGCCCCTCGGCAAGGTTAAAAAAATGCACGTGGGGGTCAATAATTTTTTGGCTCATCGGCATGTGCTCATTGTGTTGTATAGCCGCCATCTATACTTTGCAGGCTACCGGTTATAAAGCTTGCATCATCACTTGCTAAAAAGCTAACTAGCGCGGCAACTTCATCAGCTTGGCCTAAGCGGTTTAGGGGTTGAAGGCTTGCCTCTTCTGCCACTATATCTGCCTTATTAGCACCGCTTTTTTTACAATAAGCATCTATGGCGTTATGAAATAGAGGGGTTTCTATTGTCCCTGGGCATACCGCATTTGCGCGAATATTAAATTGCGCGTAGTCAAGCGCTGTGGTTTTTGCCATAGAAGCCAGAGCATGCTTTGTCAGGTTGTAGGCAAACGAGTTAGGTTTACCAATTATTGCCTGATCTGAGGCTATTAAAATAATGGCGCCATTGTTTTGCGCTTTCATGCTTGGTAGTACACTTTGTACAGCCGCATAGGCCCCTTTCACGTTCAATGCAAATAACGCATCGAAGGTGTCCTCATCGGTATCCTCTATGCTAGCACTGAGGTGTTTACCAGCGTTAGAAACAAGTACATCTATGCGCGGGCTTCGATTACAAATGGCCGTAATACATGCTTTTACAGCACTAACATTACTCACATCGCATTGGTGAAAAGTACCTAGCTCGCTGTACTCAATATCTAAATTGTGCACCGTGTAGCCATTTTCAATAAAGCGCTTTACAACTGCTAATCCAATGCCTTTTGTACCGCCTGTAACAATAGCAACCTTAGACATACTTGCTCCTAATTTTAGGGATGTGACTAGTGAGAGTGACCGCAGCCGCCTTCTGCGTGAACATGGCCATGCGAAATTTCTTCACTGGTTGCTTCACGAACCGATACCACTTCTAAATCAAACGTTAGCGTTTTGCCTGCAAACGGGTGGTTTAAATCGCAATCTGCATTAAAGCGGCCTACTTTAACTAATGTTACTTGGTGCTGCCCTTGGTTTGAGTGCACCATCGCAGTCATACCTGGTTTCCACACTTTTACGTCACCTTGTAGGTGCTTAAGTGGAATACGCTGAATTAAATCGTCAACGCGCTCACCGTATGACTCGCTAGGTTCAAGTGTTACGCTAAACTTATCGCCCGCAGCTTTGCCTTCAAGGGCTTTTTCTAAGCCAGGAAGCATGCCTTCGCTGCCATGAATATAGCTAAGCGGCGCGTGGTTTACACTGCTTTCTAGTTGCTCGCCCGCTTCGCTTAAGGTGTAATGAAATTCAACTGCTGAATTTTTGCTAATTTGCATGCTTGTCTCTTTAAGTTTTTGACTAAGTTAAACGCCGATTTTACGCGAAATACCGAGCTTTATAAACTCAGCGTGGTTGAATAAGTGATTTTTGTAGATCTTGCAGTAAATCTTGTTTTTGCTGCGGTTGCTTGGGTTGTTCTGCCTGGGGAATAAATAGCGTTAATTGCGTGCCAGGCTTTAAAATGCTTGAGGCACTTAAGTTGTTCCATTTAGCTAAATCGCTGTGCGGCACTTCGTAAAGCTGGCTAATGCTCCACAAGCTATCGCCTTGTTTTACTTCATAGTCTATTTCTATGGTTGGGATCACGACTTCTTGAGGCTCCAAATATGGACTAATTTGATAATCTATAGTGAGCGATTTGGGGAGCGTTTTAGGCTGTCCAACAAACAGTTTTTCACCTATCCCTATCATATTATTTTGTTTGCCATTGAGCTGCTTTAACGCGCTTACCGACATGCTAAAGCGCCTTGCAATACTGTATAGCGTATCATTTTTTTTAACGATGTATTCGCCTGCAAAATTAGACTTAAAAAACTGACTTTTTAACAGTGCCTCTTGGCCAATAGGTAAAAGCAATGAATGGGGACCATTAGGTGAACTCTGATTTTTTAAATAACCTTGGTTAAGCGCGTGCAACTGTTTTGAGCCAACCCCAGAGAGCTTAGCAATGACCGAAAAATCAAACTGTTGGCCAATGTTCATTAGGGTTGTTATTGGTTTATTAGCAAGTTTAGGGCGCTTAAAGCCTTTTTGCGGGTGCTTTACTAAGTAGCTTAGCGCTAACAGTTTAGGCACGTAGTCGGCCGTTTCTTTTGGCAGCTTTAGAGAAAAATAATCGGTACTTTTACCGCGTTTTTTATTTCGCTCAATGGCTCGTTTAACTCGGCCTTCACCACTGTTATATGCCGCTAGTGCGTGAAGCCAGTCGCCATCAAAGCGTTTGTGTAAATAGCTAAGGTATTCAAGTGCGGCATCGGTGGAAGCAAGTACATCTTGTCGTCCGTCATACCACTGATCGGATTTAACCCCAAAATGATGTGCGGTGGCGGCCACTAACTGCCAAACGCCTACCGCTTGCTGCGACGAAGCAATGGTGGGTCTAAAATCACTTTCTACAAAAGGCAATAAAGCCAGTTCCATAGGCAGGCGTTTTTGCTCAATTTTTTTTACTATATGGTACAAATAAGGCGCGGCGCGTTTATTTACAGTGGGTAAATAGTTAGGTTGTTTTAAATACCAGTTAATGCGCTTTTTTAAGGCGCGATTTTGATACACCGTAAAATGTAGGTTGTTGGCAATATGCACCCATAGATTTTTAGCTTTCGCGAGGCGTTTTTTTACAACGTTTTTTTTTGCTTTTACCGGCGGGGCAGGCTTTGCTTGTTGTAATTGTTTTGGCTCTGCTGGCTCAAGGTCAATTTGGTTTTCGTAGCTTGGCTCAAAGTGAGTGAAAATCTGTGGTGCTTCAACAGGCTCTGCATTTTCTGTGGAGCTGCAACCAAACATTAAAATACACGCAAAAATTAAACACAATCCGCGAATTATCATCTCTTTTAAAAGTACCTTTATTTGTTAACACTATTCCGTGTGCTGAGTTAATTGAGCGCGCTTGAGCCCTGCTTGTAAAAATAATTGGCTCGATTTTGTATTTAACGCTTCTTGTTTGTACGGCGCTAATACATCCACAGGGAAACTGTTGATTAGCTCATCAAGTGATTGTTTTTTATTGTTTTTAACATGGGTAGTTAAATTTGTTAAAAACAATAAAGGTTGCTGAAGTTGCGTTTTTTTAAGCACCTCGCCGTGGCCGGGAAGTATTGTACGCAAATTAGGCTGATTAATATAGCGTTTGAGTAGGGCTTGCCAATTTTGTAATTGACCGTGACCAGGGTAGGGTAGCCAATCCACAATATCGCCGCCTATTAGCAGCGCGCCATTATTGGTACTGAGCGTTAAATCGCCGTTTGTATGGGCTTTTTCGGGCTTTATTTGTACGGCAAAGTTCCCTAAATCAATACTTTGTGGCTCACTAATTACAGTTGTAGGTGATTCTAAGTTATAGGTTTTCCAACGTAAAAAACGCTGTTTAGCTAAAGAGAGCTTTTCGCGCCACTGTGTTTGCTGTTGTTCGGGCAATGTGGCTAAGCGCTGATAGCTCAGTTCTATACTTTTTTCATAGCCTGCTAACTTATCATCGTACGCCTGCTGGTATGTGGCAAAGTTATCGGCTACTTGCTTATGCACTATTAGCTGTGCTTTTGGAAAGGCGTTTTGTAATACGGCCATGCCTAGCAAGTGGTCGTCATGAAAGTGGGTCGCTACTAAATAACATAACGGGGTTTTAAGGCGTTTTTTTAACTGTTTTGCCAGTGCTTCAACGGCTGCAAAGTTCCCGCTTGCATCAACCATTAGTGCGCATTGTTCGCCCTCTATGAGCACTTGGTTTGAATCGTAAAAGCGTAGCTTATTTTGTTGTTTTAAAAATTGCACATTGTCGTTAATTTGCTGCCAAGTAACCGCTGCCTGAGTAGATTGAGAAAATAGGCTAAGGGTAATAAAAAGAGCGGGGATTACAGTTACTAAAAGGGGTTTTAACGTCATTGTGTGTCTCTGCGCAGCATTTATTTATTATCATAATAAACAAAAAGCGCACGGGGCGCTTTTTATTTTTTTGTTGGGTCACTCGCCAAGCATTGGCTGAGTTTATCAATGAGTTGATCTTGCTGTTGTTGCTCTACACTGGCGTGCGTTTTAGCTTCTAGTAACTCATGGCTAAGTGTGAGTGCTGCTAAAAGTATCGCTTGTTGTTCGTTGCGAACTGATGAGCGTTGCTTTGTTTGCTCAACCAAGTCATTTAAATTTTTTGCTGCTGCTATTAATGCATCTTCTTGCCCAACAGGGCATGCAAACTGCTGCTCTTTACCTAGCAACTCAACTGTGACCCGCTGGTTTTGCAGCTCAGACATTAGCTTGCCTGTTGTGCGCTTTGTAGTTTATCAAGTAAGCCTGTTAACGTAGAGCTAGCATCTTTTTGCTTTTCTTCGTTTTCAAGGGCTTCTAGTTGTAAAATTTCGTTTTCATCACTTAGCTTTGCATTTTGCTCTTTTAAGCTAGCAACATCCGTTTGTAATTGGTTGTTGCGCTCGATAAGCGAGTCAATCAGTTGTTCGAGTTGTTGAAGAGTTGTGTTGTTCATAAAGGCGCTCATATAACTGTAATTAATGTCATGCAAATGTAAAGCAAAGTGTGTTGTTTTGCCAGCATTTACGGTGGTTTTAGCACAATTTTATTGTTTATTAAGTGATAATTCAGGGTAGGGGCTTTTTTGTTCATAAATGGTTCACTTAACTGCGCGCTTAGCGGTGAATAGGTTGCCAAAATACGGAGCTTGTGGTTCACTGCCGATATTAAATTGCGTATAGCGAAAATCATCCATGCTTAGTTACAGACACTCTTTTCATGCAGGTAACCCTGCCGATGTGCTTAAACATTTAGTACTTGCACAGGTACTTCAATATCAAACCATTAAAGATAAACCCCTCGATTACATTGATACCCACTCTGGTGCGGGGTTTTTTGAGTTAAGTTCATCAGATGCGCAAAAAACACAAGAATACAAAGAGGGCATTGCTAAGCTTTGGCAGCATAGCAGTGAGCACGAGGCGCTAAACGATTATATTTCATTAATTAAATCGTTTAATGATGGGGATGAGTTGGCGTTTTACCCCGGTTCGCCAAAAATTGCTGAGCATTACCTGCGCCGCCAAGACAAAGGCTGGTTTTTTGAATTACATCCGCGCGATTTGCAGTTACTTGAGCAAAACATGCAAGGTAAGCGTTCTATTCGCGTACGTGGCGAAAACGGTTTTGTCGGATTAATAGGGTTACTTCCGCCTGCTTCGCGCCGAGCATGTGTACTTATTGACCCGCCTTACGAGATTAAAGACGATTACGATACAGTTGTTACCACGCTGATAAAGGCGCAGCAGCGTTTTGCTACAGGTACTTATATGATTTGGTACCCTGTTGTTGATAGAGAGCGTATCAATAATATGGAGCAAGGTCTGATTGAGTCGAGCATGCGTAATATTCAATTATTTGAACTAGGTACTGAGGCTGACACTGACGTACACGGTATGACTGCCTCAGGTATGATAGTGATTAACCCGCCCTGGAAATTAAAGCAAACAATGGATAACGTGCTACCTGAGCTTGTTAAGCTTTTAAGTAAACCTAGCGGCTTTTACCGAAGCGAGCAGTTAGTAGATGAATAGTGTGTGAGAGTATTTAAATACGCGCACTAAAAAGCCCAGTTTAACTGGGCTTTTACTTAATTAAAATAGACCGCATTAAAGGTGGCAAGCGTGTTGCCACTGCTATCTTTTAATTCTAAAGACTCGCCTTCTATAGCCCATTTTTGTGTGTTATTGAGCATGTTTAACATCGCTGCTTCTTGCTCCATGCTTTGCGAACACATTTTTTTTGTGCTTGCTAATTGGCTAAACGATATTGAATGTTGCTCTGTACTGTAGCTGCCGCTGACGTTATTACATCCTAAAAAGCCGTTAACACGGTTGTCTTTATCAAATTGTATGAACGGCTCTTTTGTTCTTACACTGACTGTTTGTGCATTAATTGTCACTGCCTTCCAGTATGTATTTGCAAGCGTTACATCACTTTTAGGTGAGGCGACTCTTTCAAGCTCAATTTCGTGAAGGATCCCTGATTTTGCATTTTTAAAAGGGTTGTACTGCCTTGTGCTGGTATAAAGAACCTTGTCTTTATTAATGATTCTGGCTGTGAGGCTGTAGCGGTGTTTATCAACAATGTTGTTGTCATCATACGCAAGCTCTACGGTATACGGTGGCGCTTTGTTTATATCTAGGATTTGTTGGGTGATTATTTCGGCTTTTACGTCTGCTTTTGATACATCCGATAGCGTTACGATCAGTTGCGACCCTGGGCGTGGCATACTGCGATCTTTATAGCTTACTTGAGCGGTCAATCCCATCACGTTTTTTTCTTGTGCTGTAGATTGTGACTCGTTAGCGGGTTTTTCACAGCCCGCTAATGTGAATGCACTTAGTGCTAATAAACCTAAGCTTGTAAATATGCGTTGTTGAAACCTCAATTGATGTTTAGCCATGCTTGCGCTCCTTATTCCTGTATTGCTGGTAAGTGTAGGGGGAGGGAGCTTAATCATGGCTTAATTTTTAAGGCATAAAAAGGCGCTAATGCGCCTTAGCATAAAGCTATTTTTTGACAAACTTAGTTAAAATAACAATGCGTTGGCCCTCTACACGCCCTTCAATATGCTCAGGGTTACTTGTTAAGCCTATGTTGCGTACTGCTGTGCCGCGTTTGGCGGTCAAGCTACTGCCTTTCACATCTAAGTCTTTAATTAGCGTAACGGTATCGCCAGCTTGAAGTACTACGCCGTTACTATCTACATGTTTTATATCGTCATCTTCAGCAAGGGCTTTTTTGGCCCACGCAAGTGTGTCTTCTTCAAGGTAAATCATATCTAGCGCATCTTGTGCCCAGCCACTATCAACAGCTAAGCGTGTAAGCATTCTATAGGCTACCACTTGTACGGCAGGCGTTTGGCTCCACATGCTGTCGTTTAAACAGTGCCAATGTGTTGGGGTAAGCTCGCTGTTGTTTTCTATTTGATCTTTACAGGTTTGGCAGGTGTAAATGCATTTATCTGAGTGGGTTTCGGTAACAGGAGGTACTTCGTAAACAGATAAGTGTTCGGTTGCGCTGCACAATTCACACTGATTATTGCTGCGCTCGATTAAGGCTTTTTCAATACTCATAAGGCATTCTTATATAGGAGGAGGTTTACATTTGGCCGTATTATACCCCAGTGGCGGCTCAGGGCGATACTAATCCCTTAAGTTTTGTGCGGGTATTGGCTCTATGTACTTATCTTCGATACGTTTTATATAACCATTGCTGTGTAAGTAAGCAATTGCTTGGTTTATTTTAGGCAATAGGGCTTTATGCTTAGCTAATAACCGTACTCTTAAATATCCGTGCGAATGCTGTGCGCCAAACCCAATTTTAATATTTAACTGCTTAGACCAATACGCTGCGGTGTGAATCCCCATAATGGCAACATCAATACGCGCTTTAGATAATGCAATTAGTAGCTCTTTTTCAGAGGGAAAGTCGACGCGATTATATTTTTCATCATCGTGGTAATCGTAACCAAGTACGGTACCAACCTCTTTCGAATATAAACTTTGTTCAGTTTGATACTGCGCCACTTTATTAGGTAAAGCTATAATCATTTCAGTTGCGGGGATCAGCGGGTCTGAAAAAACATAGTAAGGATTATCCCGCTCGTTTTGGGCTAACCATTTTAAAGAGAACACATCAAAATCTATAAAGCCGTTTTCTAAATACTTGGCAATGCGTTTGGTGGGTAGCTCCACATGATTGACGGTAATATTTGCCTGCGCCATTAAAGCGGTAATAATTTCTGGCAAAATACCAGGGTTTTCTGGGTTACTGGTGTAAAAAGGGTAATGGCTGCCCGATGCACTAACATTATAGTTAAGCTCTGGCTGGCTTTGCTCTGCATTGGCAAATGTAGCAAGGTGGGCAATAAATAAGAATAAAAACAACTTTAAAAAAAACAAATAAATAACCTTTGCTAAACTTTTATGAGTGAGTGCTATGTAATTTAGCTTTACATGCAAGGATTCTAGAATCTTCATGGTAGTTGAATTACAGTATATAACTTAATTGTAATAAACAACGTTAAATAAGATAGGTTTTTATAAGTGAACCCTACAAATATTTTTGAGAACGGGCAAAAGCTAACGCAGTTTGTTGCAAGGCAACCTATTTTTGATGCACAGCAGAATGTGTTTGCCTATGAGCTACTTTATCGCGATTCAGCCCATAACGCATTTCCTGTGGGGACTTCTGATGAGCAAGCAACTAGCCGCTTATTTTTTAATACATTAATGATGTTAGGGCCAGATAAACTTACAGCACATCACTTAGCGTTTATTAATCTTTCTTCCGCCACTATTTTAGAAAACTTTCCAAAATTGCTAGTGCCCCAAAATTGTGTGTTAGAAATCGTTGAGCGTACAAACAAAATAGCAGAGGTTACTCAACGCGTTAAAGCGCTCAAGCAAGAGGGGTACAGGTTTGCTTTAGATGATTACGATGGTGACGATAAGTGGGCGCCATTACTTGCGCATGTTGATTACATCAAAATTGAAATGGACGATGTAATAATTAAGACCAATATGCGGATAAAAAAAATTAAACGCGCTAACCCGCATGCAAAAGTGATTGTTGAGCGCATAGAAACACATGCGCAATTTCATTCGTTAAAAAAAGCGGGTTGCGATTTATTTCAGGGTTACTTTTTTGCACGTCCTGAAATGATCACCTACAAAGATGTGGAGCCGGGCAAAGTGATTGTGTTTGATTTACTGCGCTTTACGGCAAAAGAATCTTTATGCTTTGATGAAATACAAAAGCGAGTAGCCAGAGATGTAGCCATTACAGCGCGTGTATTAAAGTTAGCTAATGCCCGCTCGAGTAGTACCAAATTAACCATTACCTCTATATCGCAAGCGGTTGTGTATTTAGGAGAGGATAGCATCAGGCAGCTAGTTCGCGTTTTAGCACTGAGTGAGTTAGGCGCTGATAAACCGACAGAACTTACAAAGCTTGCGTTAACCAGAGCCCAGTTTATTGCGCTATTGTTAGGTCAGAGTTATCCAAAATTGGTTGGCCAAGGCTATTTGGTTGGGCTATTTTCGGTAATGGATGCAATTTTAGATACAGACCTTGAAGCTATTGTTAAAGAATTTTCGTTAGATGAAAGTATTGCCCAGGCATTATTAAACAATGAGGGCATTTTAGGGCAAAGCCTTGCGCTTATTAGAGCGTTTGAACTAGATGAAATGGATAAAATAGCGACACTAATGCCAGCAATAAACAGTGATCTGCATATAGGGCATATTTTTAATTATGTGCTTGATGCAGTGCTGTATAGTGACGAAATTATTGAGGCTATAGCAGAATAAATATGCGTAATTGGTTATCTATTTTAAGTATTGTGGTTGCATTAGGGCTGTTATTCCCAGGGGTTACTAAGCCCGTATTGACGATTGAGGGTAACATTGATAAATCGCAACTGGCTAAGGTTGGGATAGACATGTTAGCCGAGGAAGGCGATGGCCGGACCCGCAGTATGTTAATGATGTTCTCTAGCATGTTAGGGCTTGATAAATTAGAAGGTGAAATAAACGCGTACAATAAAACCCAAAGTATATGGGGGACTATTAATGAGCTGGCTAGCAATAATAATTTATTTGTAGCGGTGCTTGTTGGGTTGTTCTCTATTGTGATTCCATGTTTAAAGCTACTGATGCAATTGCTGTATTGCTGCTTGTCGGCCAGCGTATTTAAAAATAAGTTAGGTGTAGTTATTTGCGCGCTGAGCAAGTGGAGCATGGTGGATGTGTTTGTTATTGCGTTAATAGTGACTTATTTGGCAGGCAATGCACATGGCCAAAGTAGCGATTTACTCATTATGCATAGCACGTTTGGCGAGGGGTTTTGGTATTTTAGTGCTTATTGTATTTTTGCTATTTTAGCGAGTAGCTTAATTACCCCGCCTAAAAAAGAAAATTAATCATTTGAGTTCGCTCAACAACTCAAATATTATTATTGGGTAATTTACTTAATAGGCTTAGTTTTGCAGCGTTTTTACTCAAATTTGCTCGTTGTTGTGATGTTACTCACGTTTGTGGGGCAAGCCGTCGCGTCTGTAAATCAGCAGTGCGAAATGCCACATATGAGCCTATCAGCAAAGCATGCCACACATGTAATGAGCGAGAGTAAATTGCCTACAGGTATGATGGAAATGGATTGCTGCAATGATGAAGCCGATATTCAAAGTGAGTGTCATTGCCCAATAAATGGCTGTGGAAGCAGCTCTATTCTAACGTACCCAGCCTTATTTACTGCTTTTTCGTTATCGAGTGAAAAAGTTACCCTGTTTAATAGCGGTCTCTCCTCCCCTCCCAGTAATACCTTATATCGCCCTCCTATGTTTGCTTAAACGCAGAATAGGTGTGATACCAATCGACCTGATTATTAAGCCATTTAGCGTGCCAAATAAAGCGTTAACAGCGTTATAAACCTCTCATGTAGAACACCTACATGGCGATGTTTATGCCTTGTTATCACTGTATTTAACTGTTGCTATAAATACTCAATAACTCATTACCATTGGTATGCGTGAAATTTAGCTATATTGGCTTAAAGCGCCTGTTCTGCTTGTTAATTTAAGATTTTTATTTTTAATTTTAGATGGAGCAGGCAATGACCCGCACTGTAATTTTTAAAGCTGTATTACTAAGTGCCACCTTATTTGGTGCTGTATTTAATAGTGATGCCATAGCAAAAGTACCCACCCTTAATTTAACGGATGCCATAAACATGGCGCTCAATAACGAGCCGTGGCTGAGCGCCAGTGAGCAAAAGCAAGCCGCCGCCACAGCGCAAAGTATTGCTGCAGGTACTTTACCAGACCCAGTACTGAGCATAGGTTTACAAAGCGTACCCGTAGATGGCTTTGCGTTTGATCAAGAAAACATGACGCAGTTAAAACTGGGTATAAGCCAAAGCTTTAGCCGTGGTAATAGCCTGGCACTTAGCCAGCAAGCAATAAAAGAAGAAGCACTTGAGCAGCCGTGGCTGAGGGCGCAGCGAAAGGCGCAAGTAAAAGCGAGGGTGATGGAACTGTGGTTAAATGCCTACAGAGCACAGCAAAGTATTGCGTTAATTGAACAAGATAAAGCATTGTTTACCCAGCTAATTGAAGTTACCGAAGCCAGTTACTCCAGTAGCTTAGGCAAAACCCGCCAACAAGATATTATTCGCGCACAATTGGAGCTGACGCGCCTTGAAGATAAACTGATTATATTAGCGCAGCAACTAGACGCCGCTAAACAAGGGTTAGTCCAGTGGTTACCACACAGCATATTAAGCCAACCATTAAGCCAGGCTTTTGCAGCGCCAGCTCCGCTTGCACAATTTAATAGCTTAGACCTTGATGAGCTCATTAAGTTACTTATGGCGCACCCCTCTATGGTGGCAATAGATCAGCGTATAGCCGCTAAACGCACACAAGTGAGCCTTGCTAAACAGAGCTATAAGCCACAACTTGGCGTAAATATGGGTTATGGCTACCGCGCTGATAATCAATTTGGTGAATCGCGTGCTGATTTACTTTCGGTTGGCGTGAGTATTGATTTGCCTTTATTTACCGACAACAGGCAAGATCAGCAAGTTAAAGCCGCTATTGCCACTGTAGAAGCCATTAAAACCGACAAACGCGTGGCGCTACAAAATCTAAAAGGGGAGTACTTTAAAGAGGTTAGCCAGCTTGAGCGAATTAAGCAGCGCCATACGCTTTATCAAAACACATTATTACCGCAAATGTCACAACAAGCGCAGGCTACTTTAAACGCGTACACCCGTGATGATGGCGACTTTTCTGATGTTATGCGTGCGCGTATTAGTGAGCTAAATGCCAAAATAGATGCGCTTAATATTCAAATAGACAAACATATTATTATTGCTCGCCTAAATTATTACGCAGCCAGTTTAGACTCGCTAGTAATGGCTGAGTTACGAGGGTAAAAAATGAAAACGAACTTAAAATACCTTGTAGCACTGCTTACTGGTGCCGCGTTAATGTTTATTGCTAATCGCTGGCTGATTAATGACACAGAGCACTTAGCCACAACCGCTGATAGTAAAAAAGCGAAGCCGTTGTATTGGGTTGCGCCAATGGACAGTAATTATAGGCGTGATGAGCCAGGCCTGTCGCCAATGGGTATGGAGCTAGTACCTGTGTATGCAAACACTGAAAACGACAGCCCAGGTACTATAAAAATATCACCTGAAGTGGTTAATAACTTAGGCGTTAAAACCAGTAAAGTGCAAGTTAAAACGCTGCAAAGCAATATTAATACAATCGGTTATGTGCAATACAACCAAGACCAGGTAACCCATATTCATCCCCGAGTAGAAGGCTGGATAGAAACGTTATTTGTAAAAGCGCAAGGGGAGCCCGTTAGTGCTGGTGAGCCTCTTTACACGCTTTACTCTCCTGAGCTTGTGAACGCGCAAGAAGAGTTTTTACTCGCAGTAAATAGAAAAAACAGTGTATTGCTTCGGGCTGCCAAAGCGCGTTTAGAATCGCTAAATGTGTCTGATGGCTTTATAGAACGCTTAGAAAAAAATAAAAAAGTGATGCAAAACATTACGTTTTACGCGCGTCAAAGTGGCGTGCTTGATGAGCTTAATATACGTGAAGGTTTTTATGTTAAGCCCGGCACCTCAATGATGAGTATCGCTAAATTAGAGCAAGTATGGGTAGAGGCAGAAGTATTTGAGCGCCAAGCAGCTTTAGTAACCAAAGGGCTCCCTGTGACGATGACACTTGATTACATCCAAGGTAAGCAGTGGCAGGGTGTAGTAGATTACATTTACCCAGCGCTTAATACTCAAAATCGTACTCTACGTGTAAGGCTGCGTTTTGAAAATACCGCCGGGCTTCTTAAACCTAATATGTTTGCTCAAGTAAGCATTCACACACACAGTAACTCAGCGCAACTTGTTATACCTAAGCAAGCGCTTATTCGTACAGGTGCACAAAACCGAGTAGTACTTGCCCTAGGCAATGGACGCTTTAAATCCGTGGCAGTAAAGGTTGGGCAAATTAGTCAACAAGAGGTGGCTATTCTATCAGGCATTACCAAGGAGGATAGTGTTGTGACTGCTGCGCAGTTTTTAATAGACTCTGAGTCGAGTAAGGACTCAGACTTTGAGCGTATGAGCGCACCAAGCACTCAAGCGATAAGCAATATGCCTGATATGGAAATAGACAAGGCTGAAGCGGTTCAAACAGCCACAGTAATGGGGACCATAAATAATATAAACCCAGCCCAGCGGGTAATTAACATTAGTAGAGAGGCTATTGCTAAATGGAACAGAGGCCCCGCTACGATGGACTTTATACTTGCTAAAGCGCTTGATATTAATGCGCTTTCCCCTAATCAGCAGGTTAATTTTACCTTTAGCATTATCGACGGTGAATTTGTAATAAGCAAAATTGCTGAACACCCCACTGGCAAAGGCGTAGCTCATCACTCAATGCATGGGGAGTCATTATGATAGTTGCTGTTATTCGCTGGTCGATCGTTAATCGCTTTCTCGTTTTGTTGCTGAGTATTATTGTATTTGGCGCGGGTATTTACAGTGTTAAACAGACTCCCGTTGATGCGCTTCCAGATTTATCGGACGTACAGGTCATTGTTAAAACCAGCTACCCAGGCCAAGCGCCCCAAGTAGTGCAAGACCAAGTTACCTTCCCGCTTACTACGGCCATGCTGTCTGTGCCTGGCGCTAAAACGGTGCGTGGTTTTTCGTTTTTTGGCGACTCATATGTGTATATTATTTTTGATGAAAATACCGATATTTACTGGGCCCGCAGCCGCGTTCAAGAGTATCTAAGTCAGGTAGAAAGCCGCTTGCCGACTAGCGCAAAAGCGCAACTTGGACCCGATGCCACAGGAGTGGGTTGGGTTTATTTATATGCGTTAGTTGATAAAACAAATCAGCTCAATATTAGCCAACTTCGTAGCTTGCAAGATTGGTTTCTAAAATTTGAACTACAAAGCGTTGAAGGGGTATCTGAAGTGGCCACTGTGGGTGGCATGATAAAGCAGTACCAAGTGGTTGTAGACCCCATTAAGTTACGTGCTCATGACCTTCCTCTTAGTTTGATACAAACGGCTATTAGCCAAGGTAATCAAGAAACTGGCGCCTCAGTAATCGAAATGGCTGAAGCTGAATACATGGTAACCAGCACAGGTTATATTAAAAGTGTCGCCGACTTAGAAGCCATTCCATTAGGAATTAATGCCCAAGGAAGTGCATTACAATTACGAGATGTAGCAAATGTACGCTTAGGCCCACAAATGCGACGAGGCATTGCAGAGCTTAATGGCGAAGGCGAGGTTGCGGGTGGCATTGTGGTGATGCGTTATGGCGAAAACGCCCAAGAAACGATTTCTCGGGTAAAAGCAAAACTTGAGTCATTAAAACAAGGGTTACCCGAAGGGGTTGAAATAATACCGGTTTACGACCGCTCCACGTTAATAAAAAGCGCGGTCGATAACCTGAGCAGTAAATTGTTTGAAGAGCTCATTATTGTTGCCTTAGTGTGTGTGGTATTTTTATTTCATGTGCGCTCATCGCTGGTGGCTATTATAACCTTGCCTATGGGTATATTAATGGCTTTTATTGTGATGTATTGGCAAGGTGTAAACGCGAATATTATGTCGTTAGGCGGGATTGCTATTGCCATTGGCGCAATGACAGATGGTGCTATTGTAATGATAGAAAACATGCATAAACATATGGAAAAAACGCCACTAACCAAGCAAAACCGTTGGCAAATAGTGACTAAATCGGCCACGGAGGTCGGCCCTGCGTTATTTTTTAGTTTACTCATTATTACAGTAAGTTTTATGCCTGTATTTATTTTAGAGGCGCAAGAAGGGCGCATGTTTGCCCCGCTTGCTTATACAAAAACGTATGCGATGGCAGCCTCTGCCGGTTTAGCGATAACCTTAGTGCCGGTGCTAATGGGCTACTTTATTCGGGGTAAGGTCATTTCTGAGCATAAAAACCCTGTTAATAGAGCCTTGGTTGCAGGGTATAAACCGCTGTTAGCCACCGTACTTAAATTTCCAAAAAGTACGTTATTTATTGCATTTATAGTGACGGTTATAGGCTTTTATCCGGTAAATAAAATAGGCAGTGAGTTTATACCTTTGCTAGATGAAGGCGACTTAATGTATATGCCAACAACTTACCCAGGGCTTTCTATTGGTGAAGCACGAAAAATTTTACAGCAAACAGACAAGCTCATAGCCTCAGTGCCAGAAGTAAAAACTGTATTTGGCAAAATAGGGCGAGCTGATACCGCTACCGACCCCGCACCGCTGACAATGATTGAAACCTTTATTCAATTTAAGCCCAAATCACAGTGGCGAGAGGGCATGACGAAGCAAAAAATTAAAGCCGAGCTAGAAAGCTTAGTTGCATTACCGGGCCTTACAAATGCGTGGGTTATGCCAATAAAAACACGGATTGATATGCTTGCCACCGGTATTAAAACGCCCGTAGGTATTAAAATTGCAGGCCCAAGCTTGTTAGAAATTCAAAACATTGGGCAGCAAATTGAGCAGTTGTTAAAAGATGTGCCTGGCACAGCCTCTGTGTATTCAGAGCGTGTGGCCACAGGGCGTTATATTAAAGTGGATATAAACCGCGAAAAAGCAGCACGGTATAATCTAAATATAGCCGACATACAACAGGTTGTAGCCACTGCCATTGGCGGCTCAAACGTGACTGAAACAATTGAAGGGCAACAGCGTTACCCGGTAAATTTACGCTACCCGCAGCGCTTTCGTTCTTCGCCTGAAGATTTAAAATTATTACCTATTATTACACCATCAGGACAACATATTGCACTTGGTGATGTTGCTAAAGTATTTATTGAAGATGGCCCTACCGGCATTAAAAGCGAAAACGCGCGTTTAAATGGGTGGAGCTTAATTGATATTAAAGGCAGTGACATTGGCAGCTATGTAGCACAAGCACAGCAGGTACTTAGCGATAATCTACAATTACCTGCTGGTTATTCAATTACGTGGGCAGGGCAGTACGAATACATGCAACGCGCAAAAGCAAAGCTTACTTATGTGATACCGCTTACACTCGCGATTATTGTAATACTGCTATACCTTAATTTTAAATGCCTAAGCGAAGTACTTATTATTATAGCCACCCTTCCTTTGGCTATGGTGGGCGGCATTTGGCTAATGTACTTTGAAGCGTTTAACTTTTCGGTGGCAGTGGGTGTAGGGTTTATTGCATTGGCTGGTGTTGCCGTAGAAATAGGCGTCATTATGCTTGTATATTTAAACCAAGCTTATACAGCGCAACAACAGCAGTGCGAGCAAACCGAAACTGCATTTAACTTACAAGCGCTACAACACGCTATTATGCAAGGTGCAGGGCTAAGAGTGCGCCCCGTAATGATGACGGTAGCGACAATTATTGTTGGTTTATTACCTGTTTTATACGGTACAGGCACTGGCAGCGAAGTAATGAGCAGGATAGCTGCGCCTATGGTAGGCGGCATGTTAAGTGCGATTATACTTACATTATTAGTTATCCCTGCCGTGTATTTACTGTGGAAAAAGCGGCATATTTCTCATTAAAGCTCGGGGCAATGCGCTTTGTATTGCCCTATAAAAATTACCCGTATTTTGTAACTTGTACCAGATAAACCGCCTAGCTCCTCTTTTTTGTTATTTAATTCGTTGTTTTTAATAAAGTTTATGTTGGCACGTTTTACGCAACTCATCGCTTATACAGTCAACTCAGTAAGGAATGCACATGCAAGTTAAAACAATTAAAGAAGTGTACGATTGGACCGTTTTATTTCACACACAAATGGCGGCAAATTTTTACAGCGTTAAGGAGTTGCTTGACGAACGTAATGCAATGCTAGTGGACTATTATTTAGATTATGAAAAAAAGTTAGCTGAAGACCTAGTTGGCTTTAAAGCAATTACTGAGATCAATACTTTAGATACTTACAGCTACGAATACTTTGCAGATAACCCCGAGCTAATTACGTTTAAGGATATAAGCAAAGACCAAGAGTTTGATGAAAAGGTTATTCAAAATTATCTCTCTGAGCAGCATAAAAAAGTAATCGAACTTTACGAGTACTTATTAGAGCGCGCAGAAACAGAAAACGGTAAAGAAAAGCTCGAGCAAATTTTAGAGCTCGAGAAGCAAGGCATTAAGCAAATGATGCAAAGCTCAAACCGCCATATGGATATGTAAGCCCAACATGTAAAGGCTCGCTTTAAGCGAGCTTTTTATTACTAAATGCACTCAAACTCAATCCCCGCTTTTTTTAAATAGAGTTGTTCTTGCTCAAGATCCGCTTGAAGTAGAGTATGCTCTTGCAAGTAGCCATTACTAAATTTAATAAACAACCCTAAGTTGCTTGCGCTTATTTCCATATCTGGCTTTAAGCTAACTTGGCGTTTTTGATTAAATAAAATAGCTAAGCGTAAAATAACAATAAGCTTAAGTACGTGCTTTTGAGAAATAGTTAAAAACTCTGGCAGCTCAGTCAGTTTAATTTTTTTACGATAAAAGCGTATAAGTGAGCTTAAAATAAGTTGCTCTTGCTGCGTAAAACCGGGTAATTGACTATTTGCCACTATATAAGCGCTGTGTTTGTTAATGCCTGAAGAGTTAATGGATAAACCAATTTCATGTAATTTTGCTGCCCACGTCAGCAACGCAACATCATCGTTGTTATCTAGATACCACACATTTTTTAGCTGTTTATAAAGCCAAATAGCCGTATCCGCAACACGTGCTGCGTGTGTTTTATCAGCGGTGTAGCGCTCACTTAAATTATTAATAGTGTTTGAGCGAATATCCTTGTCGGCCAGCTTCTGCTGCATTTCGTGCAGTAACCCTTCTCGTAATGAAAAGTCGCTATAGGTAAGCTCTTTAATGGCAAACTCTGTAAATATTGCGATTAAAATTGCTAAGCCACCACATATACTTTGTTGGCGCTCAGGTGTGAGCCCTGCAATAGTTAAGTTATCAATGTGTTTAGCACTAATGCACTGCCCTTTTAAAGTGAGTAAATTGTCAAAGGTGATTTTAGGCTGTTGCGTATTGGCAGTGTTTATTATCGCTAATATTGATTTTATAGTGCCTGAGGTACCAATTACTGATTGCCAATTTTCATTTACATAAGTAGAAAAAATAGCCTCGAGCTCTTGCTCGGCTTTTATTTGCGCTTTGTTAAAGCGTTTGGCCGTTATTTTACCATCGCTAAAAAACTGCTTAGTAAAGCTTACGCAACCCATATTGCGACTAGATAAAAGTTTATGCTTAAAATGTTTACCTATAATAAGCTCGGTACTGCCGCCGCCAATATCGATCACTAAACGGTTTTCTTCATTATGAATATAATGTGCTACACCTTGATAAATAAGGCGCGCCTCTTCTTGTCCAGCGATTACATCGATATGGAAAGGAAACACATTACTTGCTTGTGCTAAAAAGGCATTAATATTTTTAGCTCGCCTAAAGGTGTATGTAGCCGCCACTTTTACGTTACTGGCAGGAAAATCGTGCAACGTTTTAGCAAATTGCTTTAGCACCACTAAAGCACGACCGATGGCTGCCTGGCTTAAGCGAAACTTGTCATCTAATCCATCAGCTAAATAAACGCGTTGTTTTTCTTTATGTAGAATTTGCAAAGTGCCGTTCACTTCCCGAGCAACCACTAAATGAAAGCTATTGGAACCTAAATCAACGGCAGCAATGGAAGGATGATCATTCATTATAATAAGTGTGTTCCCATTTTTTTAGATAATCGTAAATGGCTATTTGAGAGCGAATTTTTTTACGGTTACCCCGTCTTACATAAGCGTTTTTTTGTTCGCTATCAATAATACGTGCTTTGGTACGGTCTTTAAATTGTAGCTCTAATATATCAATTATGAGCCGTTTTAACTTAACATCTAATATAGGCACGCCTACCTCAACACGGTGATCTAGGTTACGTGTCATCCAATCAGCAGAGGATATAAATACTTTTTCATCGCCATTATTTCCAAATACCATGACCCGAGGGTGCTCTAAAAAGCGGTCAACGATACTAATTATCTTAATATTGTCGCTAAGTTGAGGCATACCAGGAATAAGTGAGCACATGCCACGTACAATAATTCTAATTTTAACCCCTATTTTGCCAGCAAGGTAAAGCCTATCTACCAGCTCTTTATCAGCGAGGTTGTTTACTTTTACAGTAATTTTGCCCGGTTTGTTGTTATTAACATGGTCAATTTCGTTATTGATTAAATTAAGCAGCGTTTCACGGGCATTTATTGGCGAAAGCATCAGGTGGTCAAATTTAAAGGGTTTATAACTGCTCTCTATAAATCTAAATACGCTGTCGCTTTCTTCACAAATGCCAGTGTGGCGAGTAAATAAGCTAAAGTCAGTGTAAATTTTGGCTGTTTTTTCATGAAAATTGCCTGTGCCTATATGAGCGTATTTTACTATTTGGCCTTTTTCTTTACGGTGCACGACACATAATTTGCTGTGCACTTTTAATGCTGGTATACCAAAAATCACTTTAATACCTGCACTGCTTAGCACCTTTGCCCATTCAATATTATTTTGCTCGTCAAAACGTGCTTTTAACTCGACCATAACGGTCACTAATTTTCCGTTTTTAGCGGCATTAATTAATGAAGAAATTAACCTAGACTTACTCGCTACACGATAGATATTTACCTTTATTTGTGTAACTTTGGGGTCAAATGCCGCTTGGCGCACATATTCAAGCACATGGTTAAAGGTATGATAGGGGTAATAAAGTAAAATATCTTGCTCACTAATGGCATCAAATACACTGGCGTGCTTTTTAAATGCACTACTTTGCAATGCGGGAAGGGGTTTGTTTTCTAAATATTGGCGCCCTACATTAGGGAACGTTATAAAGTCTCTAAAATTACGATAACGCCCCCCAGGAATTAACGCATCATGATGCGTGACACCGAGGCGCTTTTTCATCACTTTGAGCATGCTTTCAGGCATGGCTTGATCGTAAACTAACCTTACCGGCTCGGCATAAATACGTTGTTTTAATCCTTTGGACATTTTATCAAGCAAGCCAGCTTCTAGTTCATCATCTAGGTTGTACTCGGCATCGCGGGTTAATTTTATTGCATAACCGGCAATGCTTTTATAGGAAAAAAAACTACTAAATACATCATTTAAAAAGTAAGTGATTACATCGTCAAGCATCACAATAGTTTTATGGCGGCGGGTTTTTTCTGGAGGCAGGTTTATAAAGCGATCAACCCTGTCGGTGGGTACCTCAAGCATGGCGTAATAACTTTTTTCATCACTCATTTCTACAAATAGGTAGGTCATGGTGTCGTTTATATAGTCGGAGTAATCTTTGTTTTCGTTTAGTAAAATAGGAGAGGTGTGCTGTAGAACGTGCTCATGAAAATAATTTTTTAGCCAGTTTAAATGAAACACGCTTAGCTCATCAGGGCGGCTCACGTGAATATTATGATGGTTTAGGTCGACTAATACTTGCTGATGAATGTGGTTAAACTTTTTACCTAACTGACGCACTTTTTTTTGTATCTCGCTAAGTAGTATTTCGTCTTCTTCAAAGTTAGCATCGGGGAGTTTATTTAGTAAAATTCGGCGTTTTACCTCTGCAACACGTACTCTAAAAAACTCATCTAAGTTATTAGAAAAAATACCTAAAAAACGCATGCGCTCGATAATTGGGTTATTTTTATCTTTAGCTTCTTGCAGCACACGCTCGTTGAATGACAGCCAGCTTAGCTCTTTGGCAAAATATTCAGTTGTTTGAGAGGGAGTTATGTGGGCATTCATCTCTATTCCATTATTAGGATATGCTTTAAGTTTAATTTGGGCTGTGTATACGCTTAGGGGAATTGCAATGTAAAAAGCGATAATACGAGTAATAATCAGCCCTTTTTATTTAAATTTACGCCAGTTAGATGACATAAAAATGACTGCCGTGTCATTTTTATGTCAAGGGCGTGCTAGTTTAGGCCTCTTCAATATCTACAATTAAGTCACTGGTAATTGATTCAAGCGCATCAATCACTTCTTCTTTGTTCATACCGCTGGGTAAAGTAACCGTGGCGACAGCACTAAAAATAGGCACTCCCCAATTTGGCGCGCTCTGCTGTCTTGAGTTTAAATGAGTGATGCTTGCGCCTTTATGGCGTATTACACTTGCCAGCTCTTGTACAATACCAGGTCGGTCGTTGCCGGTAATAACAAAGTTTATTTGTTCTTTGCTGCTTGGCTCTACCTCTGTGTTGCCGGTTTCAATACGTACATCGAGTTTAGGTAAGGCATTTAATGCATTTTGTAATGCTTCAAAGTGTTCCTGGGCTACTTCAACCTGAATAATACCTGCAAAGTGACCAAGTAAGTGGCTTAAATTACTGCTTAGCCAGTTTCCCTTATTTTGCAAAATAACAGATGAAATGCTTTCTACTAATCCGGGCCGGTCTTGCCCTAAAATGGTGATCACCAACTGCTTCATAAATAGCTCTCTCTAAGCCTGAAAATGTAAATGCGTAGGCATTAATTATGTGTAATGCTTCTATCAATGTAGGGGGTAAAATAAACGCATAGAAAACTACTCGTTTATTACTACTTATTTGTATATTTATCGTTGTATTTTTTTAGCTTAAGCGCTGTTGTCTTCATTCGTTATACATAGTTTTAGTATTGTCTGCGTTAAATTGTTTGTCCAATAAAAGCACAAATTAGTTCCTACAAAAACATAAATCCACACTGAATCAATTAACAATTTTATAGCACTTTTGATAATAAGTGTCATCGTATTGTGCTTTCTGCTCAGGAACGCCCAGTTTTCACTCGCTTTGAGCAGTACGTATTTCGTTTAACCATAAAAGTGTAAATAGGTAATGCGTAATAAACGTATAAATATAGATGAGCTAAATACTGCAAAGCGCGCTATTGAGTACCTAATAAAGGGGCTGTTTTAAAGCCTTGCAGCGGGTATTTATTACATCTGTAACATTACTGTCATCTTGATGAAATATAATTCGCGCAACAACAGAATTAAAGGGTGTGTTGATGACTTCCAATCCGAATAAGCCGACTTTAAATACGGATCGAAGCCGTCTATTTAAAGACCGGTTTGCAAAGTGGGGTATTTCCGCAGGCGGAGTAATGGTATTAATAGCATTGTTATTAATATTCTTTTACCTTCTTTATGTGGTACAACCAATTTTTGAGTCAGCAAAAGTAGAAAAGCGTAACAGCTTTAACGTTACTAATGCTGATCAAATCGTGGGCTTAGGTGTTGAGGAACAAACAGAGGTTGCCTTTTTACTATCCCAGCAAGGCGAGGTCATTTTTTATAGTGTGCAAGATGGCAGCTTTGGTCAAAAGCTTAAAACATTAAGCGCTAAGCTACCAAGTGATGCATCAAGCTTTGCAAACAGTGCGCCGTTTCAGGGGCATTATGCGTTTGGCTTAGAAAATGGCTCAGTGATGCTTGTCGCACCTAAGTTTTTAGTCACTTTTCCAAATAATCAAAGAAAGCTAACACCGCGTCTAGATTACCCTCTTGGCGAAATGGCATTAGAAGTTGACGATCAAGGTGCAGCCATCAAGCGCTTTGCATTTAGCCATTATGAAGATAAAACAGCTGTTGTTGCTTTAACCGAAGACAAGCGCGTGTTGTTTAGTAGCTTTGTGGCTGAGGAAAACATGTTCACTGGTGAAGTTGAATGGGTAGTTGAGCGCACCGAACTTGATGTAAATGGGCGTATAGACGAGCTATTAATTTCGCCGGATACCACCCGAACTTTTGTGCGTTCAGCTAATCAAATTTATGTTTACGATACCCGCTATCCAGATGATGTAGAACAGATCCAGTTACTGTCAGCTAATGAAGAAAACGCTAATATAGTATCAGCCCAGCTGCTTGCTGGTGCTAACTCGCTAATGTTGGCAAACGACAATGGTGAAGTCTCGCAGTGGTTTGAGGTGAACACGGATAGCGGTCGTGAGTATCAAAAAATTCGCTCGTTTGAAACAACGAAGCAAAGTAAGCTGAATATTTTCACTGAGTTTTATCGTCGTACTTTCTTTACAACAAGTAGTAACGGTGAGTTAGGTATTTATTACACCACAAGCGAGGCAAAACTTTGGCAAGGTAAAGTCAGTGAAGGTGAAATTAAAAACTTTGCTATAGCCCCACGTTCAAATGCAGCGCTAATTTTAGCCGATAACCAACTAACCGTATTAGAGATTCATAATGAACATCCAGAGGTTACATGGTCAGCCCTGTGGCAAGAGGTATGGTACGAAGGTTACCCAGAGCCAGGCTACATTTGGCAATCTACCTCAGCAAGCGATGACTTTGAGTCTAAATTTTCTTTAGTTCCTATTTCGTTTGGTACCTTAAAAGCTGCGCTGTACGCCATGCTGTTTGCAGTGCCTATTGCGCTCTCTGCTGCTATTTACACCGCATACTTTATGTCGAGTGAGCTACGTAGAGTGGTAAAGCCGACCGTCGAAATTATGGAAGCTCTGCCTACAGTAATACTCGGATTTTTAGCTGGCCTGTGGTTAGCGCCACTTATAGAAGAGCACTTACCTGCCATTGTTGGTTTACTTATTTTATTGCCATTAGGTGTATTAGCCACCGCACTAGGCTGGACTAAGTTACCAGCGAGTATTCGCCATAAAATCCCTGAAGGGTCACATTCTATTCTGCTAATTCCGGTCGTGTTATTTATTGGCTGGCTGTCGTTCGCGATGAGCGAAACAGTCGAGCTTTGGATGTTTGATGGAAATGTACGTCAATACTTAACCAATGAACTTGGTATGACGTTTGACCAACGTAACTCGTTAGTTGTGGGTATTGCGATGGGCTTTGCGGTTATTCCTACTATTTTTTCGATTGCGGAAGATGCCGTATTTAGTGTGCCTAAACACTTATCAAATGGTTCACTTGCACTTGGTGCTACACAATGGCAAACGCTAGTGCGTGTTGTACTACTTACAGCAAGCCCAGGCATTTTCTCTGCTGTGATGATGGGCCTTGGCCGTGCAGTAGGCGAAACCATGATTGTATTAATGGCAACCGGTAATACGCCGATTATGGATTGGAGTATTTTCCAAGGTATGCGTACTTTAGCTGCAAACATTGCGGTAGAAATGCCTGAATCAGAAGTAGGCAGCTCGCACTATAGAATACTATTCTTAGCAGCATTTGTACTATTCATATTCACCTTTGTTTTCAACACAGTGGCTGAGTTTGTTCGTCAGCAGCTGCGTGAAAAATACAGCTCAATGTAAGTGGAGAGACACGACATGGTAAAGCAGTGGTTTAAGTCTGGTTCTCCTTGGATTTGGATGACAGGCGGTGCAGTAAGCATCAGCTTAATCTCAGTTCTTGGTTTATTAGCAATGATAGCTTGGAAAGGGTTGAGCTTTTTCTGGCCATCGGAGGTGGTTCAATTTGAGCTAGAAGGGTCTATTTCAAAACAAACCATAATTGGTGAAGTTTACGACCGAGAGCTCGTACCTACGGCACGTTTAGCGGCAACCGGTATTGATGTTTCAGGCTTTAATAAAGATGAAGTTGAGCGTTTACTTATAAAAACAGGTAACCGCGAATTTGTAGATTTAGATTTTCGCTGGATTTTAGAAACTGATATTACTGAGCAAAGTACACCGGCTACGCTTGCTGTATTTGAGCGTAGTAAAAACGGTAACTTTTATGGTTACATAGAAGGTGTAATTAAAGATGGAAAGCCAGTTACTGGCGATAAAATCGAAACATTACATGAGTTAGTAGAACGTGCGGTTGATTTAAACGATGAAGCGCTTGATTTACAAAATGGCGAAATTGGTCATATTAACTACGAGCTTGAGCGTTTACGCCTACAAGAAAAAGCCTACCTACTTGATGACGAGCTAACCGATGAGCGCGTTGCTGAGCTTGCCCAGGCACGTGCCGAGTTACGTAATGAATACGCAGTACTTGAAAAAGAGCTATTTTCACTGCGTAAAAAAGCCAAGCGTGACCAAGTATTAGTTAAAGATATGCGCGGTGAAGTGGTCACCATTCCACTGTATCAAGTACTTGATGTTTGGCTGCCGAACGACATGGGCTTTTTCTCAAAACTAGGCCATTACTTTGTACAATTGGGTAAGTTTGTATCAGACGACCCACGTGAAGCTAACACCGAAGGCGGCGTATTTCCTGCAATATTTGGTACTGTATTTATGGTAATGCTGATGGCTGTTATTGTGACTCCATTTGGCGTAGTTGCTGCAATTTACTTGCATGAATACGCAGCTAAAAATGCAGTAACTAAGATGATTCGTATTGCGGTAATAAACCTTGCCGGTGTGCCATCTATTGTTTATGGCGTATTTGGACTGGGCTTTTTTGTATACATGCTTGGGGGAAGTCTTGATCAATTATTCTACCCCGAAGCCGCACCAACACCAGTATTTGGTACACCCGGTGTAATGTGGTCGGCACTTACATTAGCTATCCTTACATTACCGGTTGTTATTGTATCAACTGAGGAAGGCTTATCGCGTATTCCAAGTACAGTACGCGATGGTTCATTAGCGCTTGGAGCCACCAAGGTTGAAACCTTATGGCGAATTATTATTCCTATGGCAAGCCCTGCAATCATGACAGGTTTAATACTTGCTGTTGCGAGAGCGGCCGGTGAAGTTGCACCATTAATGTTGGTAGGTGTTGTAAAAATGGCCCCTACGTTACCCCTTGACGGTAACTTCCCATATTTTCACTTAGATAGAAAGTTCATGCACTTAGGCTTTCATATTTATGATGTAGGCTTTCAAAGCCCTAATGTTGAAGCGGCGCGCCCGCTGGTATACGCAACGGCCTTCTTATTGGTGTCGGTGATTATTACCCTCAACATAACAGCGATAGGCATACGTAATCATTTACGTGAAAAATTCAGATCGCTTGAACACTAATTAGTAAAGAATTATAGGTAACAAACATGATTACAGTCGCTCCACAAGTAAACCAAGCTAATACAGGCTTGAAGTTAGACTTAGAAAACTTAACTGATGACCAAAAAGCGTTAGAGATTAAGGACCTTGATCTTTACTATGGTGAAAAGCAAGCGCTTAGCAAAGTGAATATGAATATTCCTAAAGGTCAGGTAACCGCGTTTATCGGCCCATCGGGTTGTGGTAAATCAACCCTGTTGCGATGCATTAACCGCATGAACGATTTAGTCGATGTGTGTCGTATTGAAGGTGAAATATTACTTCATGGTCAAAACATTTACGATAAAAAGGTCGATGTGGCCGCGCTTCGTCGTAACGTAGGTATGGTGTTTCAACGTCCTAACCCATTTCCTAAATCGATTTATGAAAATGTGGTTTATGGCCTACGCTTACAGGGTATTAAAGAAAAGCGTAAGCTAGATGAAGTAGTAGAGCAATCACTTCGTGGTGCGGCACTATGGGATGAAGTAAAAGACAGATTACATGATAGCGCATTTGGGCTATCGGGTGGTCAGCAACAGCGTTTAGTTATTGCCCGTTCAATTGCAATTGAGCCTGAAGTACTATTACTTGATGAACCAACGTCGGCACTTGACCCAATTTCTACATTGGTTATTGAAGAGCTAATTAACGATTTAAAAAATAAATTTACCGTAGTCATTGTTACGCACAACATGCAACAAGCTGCACGTGTATCTGATCAAACGGCCTTTATGTACATGGGCGAATTAATCGAATACTCAGATACTAATACCTTATTTACAACGCCTAGCAAAAAGAAAACAGAAGACTACATTACAGGCCGTTACGGCTAGTCCTTGCTTGGTTATTGTGAACGAATTTAAGAGAAGGTAATTATGGAACATAATATAAACAAACATATATCTGGTCGCTTTAATCAAGAACTAGAAAATGTTCGTAACCATGTACTAAACATGGGTGGCTTAGTTGAGCAACAGCTAAGCAGTGCACTTGACGCAGTAAGCCGTAACGATGCTGAACTAGCACAAAAAGTTCGCCAAAACGATTACAAAGTGAATGCAATGGAAGTAAGCATCGACGATGAGTGTACACGCATTATTGCGCGTCGCCAGCCCGCAGCAAGCGATTTACGCTTGGTTGTTGCTATTGCTAAAACGATTGCTGATTTAGAGCGTATTGGCGATGAAGCTGAGCGTATTGCTAAAGTAGCTTTGGACTCATTTACTAAAGATCAGCAAGATTTATTAGTGAATATTGAAAATATGGGACGCCAAGTATTAAAAATGCTACATGATGTACTTGATGCATTTGCGCGTATGGATGTACAACGCGCCTTTGAAGTACATAAAGAAGATTCAAAAGTTGACCGTGAATATGAAGCAATTACGCGCCAAATTATGACTTATATGATGGAAGATCCACGCTCAATCCCAAAAATTATGGATTTAGTATGGTCTGTACGTTCATTAGAGCGTATTGGGGACCGTTGCCAAAATATTGCGGAATACATTATATATTTTGTTAACGGAAAAGATATTCGTCATACATCTCAAGAGGATATAGAAAAATCGTTGTAATATTTTTTCTATCATTCTTTTTTATTAAAGCGGCTTAATGCCGCTTCATGCATTGTTAGCTGCGGTGAAATAATAAAAAGCGTTCACAATCGCGGCTAATACTGTAAAATTCATGCTGCAAAGCATATCAATTTGATTAAAGGGTCAGTTATGCCTACAAACGCGTTTTTAGGGGTATTTGCAAAATCTCCTATCAAACCAATGGAAGAACACATCAAGAAAGTTCATCAAGCAAGCAAAGCTTTGATACCTTTCTTTAATCACGTATTTAAAGAAGAATGGCAGCAAGCAGAAGAGCTTCGTTTAACTATTCGTAATTTAGAGCGTGAAGCTGATGATATGAAAAGAGATATACGCTTACAATTACCGCGTGGTTTATTTATGCCGGTAGAGCGTACAGATCTGCTCGAACTCGTAACTCAACAAGATAAAATAGCAAATAAAGCAAAAGATATTGCAGGGCGCGTAATTGGTCGTGAAATGACTATTCCTAGCGCTATGCAGGCAGACTTTTTAGCTTATCTAACACGTTGTGTTGATGCGACTAAACAAGCATCAAAAGCAATTAATGAGTTAGAAGAGTTATTAGAAACGGGTTTTAAAGGTCGCGAGGTTACCTTAGTTGAAAAAATGCTCGTAGAATTGGATGCCATAGAACAAGACACGGATGAAATGCAAATTAAAGTACGCCGCCAACTGCGTGATGTAGAAAGCGAGCTAAACCCAATTGATGTTATGTTTTTATACAAAATAATTGAATGGGTTGGCGAGCTTGCAGATATTGCAGAGCGCGTAGGATCACGTCTTGAGCTGATGTTAGCTCGTTAATTTATACAAATCAGTTCAAACGAAAGATTAAGGTTACACAATGGATATCATTGCATCTTACGGCACGGTATTAGTTTTAATTGCCGCAGCAGTCGGCTTTTTTATGGCTTATGGTATTGGCGCGAACGACGTCGCTAATGCGATGGGTACTTCGGTAGGTTCTAAAGCGTTAACAATAAAACAAGCAATTATTATTGCGATGGTTTTTGAATTTGCTGGTGCTTATTTAGCGGGGGGTGAGGTTACATCAACAATTCGTAAAGGTATTATTGATGCAGCTCCTTTTGCAGCGCTGCCTGATTTAATGGTTTTAGGTATGATCTCTGCGCTTTTTGCAGCGGGTACTTGGCTATTAATCGCCTCATTTTTAGGTTGGCCTGTTTCAACTACTCACTCAATTATTGGTGCAATCATAGGTTTTGCATTAGTTGCAGTGGGTACAGAGGCTATTCAGTGGAATAAAGTTGGAGGTATTGTAGGTAGTTGGATTATAACACCGGCAATTTCAGGCTTTATTGCTTACTTAATATTTATGAGTGCGCAAAAGCTAATTTTTGATACCGATGCACCGCTTAAAAACGCGAAGCGCTTTGTACCTCTGTACATGGGTTTAGCGGGTTTTATTATGGCGCTAGTAACAATTAAGAAAGGCTTAAAGCATATAGGTATTAATCTAGGTGCTACAGAGGGCTACTTAATTGCTATCGCGATTGCTGTGATTGTAGCTATTATTGGTAAAATTGCGATTTCACGTTTAAATATCGACCCTAAAGCTGATAAACAAATGCAATTTAATAACGTAGAAAAAGTATTTGCGGTATTAATGGTATTAACAGCGTGTTGTATGGCGTTTGCGCATGGCTCAAACGACGTAGCGAATGCAATTGGCCCACTAGCTGCGGTTGTGAACATTGTTGAAAGCAACGGTGAAATCGCTAAAAAAGCGGCTATCGCATGGTGGATTTTACCACTCGGTGGTTTTGGTATTGTTGCGGGTCTTGCTATTTTAGGTAAAAAAGTAATTAAAACAATAGGTGAAGGTATTACACATTTAACGCCTAGCCGTGGCTTTGCTGCAGAACTTGCGGCTGCATCAACCGTTGTTATTGCATCAGGTACTGGTATGCCAATCTCTACTACACAAACCTTAGTTGGTGCGGTATTAGGTGTAGGTATGGCACGCGGTATTGCTGCTCTTAACATGGGTGTTATCAGAAACATTGTAGTTTCTTGGGTAATTACATTGCCAGTTGGCGCTGCCCTTGCTATTGTTATTTTCTACGTACTAAGAACCGCGTTTGGGGTTTAACAAAAAAGTACTCAAAGACTTTTAGCTTGAAAAGATCTCAACGCCTTTGGTGTTGGGGTCTTTTTATTTGTGGAAAGAAAAAATGACCAACCTACCAAGTATTAAACAGCTGCAGTATTTATTAGCTGTACATCAGCACCAGCATTTTGGCCGTGCAGCAAGTGCGTGCTTTATTGGGCAATCTACTTTAAGCAGTGCAATTCAAAACCTTGAAGAAACACTCGGTTGTCAGCTAATAGAGCGAGAGAATCGTAGCCTCATGTTTACCAGTATTGGTGAAGAAGTTGTTGAACGCTCTCGTAAAATTATCAACGATACAATTAGTTTAAAAGAGTTAACGAAAAGCTTTCTAACGCCACTCAGTGGCAAGTTAGTGGTAGGGGTTATACCTACTATTGCAAGCTTCATAGCAGCGCCTTTGTATCATTTTTGTAAGCAAACCTTTTGTGATTTAGAACTGGTACTTGTTGAAGATACCAGCGATAAGTTATTAGATAAGCTTGAACACGGCCATATTGATTTAGCGTTGTTAGCTCTGCCTTATCAAACAGAGAAGTTTCATACCCAAGTATTGGCTAAAGATCACTTTAGTTTAGTGCACCACAAAGATTACAGCCCAGCTAAAGGCGTTGAAGACTTTAATTTACTACCTGAGGCGAGTGTATTTTTATTAGAGCGAGAGCACTGTATGACAGGGCATGCCTTGAGTGCGTGTCACTTAAATCGTTCAAGCTGTATTAATCCGTTTGAAGCTGCAAGTCTACATACTTTACTCAGTATGGTAGAGCATCAGCTAGGGGTTACATTTTTACCGCAAATGGCGATTAATGCGGGCATTCTTAAAGATAAAAATATGATAGCAACTCCCTCGCAAGGTGATGCTTACCGAGATATAGGCATATTGTGGCGAAAAACCACGGGAAGAATTCGCGACTTTAAATTATTCAGCCAGCAGTTGGAAGTGTTTTTAGCTCGCCAATGCAGCCTGGACTTTGAGGGTTAATCCTAATTACTTTCAAGAGTAAATTAAAGCAAAAAAACAGCAGCCTATAACGGCTGCTGTTTGCTATGTGTTTGGCTTTCAAAGGGTTCTAGCTCGGGTAGAAAAAGTAAATAAATCCACACAACTACATTAAAATACGGGAGTAGGCCTAAAGTAGCAAATACGCCTACTGGGTAGCCCTTTAGCTGCGCGTATCGATAGCACTGATACGCAATTACACAATGTATTACGAGAAGTAAAATAATCAACTGCGCCATACCTTCCTCCTTAAACCTGACAAGCTTTAACCTCTATGTAATTGCTAGCCATGTATGTTTATAGGTAATGTCATGTTTTTATTGTTAAATCATCAAAACAACAAGACATTTACTAAGTGGTACGTAAAGTATAGGCAATAAGTGCAATAATGATAGTAATAAAATGCTTAAAACTGTTTAAAAATGTTTAGCTGACGCTAGGCTGTTGTTGGGTAAAAGGTTTCTTCTGGTAAATAATTTTAAGCGTCGATTGTACTTTTTCTACAGGGACGGGTCGGGCAATAAAATAGCCTTGTCCGTAGTCAACACCAATCTTTTTTAGGGCAAAAAATATCTCTTCGCTCTCTACGTATTCAGCTACTGAGCGCTTATCAAGAGAGCGGCTTATATCGTTAATAGCCTTAACGAGTGCTAAGTCGATTGGGTCGTTAATCATGTCACGCACAAACGAGCCGTCTATTTTAACATGCTGTGCAGGTAACTGTTTTAAATAGTTAAATGTGCTAAAGCCTGTACCAAAGTCATCAATAGAAAAATGACAGCCTAAACTGTTTAGCTTTTCTATCATTTTACGGGTAGCTTTTAAGTTGTTGACTGAGGCCGACTCGGTAATTTCAAAAATAATACGCGAAGGCGGTACGTGGTATTTTTCTAGGCTCGATTCTATATGTGGCAATAAGCGTTCATCTAAAAACGATTGAGCAGAAAGGTTAATAGCCACTTGATTTAAATCTGGGTGTTCAGCAACGCTCGCAATAGCATTACGAATAACACATTGGTCCATCAAAAAAGTATCGTTAAGTAGCTCAAGGGAGGGAATAAATTGATTAGGAAAAATAAGCTTATCGTCTATTTTAAGACGTAGCAACGCTTCAAAATAAGCCACTTTATTGGCCTTAAAGTCCCATATCGGCTGATAGTGTAGTTCCACGTTGTCCTGTTGAAGCGCCTGTCGGATCTCATGCCCCCACTCAAGTCCTGTTTGCAGAGTGTTATTCTGCGCATCTTCTTTTGAGTAGCAATGCACTAGGTTACGGCCTAAACTTTTAGCAATATATAGGGCAATGTCGGCTTGCTTAAGGCATTCACTCGGATCACAATTTTGAGCCGTTATTTGCGTTAAGCCAATAGAGCAACTAATTGAGTAAACTTGGTCTTCTGATTTAAACTCGTGTTGTTCAATCGCGCTACAAATACTCTCTGCAATTAGGTGAGCATCTAGCAACTGGGTATTTTTTAAAATAACTGCAAATTCGTCACCGCCTATTCTACAAACTAAATGTTTAGCGCTAATGTTCGCTTCAAATAATTGGGCAACATCTTTTAGTACTATATCGCCTTGTTGATGGCCTTTACTATCGTTAATTATTTTAAAATGATCTAAATCGATATAAATAAGTGCGTGCTCTACACCACCATAGGTATGCTTGGTTTGGCATATTTTATTAAGTTGTTGATCAAAATAATAACGATTATGTAAGCCTGTGAGCGTATCATGCAGTGCTAAGTGGCGCAGTTTTAACTCGGCTTGTTTTCGCTCATGTATGTTGTCGATTGTGGCAGTAATAGTGGCATTATTACTGCTGTTTTTTATTAGCTGTAACCGGCATTCAACCCAAATCTGATTGCCATTTTTATGATTAAGTTGAATTTCAACTTGCTGCTGTTGTGTGCCGCCATTAAGAATATCGTTAATGGTCGTATTTAGTTTTACTTGGCATTCATCTGAGCAATAGTCGATTAAAGACTTTTGCAAAGACGATTTAACCCCAAAGCCACTTAGTGTTTCCCAAGCGGGGTTTATAAAGCGAATTTTACCTCGTTGGTCGAGCTCTAATACCACCGTGTTTAAATGCAGTAAAATACGTTGGTGCGCCGAAAACAGCTCCTTGTAGCGAACTTCGCTAATACTTAGCTGCTCAACCTTTTGTGCAAACTCAGCATAACTCACCATAAAGTCTTCACGACGCGCAGCATGGTCACACACCTTATTTAAAAACGACGGGTCGTACGGCGCTCTTATAAAGTCAGTCACACCTGACAACAGTAATTGCTCTGCATAGTCTGCATCGTTATTGTCAATAATAGTGACAATGGCTTGTTTAGGGTTATGTTGTAGTATTTCTTCGACTAAAAGACTTGAAGTATCAGCGCGCGACGCGGTTGCATCAAGCAATACAATAGCAAATTGTTGTTGGTTGTAAGCATTTAAAGCACTTTGGCTTGATGTAACATGGGTAATAGCAAAATTGAGCTTAAGTTGCTGCGCTATTTCATCGGCTTTTTGCGCTATTGGTTCTAGTAAGAGTAAATTAAGACGGCTACTTTTTTCTAAATGTGTAGATAATACATTTGCCAACACCTGCGGCAACATGTCTTGGTGCTCAAAGGGCAGTACAGCGTCTATGCCGTAACTCCGTGCGGTGGTTTCTGCTATACGCTCACAGTAGATTGGCGGAATAAGTAAAATAGGGGTATTTTTAGGTGTTTTAAGTAAGCCTGAGCGGATCATGCGAGAAAAGCGCCAGCCATCTATTTTCCCTACGCTTAAACCAGTGATAATCATGTTTACGGGCTGTTTTTTTAATAGGGTGAGCGCATCTTGGCTATCTGCGGCTTCTATGAATTCAAATACGTTTAAGTATTCTAAAGTGGCGCGTATAGTTCGGCGTTCTTCGCTACTTGCGTTTAGAATGAGCAACTTCAGCTTATCTGCCACTTTTTTATAACCCCAAAACTAAACCATTATTATCAAAGGCAGTAAGAATAATGATATTTACTAATAAGAACAAGATTATTTAAAGTAGTTACTCAAATGTATCTAAAATAGGGTGAATCCTCTCAACTGTTGTAGATATCTTGAGCTTAGCCCAGGATAGATATACACTTGGCGCGATTTTATTGATGTGGAATACCGACTATGCGCGTGGCTGACTTTAGCTTTGACTTACCTGATGAATTAATTGCTCGTTTTCCTAAACAAGACAGAACCAGCAGCCGTTTACTAACCCTAGATGGCTCAACTGGCAACGTTGAACACAAAGTGTTTAGCGACCTACTTGATTTAGTTAACGAAGGTGACTTATTAGTATTTAATAATACCCGCGTTATTCCTGCCCGTATGTTTGGTCAAAAAGCCTCTGGCGGAAAAGTTGAAGTGCTTGTAGAGCGTGTAGTTGATGAACACCGCGTACTTGCCCATGTAAGAGCTAGTAAGTCGTTAAAGCCGGGTAACGAAGTTATTTTAGAAGGCAAAGCAAAAGCGACCATGATTGCGCGTCACGATACGTTATTTGAGCTTGAATTCGATCGTAGTCAAAATGTACTCGATATTCTAAACGATATTGGTCACATGCCTTTACCTCCTTATATTGACCGCCCTGACACCGAGGCTGACCGCGAGCGTTATCAAACCGTTTATGGTGAAAAACCTGGAGCCGTAGCAGCGCCTACGGCAGGGCTGCATTTTGACGATAAGTTAATGGCGGCACTAAAACAAAAAGGCGTAAACATGGCGTTTGTTACGCTACATGTAGGCGCGGGTACGTTTCAGCCGGTGCGTGTAGAAAGTGTAGATGAGCATGTAATGCACTCAGAATACATTGAGGTGCCTGACAGCGTGGTACAGGCTGTTGCACAAACTAAGGCAAATGGCGGGCGTGTAATTGCAGTAGGAACAACTTCAGTGCGTTCGCTAGAGTCGGCAGCAAAAATACACGGCGGTAAATTAGATAGCTATTTTGGCGACACCGATATTTTTATTTTTCCGGGTTATCAGTTTAATGTAGTTGATGCCATGGTGACTAATTTTCACTTGCCTGAATCAACCCTAATTATGCTAGTAAGTGCCTTTAGCGGCCAAGATAACATTATGGGTGCGTACAACACCGCTATTGAACAAAAGTATCGCTTTTTTAGCTATGGTGATGCGATGTTTTTAACGCGTAAATAAACACCTTTATAATCGGTACACTTACTAAAAACCCAGCGCACACGCTGGGTTTTTATTTGCCTGTGCTAATACGTAGTGAATTTAGCGCAGCTAATAGTAATAGCGGGGCAAAAAGGGTAGAATCGAGCGGTTAAATTATAGCTTGTTGGACTGTTTTTCCGACATTGAGGATGATATGAAATTTGAATTAGACCGCACCGACGGAAAAGCGCGCCGCGGCCGCTTGATTTTTGACCGTGGTGTAATAGAAACGCCTGCATTTATGCCAGTAGGTACTTACGGTACTGTTAAGGGCATGACCCCAGATGAAGTTAAAGCCACAGGGGCACAAATTTGTTTGGGTAACACCTTTCATTTAATGTTACGCCCAGGTACTGAAATCATTAAGCAACACGGTGATTTACACGACTTTATGAATTGGGACTTTCCAATTTTAACTGACTCGGGTGGTTTCCAAGTATTTAGCCTTGGCGCTATGCGTAAAATTACCGAAGAAGGCGTGTTGTTCCAATCGCCGGTAAATGGTGACCAAATTATGATGTCGCCTGAAAAATCAATGGAAGTACAGCGTGATTTAGGCTCAGACATCGTGATGATTTTTGACGAATGTACGCCATACCCAGCCACTGAAAAAGAAGCTAAAGAGTCTATGGAGCTATCGCTTCGTTGGGCTAAGCGCTCTAAAGAAGGCCACGGCGACAACCCATCAGCTTTATTTGGTATTATTCAAGGTGGTATGTACCCTGAGTTACGTGCACAATCACAAAAAGGCCTAGAAGAAATTGGCTTTGATGGTTACGCATTAGGTGGCCTATCAGTGGGTGAGCCTAAAAACGAAATGATGAATATTCTTGATCATTGTGCGTACAAAATGCCAGAGGATAAACCACGCTACTTAATGGGTGTAGGTAAACCTGAGGATTTAGTTGAGTCTGTACGCCGTGGTATTGATATGTTTGACTGTGTAATGCCTACGCGTAATGCACGTAATGGTCATTTATTTATTACTACAGGCACAATTAAAATTCGTAACGCAGTGCATAAAACAGACACTGGTCCGCTTGATCCTGAGTGTGATTGCCATACTTGTAAAAATTACTCGCGTGCTTATTTACATCACCTTGATAAATGTAACGAAATTTTAGGCGCACGACTAAACACAATCCATAACTTACGATACTATCAGCGTGTTATGGAAGGCCTACGCAATGCTATTAGTGAAGGTAAACTAGAAGAATTTGTTAGTGATTTTTATGCTCGCCGTGGCCAAGAAGTGCCAGAGCTTGCAGATATAAATTAAAATTTAAAAATATAGAGGAAGTATTATGAGTTTATTTATTTCAAACGCACACGCCGCTGCTGGTCAACCTGCTGCAGGTGGTGGTTGGGAAATGCTAATTATGTTAGCTATTTTCGGTTTGGTTTTTTACTTTTTAATTTACCGCCCACAAGCTAAGCGCGTTAAAGAACATAAAAGCTTAATGAGTGCGATGGCTAAAGGTGATGAAGTACTTACCCAAGGCGGTTTAGTTGGCAAAATCGTAAAAATTGCTGAAGATAAAGATTTCATCGTGATTTCTTTAAATGAGCAAGCTGAAGTTACAGTACAAAAATCGGCAGTATCTGCTGTATTGCCTAAAGGCACAATGAAGTCACTATAAAAATAAAAAGGACATGCCTGTGTTAAACAAGTTTCCAATTTGGAAGTATTTACTTGTTTTAGCTGTGGTAGCCATTGGCCTTTTATATGCTTCTCCAAACTTGTATGGCCGCGATCCGGCTATACAAGTTTCGGGGGCAAAAGGTGCAGATGTCGATCTCAGTGTAGTAGACAAAGTAAACGCAACCCTCAAACAACATAATGTAACAGCTAAGTCTACCGTGCTTGAAGGCGGCCAAGTATTAGTGCGTTTTAAAAATGTTGAAGAACAGCTAAAAGCGCAAGACTTACTGCGTAATTCTCTTAGCGACGATTATATTTCTGCTATTAATATGGCACCCGCTCAACCAGCATGGTTAAAATCATTGGGTGGTAACCCGATGAAGCTAGGTCTTGATTTAAGTGGTGGTGTTCACTTCACCATGGAAATCGACATGGCAACCGCGGTAGATAATCAGCTAGAGCAAATGGAACAAGATTTTCGTAGCGACCTACGCGAAGAAAAACTTCGTTACCGTAGTGTTCGCCGTGTAGCAGGGTCTGAGCGTATGCGTGTAGAAATGCGTACCGAAGAAGATAAAGAGGCGGCTGAACGCTTCTTAGCATCGCGCTACCCACTAAACGTATACATTGATGATAGCAGTAACGATCGCGCATTTTTTGCCACTATGAGTGAGCAAAAGCTTAAAGAAATACGTGACTACGCTATTAAGCAAAACGAAACCATTATTCGTAATCGTATTAACCAAATTGGTGTTGCAGAGCCTAACGTACAGCGCCAAGGTGCTGAGCGTATTATTGTGCAACTACCAGGTGTACAAGATACAGCACGCGCTAAAGAAATTTTAGGTGCAACGGCCACGCTTGAATTTCGTGAAGTAGACGAAAATGCTGACCCAAGTGCGGCTGCTCAAGGGCGTATTCCCGCAGGCACAGAAATGATCATGAGTCGCGATGGTTACCCTGTGGTACTTAAAAAGCGTGTCATTCTTGAAGGGAGCCATATCACAGGTGCGCAATCAGGCAACGATGAATACCAGCGCCCACAAGTGAGCATTACCTTAGATAGCAAAGGCGGGGCAAAAATGAATGCCTTTACCAAACGCGCTATTGGTAAGCGCATGGCCACGGTATTTATAGAGTACAAGCCATCGGGCAAAAAAGACGCTGACGGTAAAGCACTTCCACCTATTAAGGTAGAAGAGGTTATTAACGTTGCGACTATTCAAGCTCGTCTTGACCGCTCATTCCGTATTACAGGTATTGATAACCCAGCCGAAGCTCACAACTTAAGCTTGCTATTACGCGCCGGAGCACTAGTTGCGCCAATTCAAATTGTTGAAGAGCGCACAGTAGGCCCAAGCCTAGGCCAAGAAAACATAGAAGCGGGTATGACAGCTGTAGCTCTTGGTTTTGCGTTTGTGCTTGCCTTTATGCTTATTTACTACAAAGGGTTTGGTTTAGTTGCCAACATAGCACTTGCCGCTAACTTAGTACTTATTGTAGGTGTAATGTCGTTAATTCCAGGTGCTACATTAACGCTGCCAGGTATTGCCGGTATTGTATTAACCGTAGGTATGGCAGTAGATGCTAACGTACTTATTTTTGAGCGTATTCGTGAAGAGCTGGCCGATGGTCGTAGCCCGCAACAAGCCGTTCATTTTGGTTACGATAGCGCCTTTAGTACTATATTTGATGCCAATATCACCACACTAATTGCGGCCATTATATTATTTGCAGTGGGCACCGGCCCAATTGCAGGTTTTGCCGTAACGCTGGCAATTGGTATTTTAACTTCAATGTTTACAGCCATAGTTGGTACCCGTGCGGTAATTAACTTATTTATTGGTGGTAAGCGCATTGATAAACTTTCAATTTAAGGAGCGGACATGCAAATTTTAAGTTTGGGTGGTAAAACCCTACGTTTCATGTCACTTCGTAAAGTGGCAATGGGTTTTTCTACGCTATTAATTTTAGCGTCGTTTGCCTCAATTTTTATCAAAGGTTTAAACTTTGGTTTAGATTTTACTGGCGGTACTGCTGTAGAGGTTGGTTTTTCGCAACCTGCAGATTTGAAAAAAGTACGCTCAGTATTAGCTGAAAACGGTTTTGCCGATGCCTCAGTGCAGCTGTTTGGTTCTAGCCAAGATATTTTGGTGCGTTTAGCGCCGCGCGGCAGTGAAGTAAAAGCCGAAGTTATTGGTAATCAAGTGATTACTGCCTTAAAGCAAGCTGATGAAAGCGTAGTAATGCGCCGTATTGAGTTTGTAGGTCCAAGCGTAGGGGAAGACTTAAAAGAGCAGGGTGGCCTTGCCATGTTAACTGCGCTTATTTGTATTTTGATTTACGTGGCATTTCGCTTTGAGTGGCGTTTTGCTGTGGGCGCAGTGGGGGCATTACTACACGATGTAATTATTACTGTTGGCTTGTTTTCTGTATTAGGGTTAGAGTTTGACTTAACTATTTTAGCGGCCATATTGGCGGTAATTGGTTACTCACTTAACGATACTATTGTGGTATCTGACCGTATTCGTGAAAACTTCCGTAAAGTACGCATCGACGACACGATTGAAATTATCGACATGTCGTTAACGCAAACACTTAATCGTACACTTGTAACGTCAATCACCACCATTTTGGTATTGATTGCGCTATTTGTGTGGGGCGGACAAACCATTCACGGTTTTGCTACTGCCTTGTTATTTGGTGTGTTTATTGGTACTTATTCTTCAGTTTACGTTGCAAGCTCGGTAGCGATTACCATGGGCGTAAGTAAAGAAGATTTAATACCCGAAGTGGTAGAAAAAGAAGGCGCCGACCTAGACGCATTGCCGTAATAGAGTCAACGCTTAAAAAAAACCGCTCAATTGAGCGGTTTTTTATTGCGTGGTACTTAATACACATGCAATAAAATTGTCATACAGGCTTGCTACTTTAATGCCCCAATTAAACAACAATCAGGTTTTGCAGTGGCAATGCAGCGCAAAGTACTAGACTATATTTTAATTAATGGTGAAATAACCACGTTATTTCAGCCTATTTTTGATATAGCTAATCAAGCAATTATAGGTTACGAAGCGCTAAGCCGTGGGCCCAAAAACAGCCCTTTAGAAATGCCTAACCGATTATTTTCAGCAGCCAGCGAGCACGCTTTAATTTCAGAACTTGAGCTATTGTGTCGCTCAAAAGCAATTGAAAATTTTGTAAAGCTTAACTTAAGCGGTAAGTTATTTTTAAATGTAAGTCCTAAAACGTTGCTCGACCCTTGCCACCCAAAGGGTGAAACTCTTCACTTAACAGAGCAATTTGGCTTAGCAGCAAACCGCGTAGTAATTGAGGTAACAGAGCAAGAAAAGGTCGACGATGGCTTTTTATTATTAAAAACAATTGCACATTACCGGGAGCTGGGTTTTACCATTGCCATTGATGACTTAGGTGCTGGTTACTCGGGGTTAAAGCAATGGTCTGAACTCTGCCCCGACTTTGTAAAAATAGATCGTTACTTTATTGATCATTGTGATGAAAGCGAAGTTAAAAAAGAATTTTTGAAATCGATTACGGTACTAGCAAAAGCAACAAACACCGCGGTCATAGCCGAAGGCATAGAAAGAGTGGAAGAGCTTGCCTATGTTAAAAGCTTAGGAATAGCAAATGTACAAGGGTTTTTACTGGAAAAACCAAACACAACCCCCAGCCTTGATTACAGCTCAGCGCAATTACACTCATTAAACTTTAAGCAGTCAAATAATACATTTGATCAATCAATGGCGATTGGTTGGCTTGCTATTACACAAGAAGCAATAGGCAGCGAAACCCGTTGCAAAGATGCCCATACGCTATTTGAAAAAGACAAGTCTGTGATGAGCCTAGCGGTGTTAAATAAAACTGGCCAGCCTGTTGGATTACTCCATAAAGATCAGCTTACAGAAGTGTTTGCCGCGCCTTATGGCCATGCTCTTTACGACAAGTGCCCCGTCACCGATTTTATGGATAAACAGCCTTTAGTGGTGGATGAAAATCAGCTTCTCGACGCTGTGAGCCAGCAAATTACAGAGCAAGACTTTGATATTCGTCGCCACATTGTGATCACGCGTGATAGACGTTACCTTGGGCTTGCCCCCTTACGTGATATTTTAAAACACATAACAGAAGAAAAAATTCGTCATGCCCAGCATGCTAATCCGTTAACCATGCTCCCTGGAAATGTGGCGATTAATGAGGCAATAGAGCAACGGCTACGCTCTCAAAGTGCGTTTTCGCTGGCTTATATAGATCTTAATCATTTTAAGCAATTTAATGATTTATACGGCTATGCCAGTGGAGATAGTGTGATCAAGTTATTGGCAGATGTAATTGTGCAAGCCTGCGAAAACAGTGCTAACTTTGTAGGACATATAGGTGGTGATGACTTTATGGTGGTGTTTGCTCAATCAGATGCTGTGCATATTTGTAATACCGTAATTGAGCAATTTGAACTGCAATCACGCACTTTTTTTACGCCTGAGCACATTAAGAGCAAAGGTTACTGGGCTACAAATCGTGAGGGAGAAAAGCAATTTGTACCTTTACTAACGTTATCAATTGGCCTTGTGGAGCCCGACTTACAGGAATGTAAAAACAGCCATCAAGTTGCAGCGTTGGCAACAGATGCTAAAAAAGAGGCTAAGCGGTATCGCCATAGTTATTTGTTTATATGCAAGCGCAGAAAACCTGCGCCAGCCCTAGTGCGCCTAGCACCAGAAAATAAACAGGTAGTATAAAAATAGGTAATTATTATGTTGCCATTAAAAATTGTCGTTGGTGGGTTTGCTTTATTTGCAATTAGCTTTTTTACGCATGGGGTTGAAGTTGTTAATGTTGCTCAAAAGCAAAGTGTGCAAAATGCACGCGAAGAATACCTAAGTGAACTATTAACACGCGCGCTAGAGCGGGCCAATTATCCTGTAGATATAAAAATGCAGCCAGTGAGCTTGCAGCAACAACGTGATTTAATTGAGTTAAATAAAACAGGGTTAGATATTTATTGGAGCATGAGTAGCCCCGAGCGAGAGGCGCGGGCAATAGCGGTTAAAATACCCTTATTCAAAGGGTTTATAGGTAAGCGCGTTTTGCTAACCAGTAAAAAAAATGTTGGAAAATTTAAAGGTATTACTACTTTAGCGCAGTTAATGGAGCTTTCTGCAGTGCAAGGGCATGATTGGCCAGATACAAAAATAATGGCCTATAACGGCTTACCTGTAAGGCCGCTGAGTAACTATCAAGCTATGTTTACGCTTACCAGCCGGGGACGAATCGATTACTTTCCACGATCATTTATCGAAGTTAATTCTGAATTGGTTGCTAATGCACAAAGTAACTTAGTTATTGTGCCTAATTTATTTATTAGTTACCCCACGGGTATTTATTACTTTGTTGTTAGTAGTAAACCTGCTTTAGCGCAGGCTATAGAGCGGGGGCTAAAAAAAATGCAAAACAGTGGTGAGTTTGATGCGTTGTTTGATGAGTATTTTGCAAAAGATATAAACTCACTCCCTTTTACTAAAGGATACGTCACAGAATTAAAGCTTGATAACCCTTACTTTTAAAACAAAAAAGGAGCCTCAGGCTCCTTTTATTATACAGTTAACCGCACTTTATTAGCGAAGTAACGACTCAGATAATACAGGGCGAATTTCGCGGATAATTGCTTGAGTAAGCTTAGGGGCTCCACAAATAATGTTGCCGCTATGGTTGTAGTTAATACCACCTGCAAAATCAACAACCATGCCGCCAGCTTCTTTTACAAGTAACTCGCCAGCTGCTGTATCCCAAGGTTTTAAACCAATTTCAAAAAAGCCATCAACACGGCCCGCGGCTACATATGCCATATCAAGGGCAGCAGAGCCTGCACGGCGAATGTCTGCAGTGTGTACAAATAAAGCTTTAAATGCATCTGAGTATGCATCTAAGTGATGCTTTTGTTTAAACGGAAAGCCTGTTGCTAAAATTGAACCAGCTAACTCTACGGTTTTAGTCACCCGTAAACGTTTGCTGTTTAGTTGTGCGCCTTGGCCACGAGATGCAGTGAAAAGTTCGCCACGAATTGGATCGTAAATTACAGCTTGGTCTAAACGACCTTTTACTTTTAGTGCGATAGAAACCGCGAAATGAGGGATACCCTTGATGAAGTTAGTTGTGCCATCAAGTGGGTCAACAATCCATTGGTAATCTGCATCTTTGCCTTTGTGCTCACCTAGCTCCTCACCAACAATGCAGTGGTCTGGGTAAGATTTTAAAATTGTATCACGAATTACGGCTTCGGCTTCTTTATCAATGTTGGTCACTAAATCGTTAGTGCCTTTTTGTTGAATTTCAACTTTTGATAAATCTTCACTTGCGCGAAGTAAAATTTTGCCTGCGTTGCGCGCAGCGCGAACCGCAATGTTTAACATTGGATGCATGGTATTACCTTTGGGTTGTAAAAGAACGTTTATATATTTAAGCCGGCGTATTTTAGCGACTTTTGCCATAAAGTAAACAATAAACCCCAAATACTTTTGTGTGTTTTTTGTACTACCTTGAAACACCTATATATTTATTCATTTAAAATTTTATAAATAACTTGAGCTTTGGGTAATAAACCTATCTCCAGCTGCTATTTTTAGTGCTAACAGTGCTGATTTTACTTGCAATAGGCCTGCTCTTGATACGTGAATTTGCCTTGTTTTCATTGTAAATATTTGGCCAAAGAAAATTAATTCAAACATCACAATAGTTCATTATGTTAGTAAATATCTTAGTCGGGGGACGGGTAAAAAAATAAAAAAGTGCTTTACCTAAAGTTAGCTTGAGGTTTTATCTTATTTTTAAGCAATTAACTAAGGTAAATAATAATGAAATTAGAACACGTACATTTAGTAGTAAACGATATAGACGCAATGCTTACATTTTACCGAGCAGCGTTTCCGTATTGGTCAATTAGAAGTGAAGGTAACAACACGTGGTATGGCAAACCTAAGCGCTGGGTACATTTTGGTGACGATAATCACTACATGGCTATAAGCGACAACGGCGAGCATAAAAACAGAGATTTGACAGGGCATCAAGTCGGGCTAGCGCATTTTGCCTACGTTACAAATAACTTAGACGCTGTTATACAACGCTTAAAAAACGCCGGATTTAGCGCTGATAAAATGGGGGCGGAAAACCCATTTAGAAAAAACGTATACTACTTAGACCCAGCAGGGTTTGAGGTTGAGTTTGTGCAGTATATGAGTGACATTCCAAGCGAGCGAAATAACGACTTATAAAAAGAGTATTAAAAAGAGGACAGAAAAGCGCTCAATAGGGCTTTTCTATCCCCTACACTTTATGTGCACTATTTATTGTTCACGCCAAGCTGCGCTTTTAAGTCATTAGCAAAGCTTATAAACTTTTCTTTTATAGTACGCTTTACTTTAACCTCTACAGAGCCTAATACAGTCCTTCCTTCAATCTGAATTGTGGGGCCTTGGCGCTTATTCAGCGAGACCGTTTTATTTTCAAAGCTGCCCATTATACAAAACATTTTTGAAACCACATTAACGTGCTCTGGTACGTATATTTCTTCACTTCCAAAATAACAGCTGACGTGAATAGTGACGTGTTGGTGAGTGAATATGGCATCGGTAAAGTCGAGCACAATTGACCCCATATAATTTTGGATATAAATATCTTTAGGCACAACCCATTGGCCGCTACGTTCGCTTGAGCCCAAAATGCTTTTTAACGTTAGGCTTTCATTTTCGCCTTGTTGTGTACTGTAGTTAGGCGCGAACTGAGTTTGTTTTTGAGCAGTATACTGTGTATCGGCATGTAGAGTTAAATCCTCAACTAAGCCAAGTAGAGCCGTGTTGTCGGTTGTATCCATAGCGCTGTCTAGGCGCCTTTCGAAGGCTTCAGCAGATATCTCACCATGGCTGTAATTATAAATAAGTTGATCTATCACTTGCTCACGAACTTGCTCTATTGGGCGGTCTTCAATTTTTACAGACATGGGATTAATCCTTTTATATTTGCATTATCGTTTTATTAGCAAGCCATATACCAATATTAAAGTTATTGTATATCAATCACTTATTCTTTATTCGAGTTCCGTTGTTTTACTATATTAACGATAAATTAACCAAAACAGCAATATAATCGTTATTTTTACCACTTAAGAAAGTTTTACCTAATAGCCTGTAAATGTTTACTCAGCTGTATTTCTATTTATAGCTCATGAAACGTCTAAGTGCATGAATTTAATTAATAAATAAAGTTGGCCTAAAGCTCGCATATATAAAAGTGTCTTTAATCAAAAGGAGAAAGATTATGAAAACATTTAACAAATCTATGATTGCGGCTTTAGTTTTAGGTACTACAGCTATGGGTGCTCAAGCGGGCACGTGGGAAAATGAAAGTAAAGATGCTTGGATTGATGGTAAGGCAGAAACAGTGCTTCTTATGAACACTAATCTAAACAACTTTGACATTAACACTGATGTAAAAAATGGCAAGGTAGTACTTACAGGTAAAGTAAACAGCGACCTTGATAAAGAGCTAGCTGAAGAGCTTGTAATTAGCCTAGATGGCGTATCTGATGTAGAAAACAACCTAACTGTTGTGAAAAACATGGATATGGACGACAAAGACCGTAACACTATGGATGATGACGATAACGACTTAACTGACGCTAAAATCACCACAGTAATTACAACACGTTTCTTATTTGACTCAGAGGTTGACGGTACAGATATCGACGTTGATACCGACAACGGTATAGTAAAGCTTAAAGGTTCAGTTGAATCTGAAGCTGAAAAGCAGCTAGCAGTAAAAATTGCTAAAAATGCTGAAGACGTTCGTGACGTAGTAGATGAACTAACTATCGTTGCTGAATAATGCACTATACTAAAAAGCCCAGCTTAGCTGGGCTTTTTGCTTGTCATTTTTAAAGGAGCTACATTATGGATATCATTCGTATAATATTGTCGATTTTATTACCGCCACTGGGTGTATTTTTACAAGTTGGTTTAGGTATGCACTTTTGGCTAAATATTTTACTAACTTTACTGGGTTACTTCCCTGGTTTAATTCACGCTATTTACATTATCGCTAAAAAATAATGTGTGGTGTGTTCAATGTGAGCCGGCCACTTTTTTATAATTATTAAAATTGTAAAAAAGCGGCTTGCATACTTCTGCATTTATTTTCCCACTATTTCCTGCCTATTCGCACGCAAAAAGATTACTATTTAAGCAGTCGGCTTACTGATTGTTAAAATAAAGGTTTTTGCTAGTGACAAGCCTTAAAAAACTTTTTATACTGCAACCCGCTTTAGTCGCTCAGTGGCTAAACGCTTCAAAAATTAACTACCGCGTAGTTATACAAAGTTGGCCCCTTAGCTCAGTTGGTTAGAGCACACGACTCATAATCGTTAGGTCCCCAGTTCGAGTCTGGGAGGGGCCACCATTTTTCAATGCTTTCCAAGTAAATACCTACTAACAGAAATTACCCTGTGCTACCTCTGTGCTACTTTGTAGTATATACATAGTTAGGTTAGGTTTACAGCACTAGCTGAGAAAGGCTTACAGGGCTTTAGAGAGTATCAGTGTGAGATAATTGTGGCAGCCTCAACTACCACATAAAAGAGCTTTGGTGTTACTCGTCAGTATTTATAATTTCACAGAGCTGTTTTCTGTGCTTTTCCATTACTTTTTTGTACTTAACTTGCTTCTCAATTTCCCCAGAGTCTAAGTGCTTAACGTCAACAACTTCATTCCTACGGTATTTTCTTGAATTGACAACTTGTTTAATCAAGGTATTTTTTACTATTGTTGCATTAACTTCCTTACGAATCCTCTTAATGTCAGCTTTCGTTAAATCTTTCAATACTAGCTCATCTTGGTCAATATCATTAAGAATTTGTAATAACCTCTCAGCTTCATCTTTTTTATCTTGCTTGTCTACATGACTTCGCATTTTAAGAAGCAAGATATTTAGCAGCCTGGCTTTAGATATGTTCGCGTTTATACCTTCTATACTGATAATTAAATCACAATAATAGCGCGCCTTTTTATTCTCACCTTCTTTAATCAGATCAAATACTTTTCTTTCAAATAAATAAATATCATTCGGATCAACAGTTTTTATGTAGTTTTGAGCTCCTTTAAAGAAAGCATCCTCTGCTTGCTGGTTAGGCGTATTACCCTGTAGGCGATAACTTAGAGCGAGAAACTTGTTGGCTAAAAACGCGGTATCTGCTGTTGTATAATTCCGCTTTAAATTCGCAGTGTAGCCAAGCATGTATTTAGAAAGCTCTATTTTTCCTTGTTGAAGTACCGCAACAGATAAGTTCAACATAAAATCGCCGAAACCTGATTTTTCTTTGACACAATATTGAGACAATGTATCTAGAATATCCGCGATGTAGGCTCTCCTATCCATCTTTTCTGCAATATCTATAAGCAACAAAATGTCACTGTCATTTACATCTAAGTCTTGGGGCTCCTGCTCATCTAGGAGAACATCACTTTCTTTAAAAAGTGATATAATTTCCAGTCCTATTTCTTCAAACCGAGACTTGTTTGTATTGAGAGCATGAATTAATGGTTTTATTCTTTGCTTGCTATTCTCTGTGTACTTTGTGCAGGAAATGAAATACTCATATGCTTCGTCAGGACTGCTTTCAGACCTCAACTTACCCAAAGTAAAGTAGCTTGATGAAATTACCTCATTTGGTGTGCCCTCATCGTTTTCATGTATAAAATTTTCCAACTTATGCACCACATCCGATCTTTCTATGTGGCCACTTTGAAATTGGATTTTATACTCTAGAAGTTTGATCGGCTTCTCAAACTTTCCAGTTTTTAGCGTCGCTAACTCGTTGATACATTTTTGAGCATCGTCATATAGGCTTTCTTTGAAATAGCTATATGCCAGCATATAGTTCTGTTCAATATATAAGACTGGCCAAACATCCCCTTCAAGCATATTTTTTTCGTAAGTATCAATCGTCTGCCGATACTCACCTAATAAGAAATAGCAAGCGCCAAGCTTGTAATAGATGTTAATAAGTTTGTCACCATGAACTCCATCTTCTTTAAGAAGCTTTTTGTATAGCTCTTTGGCTTGTTCGTAATCTTTGTTTTCAAACTGTTCATCAGCTTTACTAAGTGAGACCTTCTTACTTTTGTTAACCTCAACCAGCCAGTCCAAACTCAATGAGCGTTCGATAATTTTGTTTTTTATACAAAGAGAACCTTTTTCATAGTCAGAGCTCAAAATTCCAGCGAGGTATAGCTTACTTTTTACAGAATCAGAGAGCTGCTCTAATTTATTGTAATATATTGATAAAACACCTTCCCTGAGCTCTGGGCTTGAGACCATTAAAGAGCGAATATGGTCAATTGGAGGGCGGTCATAATTATTGAGATAGAGCTCTTGAACTATTTTATCAATATCCTGTGCTTGGGGTTCTACATCATTTAAAACAATGTTCTCAACCTCAGATAGTACTTCCCAAGTTAGCCTAGGGTTTCCCCCTGTCCAATAATAGACTCTATCTTTCACATTCTCGCTGAGCTTATCGTTTAAAGACGCTTTGACTAAGAAGTTATCAAACTCATGTCTGGTAAAGTCCCCTAAAAGAATCTTCTGTCCTATATTGAATGGCGATATAGATTTATCCTTAATAATATCGCTCGGTTCAGCAACTCCAGAAAGAATGTAATTCAGTCTCTCAAGTTCAACAAAGTTTACTCGTTCAAAAAAGACGCTTCGTATTTGAGCGAAGATTTTATCCGAGTAGTCGGCGGCTGTAAGTGAGTCAATTTCATCTAAGTTAATGATTAACTTACCTTCTATCTTAGACAAAATTAAGCGCAACTCTCTTACGTGCTCTCTGTGAGCCGGTAGCTTTAACTCTCCTCTATTTCTTTCTATTTTAGATTCGATATCTTCCAGCTTATCGAAGTTACTATCGATAATTTTATCAATAATATTTCGAAAGCATTCTCTGTCTGTTTCAAATCGATTTGAGAGATCTATATACGCAAAAATATCACTATCTGTTTCTAGTTCCCTTTTTGCGTTTAACAATAAATTTGTTTTTCCCATTTGCCTAGCCACAAGGATGTAACCAGGCCTTCCCATATCATTCAATAGGCGCTTTATTTGATTATCTGCACTTCTTTCCACGTACAAGCTAGAGGGAATAATGGTAAATGGACCTAGTTTCTTATTGTCGTAATCATTAATCATTTCCAATCTCCATCAGCATTTCTCTAAACTTCTCTTTAACTTTCCTCGGGTTACCATTTAATTCGCTCATGCATAATTCCAGCGTGCTATCAGAGGGTAAATTGGATCTAATTAGATCAATTAGCTGGCTTATATCTTTATTTTCCCAGCGAGGCCATTCTAAAATCTTTAGTCTTTCTGATACTTTTTCTTGTTCAAGACGAAATTCGCTATTTGGCTGAAAAATGGATGAAAGAATAACCCTAACATTTGACCCTCCATTTATCTTAGTAATCAGAGAGAACAAGTATTCTGCGAATTGATTAAACATAGGTATATTTTTGATTGGAATTTCTTCAATAAATAAGAAATAGCTTCCGTTCGCTACCGCATTATCAATCACTTCAGAAATTTTACTAATTGAACTGTTTATATTAGAAGTAGGAATGCAATCTATTAATTCTGGAGCCATTTGTTCCAAAATAGTATCGAAAATTTCATGGAAACTACATTCTAAACAGGACGCTAGTGAAATATATTTGAAATTAACATTTCGTCTGAAAAGTTCCCTAAGGATTGAAGATGTTTTACCTGTTCCAGACTCGCCGCAAACCCACAAACTATAATGAGATAGCATCAATGTTAGTTTATGATCTTCTGCTCTTTCAAAATAATAAGGCTCATGTTTAAGCTCATAGCGATCAAACAAGACTGGGCTATTTTCAAGGCCTACGTCATTACACTTAGATAGAAATTCATTTTTAACGAGTAGATCAAGTAGTAATTCGTGAGATTGATGCTCTTTGCCATCAGGCTTGACAATAGAAGAGTGATCGCTATCAGGAATTGTTTTACTGTGAAAATATCTCACAGCAGATTCTTTATTGACCACACGACTTGATATAAAAGGTATTCTAAATGGAGCTTTGTTTTCTACAGCTTCAACTCCGCAAATATTGACTTTTTTACTATCTAAGAATTTGCGGAAGCGCCCATCTAGATCTTTCAAAATTTCACTTCCCCAAGTTAGTTCAGACGAGAGTTGGTGATTTGTCAGCTTTGATAAAGCTCTAGCAAGGAAAGGAATCTTTGAACCATAAGATGGAGAAGCGCCTAAAAATAAAGCTACTCGCTTGTCCCTGAAAAGTTCGCATTCTTGTTCTAAGATGTATCTAGCAACAATCCCACCAGTACTATGCGTAACGAAAACTATTTTTTCGAAGGTAATTGGAGCTCGGTTACCAAGTACATCAACCCTAGTCAGCTGACCTTTAACTTCTTCAGCACACTCTTGGACACCATAGTCATTCGAAGTTGGTGATGTATAAAATTGTGATAAAAAAACAGAAGGGTTTTTAAAACGACTATCTTGCGTTATTAAATTAGGCCAGAAAGTATTTGTAGCTTTATTTTTCCAACAGTATTCAGGGGACGAAAATAGTCCGTGAATGAAAATAATTACCGTGTCAGAGCCATTAATTTTTTGCCATCCTTTCAATATCGTTTTGTCCTTAAGATTTGATTTATAAGTCTCATTTTATAGCTACTAGTAATTTAATCAATAATTAAAGTCGTACCTACTCGAAGAGGTAGGGACGACTCACAGAGTCGCCTATCTCAAGGCCACTGCTCATGATGCCTTGAGACCTAGTATCCAACCGCAAAATCGAAAGGCCAGAAGAGGGAACGGCATCCACTTGAAGAAATAGCTACTTGCAATCTAAGATCAATATGCTAGTTTAAATATGAACTAGCTCAATTTGAGCAAACAAGAAAAAGGGCGTTTTCCAACTGCCCTCGACACGTCAAGAGGAGCTACATCCGTAGCTGTCAGGCTCAACAGAGCCAGATTAATAATTACCAAAACCACTATAGTCTGCGCCTTGAATCAACAGACTCAGAGCCGCTTTGCTTGTTTGCTTTTGATCAGCCAGCCCATGTGTCTTATGACAACTTTTTTAGTTATGCACTAACTAAGTGGCTTTAAAACTTACCTTTATTGGCTTACGCCCCCTGATCTTCGGTTTTGGTTTTCTATCTTCCACTTAAATTTTGAGGAGTTGATATGAGCCAGTTGGGATATTCACTAAATCAGTTAAACATTAATAACAAAGAACGTAGCCATGCTACACGTCAAAATAGAAAGAGCATTTTTAATCTCGTTGCTAAACAGCTTCATGGTTTTGGCTTTAAGTTAAAAGATGCGAAAGGGTTAAAACCTAAACACGTAAATGCTTTAGTAAAGCATTGGCAAGATCAAAAGCTGGCAAACAAGACTATCAAAAATCGAATGTCGGCCATTAGATGGTGGGCAGATAAAGTAGGTAAACGTAATGTAGTCGCTCGTACTAATGATGAATACGGTATTGATAAGGTACGCAATAGTCCTTTGGGGAAATCCAAGGAGCTTGATATGCAGAAGCACGCACAAATTAATTGCCCATACGTAAAGTTTTCACTGCGATTACAACAAGAATTCGGGCTACGCCGAGAAGAGGCGATAAAGTTCAATGTCAGCTATGCAGATCAAGGCAATTATATCCGCTTAAAAGGCTCATGGACTAAAGGTGGTAAACCCCGCTCCTTGCCTATCCAGAAAGAGTCACAGCGCTCTCTGCTTGATGAAGTTCGCTCTTTTACACGCTCATCATTAATTCGCGCGACAGACCGCTACGTGGATCAAATGCGCCGCTATGAGCGCGAAACTAATAAGGTAGGCCTTAGCAAAAATCATGGCTTACGCCATCACTATGCCCGTCATCGTTATCTAGAACTAACTGGTTGGCAATGCCCCGCTAATGGTGGGCCACGACGTATGTATTTAATAGGCAAAGAGCGGGAGCTAGATTACAAGGCACGAATGATAATTAGTAAAGAGTTAGGGCACGAAAGATTTAGTATTACTTACACATATTTGGGTAGTTGAGCTCAATATACAGCCAACATTAAGACATATTATTGTGTTGTGAGCCTATGAGATAGGCGCTAATTACTCTTTGACTAAACAGATAGAAATGCCATAAAGTAAGTAGCCATAAGGACCCTTAAATAATGGAGTAATGAAATGGCGGAGACCATAAACACAGCAGAAGCAGCCGTTCAGATATCTAAGGAAATATTTTCTGTTTTTAAATGGAAAAAAGGAGAACTACACGACCAAAACTTAGATTGTGTAATACCGGAACACGAAAAGCCTACTCACCCTTGTGATTGTGTTTTTTATTATATTGACCCTTACCTTGGGAAGGTCATTTACTTAAACACCGATTTAAAGAGCTATGGTGCTGGTAGTATCAAAAAAACAGCTGTTGGTAACGCATTAAAAAGCCTATCTCTCGCTACTCACTGTGCAAACGTTTCTGATCAATGGAAAAACTTATATCTATTGCCAGATATTGAGTTTGACTACAATATTCGTGGGTTCTTGTTTGTATACAATCACGATAAAGAATATTCCAATAACTTTCACGAACAGTTATCCGCAATAAACCCTGCTAACTTAAAAATTGCGAAAAATCAGCAGTTGCATGTTTTTGGCCCTAGGCAGATTGAAGATTGCTTCGCTATTTCCAGCGATCTGAAAATCCAAAAAGGTGATCAAGATATCGAAAAGTATTCTTTTTGGTACCCCGATATGATCATTCATAAAGTTAGGCATGGAGATCCATGGGACCAACCAGCAACAATAGAACTGCTATCAAGCCCCCTGATAATCGTCAAATACTTAACCAGGGCAAAAGAGGAAGGTTATATTATTTATTACCGTAGAGATGGGAACTCAGTAGAAGAGTTCGTTTATTTGATTGATTTACTATCACACTATCAAATACTTTCTGAAGAACTTCCTATTAACCTGCGCTTTATCTCCAAACACGCAGATAATAACATCCAAACCAATTTCAAAAATGCGAAGTACCAATATATGCAAAATTGGTCGATGGATGAAGCACGGGAAAGACAGCTTAACCAAATATCTCCAGAGCTAGTTACTCGACATACTGCACACTATAATATTGGAGAGTTAGGATGGAGGGAATTATGATCAATAAAAAACAGTACGGACCGACCTTATATTACTTCCATGATAAAGCTATTTATGACGGACTTTCTCAGCATAGTATATCGAAACCTGACCTACACCGCTTCTTATTAAAAAAAGGTGTTCTAGCTTCACAGGAAAGTGATACTGGTTTATTGGCTTATTATTTATCCTCGTTTACTTTTGATTATTTTGATCGAAACCACTTATCGGAATTGTTAACTACCACTCCTAAAAGAGAAAACGTTAGTTCTAGTACCATTAAGACTGAAGAAAACCCAGCCCTATCAGATGAGGCAATCCGACAAGCATTGACTGTTTTAAAGGGAGAGTTAGCTACAGATCCTGACTGTGCCGCAAATGTGGTTTGTTCAAAAGATAGTTTTGTTCTGGATATTACATACAAAGACCACGATCTCAGAAAACCTGAGGCTCGACAAATAGAAACCAAAAAAGCTCAAGTTGAGATAATAAAGGATGAAAGTGGCTATACAATAAGAAGTCCTGCAAATGATTTTGGTTCAAAAATAGTGGAACAGCTAAAAGACTCCTTGAGCAAAGAAGTTGAAGAGCAGCTGGTAGTCAAAGAACTTAGTTTAACCTCAATCACGGATAGTCTTTACGTATCAAAGTTCTTTGAAATCTTGATGAATAATGTAGAAGGTTACAATCTGAAGGATGTAACTAACGTTAAGCTTTTTCATCCTGAAAATGATGAGGAAAGTGAAGAAATAGCAGCTAGTCATATAAGGAAAGCTATGCTTAATGGTGAACAGGTTCTTATTTCACCTGAGCTTAAAAGCTTATTTGATAGAGGTTTCCACATTTCCAGTGTGCAATGGGTATCGGATGAAAAACTATATGCTGGTGACAGAGTTGCTTTCGAAGCATCACTTAAGAAACCTGAAACTAAGGAAGGGTTCTCTTTTCAAATTCGAGGGATCTATAGGTATAGTGAAAGGACTCATGACATAACACAGAAATTAACCACACCTAGTAACATTGAAAAAAAAGCAATCCATAAAAAGTTAGAGCAGGCTTCAGAGAGCGCATTAAGTGAAGTTAATGCGATGCTAGAGGACTAATTCATGGAAAGGTTCTATTGGTATAAAGCTGAATTGAGAAGTAATTTCGAGAGCTTTGCACGTGCGATTAAAAAATGTACATTTGATGATGGTATTGGTCAAGGTTTTACCGTGTCTTCAATTACCGAAAACACTTTAACGGGAAAATACATTCTCTCTAAATATGTAACCCAAGAATACATCAACCCATTTGGTGAGAATGAAATAGAAGAGCGACGAGTTTTCGAAATGATAGATTTCGAGCTAATAAACGGTCCTACTATTCTAATAGAAACAAAAAACCCGGGAAGGTGTATGAAGCCATTTTTTAATGATCTCCATAAATGCTCAAACTATGATTTATCAGTAGATACCCCTTCTTTCAATCTACCTAACGTAATAGCTGAATTAAATAGCAAGGGCTTGAAGTTCATCGATGTAAAAGAAATAGAGTTAACTAATTTAGTGTTGGGAGCCAAAGCTACTGGTTCCTTAATTGTAAAAGGTAGCTTATCTCTTGAAGATTATGAGAAGACTTTACCTCTAGCTGATATCAGACATCGTTTAAAAAAATTTAAAGCTATAGTCGATTATAAAGGTATTAGAGATACTCTTGAAGTTCACACTTCATCCAAAATCATCACGTCAGGTAAGCTAGCACAGTTAATAATCCCCCATATTCGAGACACCCTCTATGATTAAGGGTGTCACTATCTCTTACCACCACGACGCATCCAAAGAAACGATTATGGATGAACTAGACTTAAGTTATGAAGACAACAGCATTAAATAGTTCAATTCAGGCCTCAGCTGGGCTGAACTACAAACGTTAAAGCTAAAGAGATACAAAGAGGAACAAGGCTATAAGTAAGCCCCAAAATTAGGCATGCCTAATCTTTCTAAACCGACTCGACCGGAGTGAACCACACAGAATTAGGCATGCCTAATTCTATCTGGCAACACATCAATCAAAGGAGAGAACAATATGCTACCGCTAATCGTAAGCAATATCATGATCTTATCGCTTGTTTTATTTTTCTGGTTGCTGTTTCGACGAATGAAAGTGCGTAATTATTAAAAAAGCGGTCTAAACCATTCCCCGATTTGGCATGCAAAATTGAGCTCTCTCCCAGCACTTAAATTGTTCAAAAAAAAAGCTCCGGAAAAGTCAGGGGGGTTTTTCTGAGACAACGGTAAATTCATTCCCATAATAGTAAGGCATTCCATATATTAGTAAACGGAGTGCTTTATGCCGAAAATCAAACCTCAATTTTATACAGCAGATGAAGTTGCAGAAGCTTTATGCTGCTCTAAGCAAACCTTATACAATAAGCTAAGTGAGAACAGGCAAGCAAAAGCACGTCACTCACTGCCTCCTTATATCAAGCAAGGTGGTAAAACACTCTTTCCTATATCAGAGTTCCACCACTGGATTGAAACGCAGCCTTTAATTCGCAGCGGGGAGGTTCATTACTAATGGCCCTTTCTCATAACAACATAGAGATAATTACAAAGTGCCCTATAGAAGAGCGCACCATTGGTTTATACCCAGCATTTTTGATAGACCCATGTATTTTGCCTCTTAAAAAGCTTGAGAAGTGCAATGTCGAAGGCTTTGGCAAGTACAAAACTGTAATGTTGAGTAGCCCTCAAATCTTGCCTCATGGCCATTATGCAAGGTTGATTATTGCTCATCTTACAACACAGATCAGCCGAAGGCCTGAACTACCTTCATACGTCATAGCTAAATCGGTAAGCGACCTGTTTCAGCAAATAACAGGTCAAGACTGTATATCAGGTGGCACATACGCTAATTTTTTACTCTCTCTCGAAAGAGTGTTTGATAGGACATTTACAGTTGTTTCAACTAATAATTCAGAAGATAAAACTCGAAGAAGAGGGTTTTTCGCTGAAGCAGATAATGTGAGCACCAATGAGTATGACGTTGGTCAATTCAACGCTAAATACAAGCAAGTTCTCTACACTCCCTCGAGCAGTTTTAAGGCGTTGATTACCGATGATAAAAGTATTATCCCCATTGATTTAAGATTCCTTCAACTTGCTCGAGCTAAGGACATTGTTCTCGCCCATGATCTCTACCTATTTCTCATACGTCGAGGTTACGGACGCAAAAGAGTTGGTTTTGTTCCTTGGGTGACTCTCCACAAAGACATCTTTCCTTATTTTAAACGATTAGCCTTTAGTAGATTTAAACGGCGCTTTTTGCTCGCTTTAGATTTCATTCTTGACTGCCATCCTCATTCAGGCATTCGTGTAGATAAAGAGGACAAAGGTTTAGTCATTCCACCTAACAACTATCTACTTCGTGGCAGAGGAGGCTAGTGTTTAGTTGCTTACAAATTATGTATAAGTAGTTGCTAGTAATGTCACTGGCGGGCAAAAGTTTGTCACTGGCGAACAGTTTTATGTCACTGAGAGCCAAATGTTTGTTACTGGCGTGCAAATGTTTGTCACTGAAGGACAGTAGTACCAGTGCAGCCCTTTACTATCAAGGCCTCTAGCTCTCAGCTTAATACCTTAAATTCTCAATATCCAAAAATCTTATTATTAAGGACACTTAACTGTGAATAACAAAGCATATAAGTACGAAAAGTACATGAGGAAGCTGCCTTACATTAAAGACCTTCAGTTATACAAGGCTGTGGGGATGACTCTTTATCTTATCATTGATAAAAATAGAACTTTGAAGTTTGCACTATCTTCTGCAAGCACAAAACATAATTTTAAGCCAAAGAAGCGAATTGAAGACCTTGTTCGAATAGCTCTCCCTGATGACTTCTTCGACAAAAGGCAAAGAGCTAATGCACCAAAAGAAAAGCGAGAAGAGGCTGCTATCAGGCACCAAATGCTCCGTGATATGGAGGCTCAAGCTGATTTACACATTAACTCGATGCGTGAAAAAAACGAGTAAATTTCTAATGCCCAGAAACGAAAAAAGCGCCGCAATGGGCGCTTTTTCGCATACATACAACCTACTCTGTTAATTTCGGCCACATGTATGTACTATGCACATAGGTTATGGAACACAGTGAACCTATGTACGTTCACTAGAGATGATAATAGATAAGAATGATTAGAAACGCAACACAAATTGACAATAGCGTCAAAAAAATATGTGACAAAGAAATTGAGCGCTACATCTCAGCCCCTCGATTAAGAAGCTATGAAAAAATAATAAAAAACAAAACCCAAAAGAACCTTATCGCTGCATATGCTTGGAATAAACACGTTTCCTCAGCTATTTACCCAATCATACAATGCCTTGAAATTTCACTAAGAAATGCTTTGCATGAAGCCGCTTCTGTTCATTTCAAGACCAAAGATTGGTACGAGCCAGTATTGAAGCATGGTGGAGACAACAAATTTATAGCTGAACATAAAAAGTTCACTACAAAATACTACAGAAAATCAGCTGGTTACAAGAAAGAGAAAGGGAAGCAAGCATGGGTGTCAAATCATGAAAACATGCTTAAACGGGCCCAGAAACAGCTAACTAACAATGGAAAAAGCCCTAGCCCAGATGCTATCGTCAGCGAGACAATGTTTGGATTCTGGGTTAGCTTTTTTGAGGATGCTTATAGTGACAAAGATCCAAAGAAAAGTCTTTGGCCTCATATCACAAGCGATGTTTTTAAGAATAATAAACGGTTGGATAGAAAAAGTGTTCAAGCAATGTTATTAAACCTCAAAGAGCTAAGAAATAGGCTTTCCCATCATGAGCCAATCTGGAAGAACTCTGCTGTCAAAAATGATGAAGATGCCATAAAACTCCTACATGAACGTATTGAAGATGCAATGACTATCATTAGAGGAATCTCAGAAGATCGCTATAGACAGTTCGTAGCTTCAGGACAGCTTTCCTACTTCAAAGGTATATGCTCAAAGAAGACGTTGCTCAGATACTTAAAAGGCAATAGTGAAGTCACGATTGATAAACGCAAGCTAAAAAGACTAACAGTAAAATCTTTAAAGCAGCCTCAAGTAGAGCCTATCGTTCTATCTGTTAAAGGAGTTCCAAAAATTGTTATTGATTTGTGGCCTGGATGTGGACTGACACCATAGTGAGGCAATGGTATGGTGCAGCTAAGTATACCATTTTACTATTACACCATACTTCGCTTAATACCTACCCCATAAAGCTAGCCAGCAGCTCTAACCTTTGTTCTTTTGACAGCCCGGAAATCACAGACCTTAGATTTCCAACCTGAACATCAGCGTAGTCGTCTAAAAAACCTGCATATTTGGCTATTGTTTCTGTTACTTTTTCTGCGGGCTCTTTAAGCTCCTCAGCGGTTAAAATTAAATAGCCAGCAGTTACATCACTTTTATCTGTAATATGGTTTAGAAGGCGTTTCAGGAGGTATCCTGATACTCCGCTACTCTCAGCCATTGATGTAAATGTACGGCGCAAATCATGCGAAGTGATTTTTACTCCTGCAATTTGGCATACATGTTTCAGCGTTTTTTTAGGATCAGTGAGGTAGCCCTTTTTACTGTTTGTCCCAAACACATAGTCAGATACTTTGTATTCTTTTCGTCGATTAAATATCTCAGCTAATCGATCTGTAATAGGGAACTCGACATCTAAGCCATTTTTTGTATCTTCTAAAATGAATATCCTATCTTCAAGGTGTACTTGTGACCAAGGAAGTTGCAGTAACTCTGATCTTCTTAGGCCTGAAAAGGTTAAAAATTCTAGGTAATCACAAAAAGCAACGCGGCTATTTTGACGATACTTAGCAGCTTCATTTCTAACTTCATATAGTGCGTCTATAAATGGTTTTAGTTGTGAACGACGCAGTCTTGTTGTTTTACGCTTTACATTATTCCAGCTTCGTTTTTCAGAAAGTGCATCTACAGGATTTTCTGGAAATAATGAACGACCTTCTGAAGATTTGTATTCAGCTTTAGCAAAGTTAAATAAAGCACGCATTAGGCGCATGGTATAATTTGCCTGAGTAGGGCTTCTTGAGGTGATTTCTCGTTGGCGCTTTAAAATCATTGTTTGATTAATATCGGCTAAGCGCTTGTTATGCCAGTCCGGTAGATAGCAGTCCATTTTTTGCTTATAACCTCTTTTGGTTATAGGCTTGAGATCTCTAGATTCGATGTATGAATCAAAGGCTTCTTTCAAAGTAACTGAAGCCGCTCTAAATTGGCGCTTAAGGTCGTTAGGGTTTATACCCTCTGCGATATCTGCCATTACTTTTCTAGCCATTCGCCTTGCATCATCAAGTGCAATTGATGGAAAGTAACCAAGGGTGACATTAATCGGGGTGTCTCTCCCTGGTATTTTTTTATAAACTCTAAATGATTTTTTACCTGCTACGCTCACATCTAAAATGAGTCCTGACAATAGACTGTCATAATAGCGAGTACGTTTTCCGTTTGTTTCGATCTTTTCAAGCGACAATTCTGTGAAGCGAAATTTTGTGTCTGACATATGGTGCTACCTCTGTGCTACTTTGAACGTAAAATTTAACGTTTTGAAATACATAATGATTTATGCATCAGAGGTATGGGTTATTCAATAACCCTATGATATAACTATGAAAATTAGTAAATAGTTATATCAAAAAGTAAATCGTAGTAAGTCCTTGTTTTGCAACTCATAATCGTTAGGTCCCCAGTTCGAGTCTGGGAGGGGCCACCATTTTAAATATCCTATAGTAATAACATTTCATTCAATGGCTTATAGCTACTTAGCCAATATCTTTAAGATAACTAATCATTTAGCATTTTAGGCAACAAGCTAGAACTGTAATTTAGATTTATCCCTCTATTTTATATTCTGCAATCAAGAAGGTAGTTATCTTGCTAGCGACAGCTGTTATTATAAGTCCTGCGGCTTTTTCAAAAACTGCTCGTTATAGCTTTTAAGTATTAATAAATGAAAAAGCGCACTAAACAGTGCGCTTTTTTATGCAATTTACTTTTTATAAGTAGCTTCTAATTAACTTGGTACTTACTGTTAGTACGAATGTAGATAGTTGCAGGTTTGTCGCTGTTATTTTCAAGCGAGTGGGTAAAGTTACCGGTTGATTCTACATAGCTGCCTGCGCTTAGGTTTTGCGCTTTATCTTGCTCGCTTGAGTTGTACTCAACGGCGCCGGCTATAACAACAGCACGAAATTCGCTTGCATCTGTTTTTATTTCACCTTTAAAGCCGGCAGGAAGTTTAATCATTGAGCCGTTCATGTCAGCTGTATTTCCCCAAAGGTAGGTTGTTTGCACGCCTTGGGCGTTAATGTTGTTTAAATCGCTGCTGTTTAACCACACCATGTTGTCTGCATGTAGGTTTAGCGGGCGCTCGCCATTATCAAACTGCTCTTTTGTGGGCTTTACCAAATAAGGGCCTGAGTCTATTTCTAGGTAAATTAAGTTAGTTTTGCTATTAGCTGCTGTAGTGTGGTTTTCACCTGCAGGTTGTGTCCAAAATGAACCCGCTGGCATCCACATTTTTTCAGCTGTTGGGTCGTCATTATGCATTTGTCCTTCAATAACGATACCGCGGTAGGTAATGTTGTGAATGTGTGGTGGAGATTCAAAGCCTTTTTTAAACCGTACTAACATGCCTGTAGCAGTATTGGTTGTGCGATTTCCCCATAAATCTGCAGCGCCTGGGCTTTTATCTCCACGTAGTGGGTTTAAATAACCCCAATCAATATTGCTAGCGGCAACTACTTTTGATGCGCTTTGCTGTGCTAAAGCTGGCGTTGATATGAGTGTGGCAACCAGTGCAAGGGTTGATACATTAAGTGATAATTTCATTAAAAGCTCCGTTGAATTGGTATGCCGTATATAGTAAGACCTAAAATTCAGTCAATAAATGAGCATATATTAAATACACTTTCGCAAAAACGTGGATAATAACGTTATAGTTATGCAAGCTGTGAACGTAACAAGAGGGCGTGATGAAAATAGCCGATCTACAGGTATTATTGAAAGTGGCTGAGCTGCAATCCATTACTGCTGCTGCAAATCAATTGGACATGAGCTCATCTGCTGCTAGCGTTTCTTTAAAGCGGATAGAGCAGTCGCTTGGTGCACAATTATTTGTGCGCACAACAAGGCAAATACGCCTTACACCTGAAGGGGAGCGCTATTTACCTCTTTGCCAACAGGCGCTGGATTTGTTGCAGCAAGGGCAAGTACTTATTCATGAAGAGCAGCAATCAATTAGTGGTGAAGTACGAATCGCCGTGTCATCCGAAATGGGGCGCAACCTTATGCGGGTGTTACTTAATAACGTGATGGATAAACACAGCGAAGTGACGCTGCGCTTGCAAGCAAGCGACAGCCGCGCAGACTTTTACCGCGATGGTGTTGATGTTGCGCTGCGCGCCTTGACCAAAGAGGCTGCACAGGATTTAAATTTATATGGGTTTAAAATTTGTAACATTGCACATGTGCTGTGTGCCTCGCCTGATTATATTAACAAGCATGGTGAGCCTTCAGCCCCAGAGGATTTAGTGAATCACAATGCGCTGTTATATAAGCTTTATGAGGTAGTGCATGATGGGTGGGAGTTTTATAACGATAACCAAAAATATAAGGTTAAAATGAACAGCGACCGCGCTGTTAACGATGGCGATATAGTTAGACGTTGGTGTATTGATGGCACCGGGATTGCTAAAAAATCGGCCATTGATGTAGCAGAAGACTTATTGACTGGTAGGCTAAAAAGATTAATGCCTGATTACAAAATCCCCCTAACTGAAATGTGGTTAGTACTACCTAGCCGCCAGCTAATAACGCCCGCCATTAGACTTATTCGTGATGAGTTAAAACACACTATTAGCCAATTAAGAAAAAACTTGATTGCGCAAGGGATAATCAACGAGCAAGAGTGGCCCGACTCACCTTAGTTTACTTTACGTGAGGTTAGTTTTAGCTAGCCTTGCGCCTTTAAAATTCAATTCGCTTTCCAGCGGTGGATTAAATTAAAATATACGCTCTTCTTTTATGTTCTATTTTTTCTAATTATTGGGCTTATTGCTCAGCTGATCCTATATTTATTCTAAGCAGGTGTTAGTTAAGCCCTTTATCCATTTACAGGTATCGTATGTTACTTAAACAAAAAGTTTATATTAGTCTTATTTTAGCTATTGTTGTGCCATTAGCGGTTTCTACGTTTTTATTTTCAAATAGTATTCAAAATCATACCGATGAAAAGCTCGCAAAGGTTGATTTACCTACCGCGCTGAGTGAAGTTAAAAGCAAAATTGAGCTTGAACTTGCCACTCCCATTATTGTTGCTAAAGAGATTGCGCAAAACAGCTTTGTTAAACAATGGCTAAGTAACGGTGAGAGTGAGCAAGCAAGGGCCGATTATATTAATTATTTAGCCAGCATTAAAAAAGATAACAACGCAGTTATTGCTTATATAATTTCTAAAAACACTAACAACTATTACACAGATACTGGTATATCTAGAAAGATAGATAGAAATGAAGATGTATGGTTTGATCAGTTTTTATCCTCTAACAGACCCTTTGAAATAGCACTGGACATAGATAAAACCACAAATAGCATGGTGGTTTTTATTAACTATGCGCTACAAATTAATGGCGAGCGTACCGCCATTACGGGCGTAGGACGCTCGCTTGATTCTATGATCAACTTAATTAATGAATACCGTATTGGCGAGGCCGGTGTAGTGTATTTGGTTTCTGATAAAGGTGAGGTAATGCTTCACAGTGATAGAAGTAAAATGGGCCAAAAAATTAATATTAACGATATTAAAAATGGCGCCATTATTAGTAAAACAATGGCCGGTGAAGATTATGTTGTATCGAGTACACCTATTGAATCATTAGGCTGGCACTTAGTAGCAGAAGTACCCGAGCAGCAGCTATACGGGCCAATAAACAGTGCCATTAATAGCAATTTATTATTTGGTGTGATCATTGCCATTATTGGCTTTGCCCTAGCCAGAGTTTTAGTGTCGCAAATATTTAAACCCATTGAAAATATAACCGCTGCTGTGAGCGCGTTAACTAAAAAAGACGGCGATTTAACTGTAAGGCTGCCCACTAACGATAACAACGAAATATCAGAACTTGCCGCTAACTTTAATTTATTTTTAGAGCAGTTGCATGGCATGTTTAAGCAGGTTTCGGACTCAGCAACTCACGTAAAAAGTATTTCAGAGGATGTGTTAGTACAAGTACAAGGAGCCGCCAATTTGGCCGAGGTGCAATCATCTAGTACGCAAACTGTTGCGGCAGCCGTTAACGAGATGGAAGTCACCGTACAAGATATTTCAAATAGTGCCAGTAATGCCTCTGACATTGCTTCTTCAACAGAGGAAGCGACCCACAAAGGGGTTGAGTTTGTAAATAGTACGATAAAGCAAATGGAGCAGTTAGAAAACGCCATGGCTACCTCGGTTGCCTCGGTAACTGAGCTTTCAGGGGAAATAAAATCAATTACACAGGTGCTTGATGTTATTAAAGCAATATCGGAGCAAACTAACTTACTGGCGCTCAATGCTGCCATAGAAGCTGCACGGGCAGGTGAACACGGCCGTGGTTTTGCGGTTGTAGCCGATGAAGTAAGAACCCTTGCTATGCGTACTGCAGAGTCGACCGAGCAAATTAACGAAATGATAGACACGTTAAACTCTAAGGCGTCTAGCACGGTGTCGGATATAGAGCTGGGGAGTAAGAATACCTTAGAAAATGCTGAGCGCTTAAAAGTAACTGGCAGTACCTTAACGGGTATTTCTCAAGAAATTGTTACGCTAAGTGAACTAAATAGCTCGGTGGCTACAGCCACCCGCGAGCAAACATTGGCGACCTCAGAAATTAGCCAAAATGTAGTAATGATTTCTGACTCTGCGCAGCAAACAAAGCAAAATATGAAAACCTCAGAGGAGTTATGCAGCGGGCTAAATGAAGAGTCAAATATATTAAAAGAATTACTAGGTAAGTTTACGCTTTAGCAAAGTAATAGGTTTCAGTGAAAAGCGCGCTGTAATTTGGTAACAGCGCGTTTTATAACACTTAGTTCTTTCGGTAAATCTCGTGTTGAATGTCGTAAATATTAACGCTTAAACTATCAGAGTCTCGACAGTAGGTTTTTAGACATTCAAGCAAGCTCTCACTCAACATTTGTTTTTGTTCAATCGAGCGCCCAGCCATGATATGCGCCGCAATATGAATAAACCCTTCTTTTCCTTCACCTAGCTGATATTGCTGATAAGCAATTGCGCGGGTTTTAATGGTTTCTAGGTCAAACAAACCACTTTGAAAAGTCGCGTTGTGTACTTTTTCAACAAGCACTTGCGGTAATACAGGAAGATCTTCAGAGTGTTCAATAATAATGTGCGGCATTTACGCGTTTCCTATTATGAGTTACTACGTGGGCGTGCGCGTCATTGTACCAAAGCCTGAACTGCGCGCTAACCCCTGAAGAGTCTAAATTTAGTTGTATTAATTTTTGATGGTAGTATAAAAACAGTCACGTGAACCTTCGCTTATAAGCAAAATTAAGGATTAATATGAAATTACCATACCGCTTTAAACGTTTAGCTGTGCTCTTAGGTGCAGTGGTTACATTAAGTGCCTGCTCAGATGACGTTGCGTCGGTGAGTTTAGGGCTGTTTACTACTAAAGATGTAGTGGTAAATTCGCAGCAAGACCCGCTAGTAAAAGGGGTTACGTGCCATATTAGCCATATAGAGGCCGATTTAGATTTTTCAGATCCCTCTGATATGTCTATTGCGTGTCGTCAAACTGGGCCAATTACAGCCGATATGTTACAAGCAATAGATCGCAGTAAGTCGGGCGAAGTGGTGTTTAAGTCATCAAAAAGTATTTTATTTAAATCGCTAAAAGTGCGCCGTATTTACGATGCACAAAATCGTACATTACTGTACTTATCGTACTCGACTAAAGAGTCGAGCGGCAGCCATCACCATGCACTTTCAACAGTGCCTTTATATAAGACACAGGCCTGGAACTGGGCACTTGAACAAAAATAAGAGCACATTATGTTAGCGTTATTTAAATCAAAGCCGTTGCTAGAACAAGCTGAGCAGCAATGGCTGATTGATACCTTTATTTGGGCGGTAGAGCACTTTGATGCCGAATTTTTTACCAATCATACGCAAATAATATTACCAACCGTTGAGCACTTTCCTGATTCGGTATCGAGCATTGAGGAAATGGCTACTAAGGTTTTTGTGCGAGTACGCGATTACGCAGGTATGAATGCGTGGCCAATACAGTTGGTTGCACCACAGCAGTTACAACCACAAGTATTCCCACACTTTGAATTTGCTGAACATATAAGGGGAGAGCAAAGCCAGCTTATAGTACCGCCAAGCCATACGATTAATATCTCGTTTAACCCTAATCAAATTAATCAGCCGCAAGATTTAGTGGCCAGCTTTGCTGGCACGCTGGCGACTGCATTAATACATCATGTTGGGGTGTTACCGCCAGGCGGTAAAGACTACTTACCACAAGCGGCAGATGCGCTGGCCTGTTTTTTAGGGTTTGGGGTAATGATGAGCAACACTGTGTATCAATTTAAAGGCGGGTGTGGCTCGTGCTATAACCCGTATGCTAATCGTGAGGCTAAGTTAAGCGAAACCCATACTGTATTTATGCACGCGCTAATTAGTTATTTTAAAAACGACAGTGTCTCTAAAAAACATTTAAAGCCACATTTGCGCAGCCAATTTAAAAAAGCCCAAAAAGAGATCAAAGCATTAGTTGAAAACTCTGCTAATCCACTATTGCTTGCCTATGCACCCACTTAAACCGGATACTTGTGAACTACTTAGACGAATTTTTACTAATTGCCATTGCCCATTTTTTTGCTGTAGCCAGCCCAGGCCCCGATTTTGCTGTGGTGCTCAAACAAAGTATACAGCAGGGCAGGCGTAACGCCCTATGGACAAGCGCTGGCGTAGGCGCGGCTATTTTATTACACGTAGGATACTGCGTATTAGGGGTTGCGCTAATTTTAACGCAATCGCCTACTTTATTTATGGCACTAAAGTACGTTGCGGGCGCGTATTTAGCCTATTTAGGCGTACAAGCATTAAGGGCTGCCAAACCACCGGTAAATAAAACAGATAACATTGAAAGCAAAACAGCCCCACAAGAAAGCGTATGGCATGCATTTAGGCGCGGCTTTTTAACCAATGCACTTAATCCTAAAGCAACCCTCTTTTTTATGTCGTTATTTACCTTAGTTATTAGTGTAACTACACCTACCAGCGTGCAAGTTGTGTATGGGGTTTATATGGCTTTAGCTACTTGGGTGTGGTTTTCTATGCTTTCTTTAGTGTTGTCAAAACCCAGTGTAAGGGCGTTTTTTCAAAAAAGTGGCTATTGGTTTGACCGAGGGATAGGTGTTATTTTAATTGCTCTAGCCATTCGTGTTGTCATTTAACCTTAGGAGGAAGTCATGCCTATTTATAATTTTTCGTTTGGATCGAATATGTCTTCTAACCGCTTGCTTGCGCGTTTACCAAAAGCAAAGCGAGTTGGCACGGCTGTATTAAAAGGCTACGAGCTTACGTTTAATATGTTATTTAAAGATGGCTCGGGTAAGTGCAGTATTCAAAAGAGTGATGATAAAAACGCCCTGGTATACGGCGTGGTGTATGAGCTTGATGAAGCTGAAAAAGCAATTTTAGACACCATAGAGGGCCCAGGCTACGACTGTGTTGCTGTTAACCCCACTCTGTTAGATGGTGAGCAAATAGAGGCGCATTGTTATATAGCCAATACGCACGATAACGATGTGCTGCCATACGACTGGTATATTCAGCACGTTCATCGCGGCGCACTTGAGGCGGGCGTACCAAAAGAATACAGTGATGCAATACTTAATCGGCCGCATAAGCCCGATACAAATAAAGCGCGTGCTGATATTGAATTTGCAGTGCACCAAAAATAATAAGGATAATCATGAAACTCACCAAATTAGCCAGTTTAGCCTTGCTTGCCAGTACCACTTTTAATAGTTGGGCACAAATTAATACCACGCACTTAGAAGAGGTGATTAATACCTCAATGGCACGCTTTGACGTACCAGGTATGGCAGTAGCGGTTGTGCAAGACGATAAAGTGGTATTTGCTAAAGGCTTTGGCACAAGTAATCTCAATACAAATGCAAAAGTAAATAAAGACACACTTTTTGGTATTGCCTCAAATACAAAGGCGTTTACCAGTGCAGCACTGGCTAAGTTGATTGATGAAGGTAAGTTAAGTTGGGATGACAGAGTAATTGACCACTTACCTGAGTTTAGGCTGTACGACTCATACGTCACTCGCGAAATGCGTATCCGTGATTTATTAAGCCATCGCAGTGGATTAGGGCTTGGCCAAGGCGATTTAATGATTTGGCCAAGCACTGATAAATCTATAGCAGATATTTTAGCCGGCCTACAATATTTAAAGCCAGCCAGCAGTTTTCGTAGCCAGTATGCCTATAACAATTTAATGTTTGTAACCGCAGGCGAAGTGGTGGCACGTGTATCTGGTATGAGCTGGAGCGATTACATCGAAAAAAATATTTTACAGCCTTTGCACATGGAAAACTCGCGCGCGGGTTTTTCGCGTATTCCTAAAAGCAATAAAAACTGGGCAATTGGCCATATTCCTATGGATGGCAAGCTTAATCCATTCTTTGTTAACTACCTAGAGGACTTTAGAGGCGCAGGGGCTATTGCATCGAGTGTAAACGATATGAGCCAATGGTTACTTACGCAGTTAGCTGGCGGTAAAATGCCAAGCGGTGAGCAACTCTTTAGTGAGAAACAGCAAGCGCAAATGTGGCACCCGCATATTACCTCTATGGCGTCTAAAAGTGCGTATGAGGCCTATCATCAGCAATTTAGAGGCTATGGGCTAGGTTGGAGTATTGAAGATTACCACGGCTTTAAAAAGCTAGGCCACGGCGGGGGCATTTTAGGTATGGTGTCGCAAGTTACATTACTGCCTGAGAAAAAGCTTGGCATAGTTATTTTATCTAATCAGCAAGCGTTTAGTGCGCTTTCTGCGGTTACCCACGAAGTGCTTGAAGATGCCCTTGATCTTGAAGATAAAGACTGGGTTGAAGAGTTAGCTAAAAAACATTTTGCGAGTAAACAAAAAGCCTACGCAAATGCAAAACCCGACACCCCAGCAGATTATCAGCCACAATTACCTAATATAAATTACACCGGCACGCTACATGACGATTGGTATGGCGATGTAATTATTGAGCAGTTAGATGGCAAACTACGTATTGATTTTACCCATACCAAACGCTTAAAAGGCACCCTTGAGCATTACACAGGTAATACGTTTATTGTTAAATGGGATGAAAAACTACTTGAGGCCGATGCGTTTATTCGTTTTGATATGGGCGAAAATAACCGTGTAAATAGCGCTAAAATGCGTGCGGTATCAACAGCGGTAACAGACTTTAGTTTTGATTTTAGAAACCTTAATTTAAAAGCTAAGTAGTAATGCTATACACCAAAGTCGCAAAGCCACCTTAAGGTGGCTTTGTTATATTTAGACTCAAAGGAAAGGAGCGTTTATGCGTACTGCTGTTATTTCACACCCCCATTGCCGTAAACATAAAATGATTGACGATCATCCTGAGTGCCCACAGCGCCTTGACGCCATTGCCGATAGACTTCTGGCAAGTGGTATAGATATCGGCTTAACGCATTTACAAGCACCTAAAGCGCACCGTGAACATTACTTGTTAGCACATGACGAGTCGTTAGTTAATCTTGTGGAGCGTTTGCTCCCTAATGAGGGGTTAAATAACCTTGATGGCGACACTTGGCTATGCCCTGATTCATTAAAAGCAATAGAGCGCGCCGTAGGGGCAGGGCTGTTGGCTGTAGATGAAATACTCGCAGATAAACTCGATGCCGCCTTTTGCGCTGTACGCCCGCCTGGGCATCATGCCAATGCACATGCTTCATCTGGATTTTGTGTATTTAATAATTTAGCTATAGCGGTTAAGTATGCTCAAAGCAAAGGCGTTAAACGTATAGCCATAGCTGATTTTGACGTACACCACGGTAATGGTACACAAGACATATTTTTGGATGACGACAATGTATTACTTTGTTCGTTATTTCAATATCCATTTTATCCAAATACAGCCGTAAAAAATAACAGCCACATAGTTAATTCCCCTTTGCCAATAGCCAGTAATGGCGATGATTTAAAAGAGGTGTTTAATACTCAGTGGTTGCCTAAATTAAAAGCCTTTAAGCCAGAGCTGCTATTTATAAGTGCAGGGTTTGATGCACACCTAGAAGATGACATGGCCAGTTTAAAGTTTGTAGAAGATGACTACAGCTGGCTTACTGAGCAATTATGCGACGTTGCAAAAGAGAGTGGCTGTAAAGGTGTTATATCTTACCTTGAAGGCGGCTATGCGCTATCAGCATTAGGAAGAAGTGCTGTAGCGCATATAAAAGTGCTTAGTGAGTACTAATACCAATTTGAAATAATTAATAATTAAGCGAATTGGTATAACAAAGGCTGAGGGTTATAAACCTAGTAAATCAAACGCCTGCCTGGTATTAAGGGTTTTAATTTTGCCAAGGCAGCATTGCCCTTCATTTAACAAATAAGTGGTTACCAGCTGCGCAAGTTGCTCTTCATTAAGGGGCTTACATGCAGCGCCTTGTAGGTCAACGTATTCGCCTTGCTTATTCAGCACACGCACATTACTAAGCTCACTTTGTGTTACGCTGTGCAAACACGCTTGTTGCTCTTGTTTATCGCGTGCTATTTCAAGCTCATTATAAACAATTAATAACTGTGGAAAGCTGTTTAGCATAGTTACCCTACTGTTACCTCATATGAAGTAAATTTACGTACATTAATTACGCCTGTATCAAAAATTAAGTACTGACCTTTTATACCTTGGAGCACACCGCTTACTACTGGGTTTTTATCAAAATTAAACGAGCTAATTTTAGTGGGGTACTCTGTCACCGGAAAGTTTAAGTCAACCACGTCTTCATCAAGTTGCTCTATAGCTGTGGCACCAAATAACTCGCTTAACTCATTTAATTTATCGCTAATTTGCGGGATAAGCTCAGCCGCAGCGGCTTTTAAGTCAATTTCTTCGTTTTGGCCCTTTAGCATATTACGCCAATTGGTTTTGTCGGCGATAAACTCAGCCAAAGCCACCTCCACTAAGCCTGATTGCAAACGTGTTTGTACTTTAAAAATAGGTAAGGCTTGAGTGGCACCCTGATCAACCCAACGTGTCGGTATTTGAGTATGACGGGTAATACCTACTTTAAGGCCAGAGGTATTGGCTAAATAAACGTAGTGAGGAATCATGCAGTTTTCTTCGCCCCACTGCGGCTCGCGACAAGTGCCTTGATCGTAATGGCAGGTTTCTGGCTTCATAATACACATATCGCAGCTAGCAAGCTTACGCATACACACAAAACAGTGGCCTTGCGAGTAACTCTTTTTAGTTTTTTTGCCACAGTTTGAGCATAAAATAGTACCGCTAAATGTAAGCGTTAACTCTTTACCAATGAGTGCGTTTAGGTCGATTAAGTTGTCGCCCACAGGAAGGTGATATTGAACCGGTTCTGTTAAGCTCGATTTTAGTTTACGCAAAGTGCCTTGCATCTTTACTTGGCCCCTAAAGATGTTGATATTAAAACGTGGAGTTTAACATCTTTAAACTGTATTGGCTTTTTAAGAAGTGTAAATAGTCATCATAGGGCAGGGGTTTTGCGTATAAGTAACCCTGTGCTCTGTCTGCGCCCATCTCTTTTAATAAGTGGTGTACATCTTGGGTTTCTATGCCTTCCATGGTGATAGATAGCCCTAGGTTATGTGCCATGTCTATAGCGGTTTGCACAATCACTTTATTGGCGGTGTTATTTGTTAAATCAAATACAAATGATTTATCTACTTTAAGCTCTGTAAAGCGGTAATTTACCAAATAGCTTAATGATGAATAGCCAGTGCCAAAGTCATCAAGCACTACCCGTACCCCTAAATCTGATAGTTCATTAACTAATGAAATAAGCGCTTCGTGGCTATCAACGAGAGCCGACTCCGTTAACTCAAACTTAAGTAACTGTGGCGGAACTTGGTATTTTATAAGAATGTTTTCTACTTTTTCAGCTAGGTTTTTAATTGACAGGTTTTTAGCACTTAAGTTTACGCTAATAGGGTGGTCTTTATAGCCTTGCTCCGTTAGTTTAATAATATCTTTACAGGCCTGCTCAATAACCCATAAGGTGAGCTCATTAATTATACCTGTGTGTTCAGCAAGGGTAATTAGCTCCTCTATAGAGACACCTTTAAAAGCGGGATCAGGCCAACGCAGCAACGCTTCGGCGCCACTGACTTGATTGAATTTAAGCCCTATTTGGGGTTGGTAATATAGCGCTAGTTGGTTGTCTTTAATCGCTTTTTGTAATTTAGCCGCTAATGCTACATCCATTAATATATTACTGTTATTAGAGGCGCTGACGACTAAATCGTTACTACTCTTGGCTTTTTTAAGCGCTAAATAACCCCGTTTTGTCCAATATTCAAAATCGTCATTTTTGGCAGCATTACTAATGCCTATGTTATAGGTCAGTTGTAAGTTTAGCCCTTGAATTTCGTATTGCTTTGGCAGGCTATTAATCACTTTAATTAAAGCCCCTTCAAGAGATTGCTGATTTTGGTTCTTAGTCGATATGCAGGCAAATATCCCGCTGCCTAGATCGGCTAAGCGGGGACTGTTATTAAAGTCTATGTCGAGGCTGGTAAATTCCCGCTCATGGCTAAGCTCTAACTCTATTTGCTTAGCCACGTGCTTTATTAACGTGTAGCCCTGTGATGGGGTAATTATTGTGTTGAGCGAATTAAAGTGGCGAATTTTAATCAAGCATAGGGTGGTATTACGCCCTTGTGCTTGTAAGCTCATAAACGCTTGTTTTAATTTGGCACTGTTAAGTAATTTAGTTTGCTGAGTATGTGTAGCATGATAAAGCGCGCGCTCGCGCTGATAGCGCACTCTATCGGCAAGCGCCATAGCCATTAAAATAACTTCACACAAAATCGCCACTAAAAACGCGTGACGAATCGCAAAACTATAATCCAAAAAGCCGGTTAACTCTAATGGCTGTATTGCTGCGCCAACAATGAGAGGAACCCACGAAAAAACATAAAACTTCGCCCACCTAAAGCCCGTGCGTAGTTTATTGTAAATCAAAATAGCGCACATGATGTACAACAGGCTTAGCACACAAAAAAACAGCGGCGCTGCAATGTACTCGGGTATGAATAATGTAATTAATGCTAATAAAAATATTAGAGTAAGTAGCGCTTTACTCATTTTATAGCGCCAACATTTATCTTTGTGGTAGCGTAAAAACATGGTGCAAAAGGCGAGGGTAAAGAAGGCCATTGAGTAGTTTGAAAAAATTACTTTTTCGTGCAGATACAATTGCCACTCTAGGGGCCATAAATAAAAGCCAAAGCCCATTACAATGCCCATTAAACACAGCGCACTAATGATATAGCCTATATAAACTAAATAAACGCGGTCTTTAATTCCAAAATAAAGCACTAAATTATACAGGGCGGCCATTAGTAGCACGCCTGCAAATATGCCCCAAATACCGGTTTGCGAGCGAACTAAATCAACAAATTCTTTATGGCGATACAAATTAATAGGGGTTTTGCTAATCCCCGTTGTATCAATTTTAATGGCTAAGCGCTCTGTTGTTTTACTCTCAAGTGCAAAACGTATATGCGGTACGCTATATTGGAAAAGCGTGAGAGACTTTACTTTATCACCTAATTTATAGCTTTCTATAAGCTCATTTCTTTTATTTAATCGATACACGCTTAAGTGATCAACCATAGGGTTATCAAAATGAGCAACAATGTCTTGAGTATCTAAACTTTTATTTTCAAGGTCTATAAATAGCCAATAGTTTTGCTGCTTAAAGCTCCACGGAATATCGCTCAGCGATTGGTGGGTGAGCAAATTAGGATTTAAAATAATATCGTTTAGCGTGTGAGATTTACTCTCATCTATATAGTAAGCAAAGTCTAAATATACAGGTGTGGTTTTATCGATGGTATAACGAGTCGGCACTACTAGGTTAGAAGCGAGTGTGCTAATAATATATAATATGAAAATCAGTATGGCTAAGGCCGTGGCATGATAACGTAAAGTTTTCGTTTCCAACGTTGTATACTTGTAATAACTCTTTTAATTAGTGTAGCACTAAAAAAGCGCATATAAACTGCGCTTTTTTAGTTAAATTTTTAGGGCCTGCTGACCTTTCAGGATTAAAATTTGTTTATCCTAGAGATAATTTAATCGCGGCGTGAGGTTTGTAACCTAGTGGATTAAGTCAAACCCTTTGGGCAGCGCATGTTTGGCATTTATTCCTCGTTATCGCCCATTTATGGGGAATAACCACATTACATAGGCGCTGCCTTGCCTAAATACCAAACATACTGCTGCAAATTTAACCTATAAAGATAAGCAAGCTCTAAGTTAAACCAATAATTTAGTTACAGGCTACTGCTCGCGAGCAATTGCTCTGTAAGCTATATCGGTGCGGTACTCCATACCTTCCCAGCTAATTTGTTTTACAAGCTCGTATGCACGTTGCTGCGCCTCGGTAACGGTATTGCCAAGTGCCGTTGCACATAATACACGTCCACCTGCGGTGACAACGTTTTCGCCCGCTTGCTTAGTACCTGCATGAAATACTTTTTCATCGGCAGGGTAGTTAACTTTAAGGCCTGATATTGCATCACCTTTAGGGTAATCACCTGGGTAGCCTTTAGCGGCAAGTACAACACCTACGGCTGCGCGCGGGTCAAACTCAATGGTTGTTTTATCAAGCTCTTCGCGGTTAGCCGCTTCAACAAGCTCAACTAAGTCTGATTTAAGACGAAGCATCATAGGTTGTGTTTCAGGGTCTCCAAAGCGGCAGTTGTACTCAATCACTTTAGGTGTGCCCTGGGCATCAATCATTAAACCTGCGTATAAAAAACCAGTGTAAGGGTGGCCTTCGCTTGCCATTCCTTCAACGGTAGGAACGATGACTTCGTTCATAATACGCTGGTGGATCTCGTCGGTTACGACAGGTGCCGGTGAGTACGCGCCCATGCCGCCAGTATTTGGCCCTTTGTCACCATTGTAGGCGCGTTTATGATCTTGGCTTGTTGCAAATGGCAAAATATTTTTACCATCAACCATAACAATAAAAGAAGCTTCTTCGCCTTCTAAAAACTCTTCGATTACAACACGGCTGCCAGCTTCGCCAAACGCATTACCTGCCAGCATATCGCGAATAGCGTCTTCAGCTTCACGCTCGTTCATTGCTACAATCACACCTTTACCAGCCGCTAGGCCATCTGCTTTTATTACAATTGGCGCGCCTTTTTCTTTTAAATAAGCAAGGGCAGGGTCAATTTGTTCAAACGTTTGGTAATCAGCGGTTGGGATTGCATGGCGAGCTAAAAAGTCTTTAGTAAACGACTTAGAGCCTTCTAGCTGTGCTGCGCCGGCTGTTGGGCCAAAAATAGCGAGACCGTGTTCACGGAACTTATCTACTACACCCAGTACAAGCGGAACTTCAGGGCCCACAATAGTAAGTTCTACATTGTTTTGTTGCGCAAAGTGTAATAGGCCATCTAGGTCTTCAACGTTAATTGCAACGTTCTCTAATTTTGGCTCAAGTGCAGTACCAGCATTACCTGGTGCTACAAATACGGTGTTTACTTTACTGTTTTGAGCGGCCTTAAACGCAAGTGCGTGTTCGCGGCCGCCACTGCCAATGACTAATACATTCATGGCGAAATATTCCTATTTAAAGCGGTTTTTTAAATTTCAGCGTCATACGGTCGCTTTCACCAATAGCTTTGTATTTATCGGCATCTTGCTCGCCAAGGCGTAAGCTTGGTGGAAGCGTCCATACCCCTTTAGGGTGATCGGCTGTATCTTTTGGATTCGCGTTAATCTCACTTGTTGCAACTAATTCAAACCCAGCTTTTTTAGCTAAATCGATGACGTAGCTTTGCTTCATGTAGCCAGTTGATTTTTGATCCTCATCAGCACGGCTCTCATCTAAGCGGTGTTCAACTACACCTAATACGCCACCTGGTTTTAACGCTTTATAAAAAGATTTAAACGCGCTTAATGCACCTTCAGTGTCTTTACCCATGTACCAGTTATGTACATTGCGAAAGGTTAGTACCATGTCGGCAGTACCGGCTGGGGCAATATCAGTGTGCGTTAGAGGAGCAAATTCAGAAATTTTTACTTTGCTAAAACGCTCATCTTCGGCCACTTTTTTCTTAAAGTTGGCCAGTGAGCGTTGGTAATATCCCACCGATGAATCACTCGGAAAGTGCGCAGCGTAATATAGGCCTTGCTCTTTAAGTGCTGGTGCTAATATTTCACTGTACCACCCACCGCCTGGCGCAATTTCAACCACGGTCATTGTTGGTTTAAAACCAAAAAATGCCAGAGTTTGCTCAGGGTGACGGTATTCATCGCGGGCGCTATTTTTAGCGCTGCGCTCACTTGATTGAATAGCATGGCTAAGGCTTGACTCATGGTTATGGCTAAGTGCCATAGTTGATGTAAGCGCAAGCGAGGCAACAAGTAGTGACTTTAGTGCAAATTTCATCGTTTGTTCCTTAACATTTTATATAGGTGTTGAATCAGAATACGTGAATTGATTGCAAACAAAAAGGGCTAAACGCTGTGTTTAACCCTTTGTGTGATTAGTGGCGGAAGTGGCGCATGCCGGTAAATACCATTGCCATGCCAGCTTCGTCAGCAGCGGCGATAACTTCTTCATCGCGCATTGAGCCACCTGGTTGTATTACGGCTGTAATACCGGCCGCTGCAGCTGCATCTATGCCGTCACGGAACGGGAAGAATGCATCCGACGCCATCACTGAACCAGGTACTTCTAGGTTTTCATCAGCGGCTTTAATACCTGCTATTTTAGCGGAGTAAACACGGCTCATTTGACCTGCGCCTACGCCAATGGTCATTCCGTCGCGGGCATATACAATCGCGTTTGATTTAACAAACTTAGCCACTTTCCAGCAAAACAGTAAATCTTTAAGTTCTTGCTCAGAAGGCTGACGTTTAGACACAACTTTTAAGTCGCCTTGAGTAACCATGCCTAGGTCGCGGTCTTGTACTAAAACACCGCCGTTTACGCGTTTAATGTCGTGGCCTGTTGCTTTGCCACTCCATTGTCCACACGCTAATAAACGTACATTCTTTTTCGCTTCAACAATTTTTGCCGCTTCGTTTGAAATGCTAGGGGCAATAATCACTTCAACGAACTGGCGATCAACAATGGCTTGTGCTGTTTTTGCATCAAGCTCGCGGTTAAAGGCAATAATGCCGCCAAACGCTGAGGTTGGATCTGTTTTAAAGGCACGGTCGTAAGCACTAAGAATATCTTCGCCAATTGAAACGCCACATGGGTTAGCGTGTTTAACAATAACACATGCAGGTACATCAAATTCTTTAACACACTCAAGTGCGGCGTCGGTATCTGCAATGTTATTAAACGACAGGGCTTTACCTTGTAGCTGAGTAGCTGTTGCAACGGATGCTTCGCTTACGTTGTTTTCAACATAAAAAGCAGCATCTTGGTGCGAGTTTTCACCGTAACGCATATCTTGCTTTTTAGTGAACTGCATATTGATAGTACGAGGGAATTTAGACTCTTCGGCGGCTTCTTCTGTGTAATCAGGCACCATTTTGCCAAAGTAGTTAGCAATCATGCCATCGTACTGAGCAGTGTGCTCATACGCTGCAATGGCTAAGTCAAAACGTGTTTTATACGTAGTTGAGCCATTATTGTTTTGCATTTCGCTAATAACACGCTCGTAATCGCTCGCGTTTACCACAATCGTTACATCTTTGTGGTTTTTAGCGGCTGCACGAACCATTGTAGGCCCACCAATATCAATATTTTCAATGGCATCTTCAAGGCTGCAGTTTTCTTGAGCGACAGTATTCGCAAAGGGGTATAAGTTAACTACAACAATATCGATAGCTGAAATGTTATTATCTGCCATTACACCTTCATCTTGTCCGCGACGCGCCAATATGCCGCCGTGAATTTTAGGGTGAAGAGTTTTTACGCGACCATCCATAATTTCAGGATGACCTGTGTGATCTGATACTTCAGTCACTTTTATGCCGTTATCAGCAAGGAGTTTGCAGGTACCGCCAGTTGATAAAATATCAACACCTTGCGCTTCTAGAGCGCGGGCAAATTCAACAATACCAGTTTTATCAGACACACTTAAAAGTGCGCGACGAATGGGACGATGAGTATCCATTGTAGTTTGATTTCCTCAGTTAATGAGCTAGCTTAGAAGCGGGCATTTTAACTGATTACTACTCAAAAAACGACTTATAAAGCGCCAATAAGCGTGAGCATTTTGCAATTTGGTTAATGAATTGCAGGTATAAAAAAAGCACCCAAAGGTGCTTTTTTTGCATGATACCAATTGTATTGGATTAGTAAGCAGTTATTACGATAGAAAAACAAGTCTATAACAAGGCAAAAATTTTACAGTGTAGTTATTCTACATAAGAAATTTTTAACGCCGTTATGGGCTTGTTTAGTCCGTTAGAATGCTTACGCTTTCAATATCATTGGTATTAGTTCATGCCGTATTTTTTTAGCTTTTTACGTAAAGTACCGCGGTTGATACCTAGTAAAATTGCCGCACGAGTTTGGTTACCACGTGTGTATGTCATTACTTCTTCAAGTAATGGCGCTTCTAGCTCTGAAAGAACAAGGTCGTAAACGTCTTGCACATCTTGACCGTTAAGCTGCTTTAAATAGTGGTGAACAGCTTTTTTTACTGCATCACGCAATGGCTGCGGTTTCTCGTGTGACTGAACATGAGGGTTTGTGATAAATGGAGAAGTCACGTTTTGTTCGAACATTATTTAATCTCTTTCTTTCTTAGTTAGCTGCTAGTGTTTTAAAGTATTGCGTTAATGCGTCAACTTGTGCTTTTGGGTTGTCGAGCGCATTAAATACTCGCCTAAACTGACCGTCACTGTCATGGGTTTGCAAATACCAAGATACATGTTTGCGAGCGATTCGCGCTCCCATTGGCTCGCCGTAAAACGCATGGAGGTTATCTAAATGCTCCATTAAAATACTTCGCACCTCTGAAATAGCAGGTGGTGGTAAGTGTTCTCCAGTTCGCAAATAGTGGTCTATCTCCCTAAATATCCAAGGGCGACCTTGGGCGGCTCGGCCAATCATAATGGCATCTGCACCCGTATAGTCCAAAACCTGCTTTGCCTTCTCTGGTGATGTAATATCACCATTAGCAACCACAGGTATCGACACTGAGCGTTTTATATCCCTAATCGTGGCATATTCTGCTTCACCTTTGTACATACATGCGCGCGTACGCCCATGTACAGCAAGTGATGCAATGCCATAACGCTCAGCTATTCTCGCAATCTCTACACCATTACGGTTATCCTGATCCCATCCTGTTCGGATTTTAAGTGTGACCGGGATATCAACAGCATTTACTACTGCATCAATTATCTCTTCCACAAGTTCAGGAAACTGTAATAAGGCAGAGCCTGCGAGTTTCTTGTTCACTTTTTTTGCTGGGCACCCCATATTGATATCTATGATCTGTGCACCGTTTGCAACATTGAATTGTGCGGCCTGCGCCATAAGCTCAGGATCTGCTCCTGCAATTTGCACCGCGCGTATACCCGATTCGCCGCTGTGATCCATACGGTTCATCGATTTTTCAGTCTTCCAAACCTTCGGGTTTGACGATAACATTTCAGACACGGCCAAGCCTGCGCCTAAGCGGCGGCAAAGCTGTCTAAATGGTCTGTCTGTAATACCTGCCATTGGCGCGACTATTACATTATTCTCAAGTTGGTATGAACCGATACGCACTGTATTCAATAGGCCTCTTTTCAAGGGGCGCTAAGTTTACGGTTTTTTTAGGAAAAATCAAAGGCTATAAATTGAACAAAAGTGACTTTTTTTTGCCCTTTTCGTATTGACTTTTGATAACCGCATGACAAGCGGGTTGATTTGTTTGAAATTTAAGCAAAAAATAATTTTGCCAAATGATGCGGGCTAATTTTTTAACTGTAAAAAAATAGTAAAGCCTGTTAAATACAGGCTTTACATGCAAGTTTTGAGTTAAAACTCTAAATTTATAAATGTATGAGGCTAGCTATTTTTTGTACCGCTTACACGGGTCCAATCACCCTCAAGTGCAATATCATCAAGCTTAATAAACGGTGCGTAAATATCGGCAACGGATTGAGCTTGTTCTTCTAATATGCCCGACATAGCAATTTTGCCACCAGGCTTTAGTAAACCCAAAATTACACTGTGAAGCTCACGCAGCGGCTGCGCTAAAATATTAGCTACTACAATATCAGCACTAAACTCAGGCAGGTTTTCTGGCAGGTATACCTCAAGCTTATCGGCTACGCCATTACGTTGTGCGTTATCTAAGCTTGCTTCAAGCGCTTGCGGGTCGATATCAATACCTATCATGCGCTCTGCACCAAGTTTGATGGCTGCAATGCCTAAGATTCCCGATCCACACCCAAAATCAACCACTGTTTTACCGCTTAAATCCTGGCTTTCTAGCCATTTTAGGCATAGTGCTGTTGTTGCATGTGTACCCGTACCAAACGCAAGGCCTGGGTCGAGCAATACATTGACTGCATCTGGGTCTGGAATTTCGCGCCAGCTTGGGCATATCCACAGTTTTTCACCGAACTGGATGGGGTGAAAGTTATCCATCCACTCACGCTCCCAGTCTTTATCTTCAAGTTGCTCAATTTTGTATACTAGCGTGTCTTTAATTTCATCATGACGTTTAAGTAGTGCAATTACGCTGTTCATATCATGATTGGCTTCAAAAAGACCAATTACAGTGGTATCGGCCCAAAACTCAACGGTGCCAATTTTAGGCTCATAAATAGGTGTATCTTTAGCGTCAATAAAAGTAACAGAGGCACTGCCTGCTTCCATTAATAAGTCACTCACTGCATCTGCGGTTGCAGCATTGGCATTGATACGGATTTGGATCCAAGCCATGGTTGTTTCCTTTAAATAGAAAAAAGGCCGCTACAGCGGCCTTTTTAGTTTATAAGAAGCGCTAAATTATTTAGCGTCTAAAAAGCTTTTTAGTAAGTCTGAGCGAGAAGGGTGGCGTAATTTACGCAGTGCTTTCGCTTCTATTTGACGAATACGCTCACGGGTTACGTCAAACTGTTTACCTACTTCTTCTAAGGTGTGGTCGGTATTCATATCAATACCAAAACGCATACGTAATACTTTAGCTTCACGTGCTGTTAAGCCCGCTAACACATCGTTTGTCGCGCCACGAAGAGACTCCATTGTTGCCGAGTCGATAGGCGAATCAATAGTAGTATCTTCGATAAAGTCACCTAAGTGCGAATCTTCATCATCACCGATTGGGGTTTCCATTGAAATTGGCTCTTTGGCAATTTTAAGTACCTTACGGATTTTATCCTCAGGCATCATCATGCGTTCTGCTAATTCTTCTGGATTTGGCTCACGACCCATTTCTTGTAACATTTGACGAGAAATACGGTTAAGTTTATTAATCGTTTCTATCATATGTACCGGAATACGGATTGTTCTTGCTTGGTCAGCAATTGAGCGAGTAATCGCTTGGCGAATCCACCACGTAGCGTAAGTTGAGAACTTATAACCACGGCGGTATTCAAACTTATCTACCGCTTTCATCAAGCCAATGTTACCTTCTTGGATTAGATCTAAGAATTGTAAACCACGGTTTGTGTATTTTTTAGCAATTGAGATTACAAGACGTAAGTTAGCTTCAACCATCTCTTTTTTCGCACGGCGCGCTTTTGCTTCACCAATGCTCATACGACGGTTTATGTCTTTAATACGCTCAATGCTTAAGCCTGTGCTTTCTTCAATAACACATAGCTTTTGAATGCAACGAATAATTTCAGGCTTCACTTGCTCAAGTTTAGCTGAGTGTTTTTCGTTAGCAGCAATTTCTAGGTCTAGCCATGCTGTGTCTGTCTCGTTATTAGCAAAATGCTTAATAAACGTTTTCTTAGGTAGCTTAGCTATTTGTACAGCTTGTTTCATGATAAGACGTTCTTGAACACGCACTCTGTCCATCATTTCTCGCATGTTATTTACCATGCGATCAAACTGTTTTGGTACTAATTTAAAGGTTCTGAAAAGCTCGCCAATCTCAAAAATAGCGGCTTGAGAATCTGGGTGCGAACGCCCTTTTTCATCAAATGTAGTACGAGCCTTAATGTATAAATCACGTAAGTTTTCAAAGTGAACACGGGCTTCCTCTGGATCAGGGCCTGTATCTACTTCTTCTTCGTCTTCATCATCATCGCTGTCTTTGTCATCTTCATCATCGTCTTCATCAAGTTGCTCTTCACTTAATTCAGAACCAATGTGTGTCGCAGAGATTTGTGCTTCGTCTTCGTTAGGATCGAAAAAGCCAGAAATAATGTCGCTTAGGCGCATTTCTTCTGCTTCGAACTTATCCCACTGCTCGAGTAGGTAAGTGATTGCTTCTGGGTATTCGGCAACAGAAATTTGTACCTGGTTGATACCTTCTTCAATGCGTTTAGCGATTACAATTTCGCCTTCACGAGTAAGAAGTTCCACAGTACCCATTTCACGCATGTACATGCGCACTGGGTCAGTAGTACGGCCAATTTCTTTTTCTACAGTTGCAAGGGCTGCAGCAGCAGCTTCTGCTGCGTCTTCGTCTGTCGTGGTTTCTTGCATCATTAATTCATCAGCATCAGGCGCATTTTCGCTAACCTTAATACCCATGTCATTAATCATGCTAATGATATCTTCTACTTGATCTGAGTCGATTATGTCTTGTGGAAGGTGATCATTTACTTCAGCAAAAGTTAAGTAGCCTTGCTCTTTACCTTTTTGAATCAGAAGTTTTAATTGTGACTGAGGAGTTGGATCCATAGAGATTGTTTCTTCCACTCTGATAAGTTGATACAACAGGCGTCATCATAGAATTAGCCTTTAACTAACTTTAATAATGTGACGCAGTGAATAGCACAGTATAACAGTTTAAATCAAGTCTGACTAGCCGTTACTCGCTTTTAGCGCTGTCATAAGTAAATGACATTCGAGTTTTTCATCACTTGATAAGCCCTGTGTCTTGTCCTTTATTAATAGGGTCTCTAGTCGATAATTTAAACACTGATCTTCAATAAATTTAAAAGTATTTTGAAAAACAGTCTCTAAACGCTCATCACTAATTTGGTGCTGCCATGTGGCAAGCTTTACTAGCGGTTCGTAATCCTCGGAATCTCTAAATGATTCGAGTAAAACTGCTGTGTTTGCATTATCTTTTTGCAGTGCGCGCTCTTGTAAGCGCAGTAGCAAACCTATGCCGGCTATGTTCATTTGAGCAAGCTCTGGTAAGTAAGGCACACTTTTAGCTAACTGTGGGTGCTGAATTAAAATACCAATAGCCTGTCGCATAGGGGTAATTTTAAATTTACGCTCAACCGCTTGTTGCTGTTTAGGGGTTTTTAATCGGCTGTTTAATTGCTCACGCGTACGGCCAATTAAACGACCTAACTGCTCTAAAATATTCTCTTGGTAAAATTCACTCGGAATTTTTTCAATTAACGGCAATGCAGCACTCAATAATTTAGCTTTCCCAGAGTCGAGTGTTAGGTCTACTTCTTGGCTAAGTTTATTAAACAGCACTTTAGTGAAGTCATCTGCTTGGCTTAAGCGTTGCTCAAACTGTGTTTTACCTTCTTGTTGTACTAGTGAATCTGGGTCTTCGCCATCGGGTAAAAATACAAAATGCAGGGCTTTGCCATCGTTTAAATAGGGCAAGGCGTTTTCAAGTGCTCGCCAAGCTGCATCGCGGCCCGCTCGGTCACCATCGTAACAACAAATAACCTTGTCGGTGGTCCTAAATAGCGTATGCATATGCTCGCTTGTCGTAGCTGTACCAAGAGCTGCCACTGCGTATTCTATTCCTTGCTCAGCAAGCGCAACTACATCCATGTAACCTTCTACAATGAGTACATGTTCAAGTTTTTTATACGCTTGTTTTGCCTCATAAAGACCATAGAGCTCAAAACCCTTATGAAAAATACGGGTCTCTGGTGAGTTTAGGTATTTTGGCCCTTGGTCGGCTTGCATAACACGCCCACCAAAGGCGATAACACGGCCACGTTTATCACGAATAGGAAACATTAAACGGTCGCGGAAAAAATCAAACTGCCTGCCTGGTGTCTTTTCAGAGGCAAGCTTAAGCTCAACTAATTGCTCTTTTTGTTCTTTTGTTCGGCCAAGTTGCTGGCAAAGCGCTTCCCATTCGCTCGGCGCATAACCAATCATAAACTTTTTAACTGTTTCGCCGCTTAAACCACGTCCTTTTACGTAATCAATTACCGTAGCAGAGTTGCTATGGTGCTTTAATTGGTGCTGGTAAAAGCGTGCTGCGTGTAACATTAAATCGTAGTCTGAGCGTTTTTGTGCTGCCGTGCGCTCTGGGGCTGAGCTGTTGCCATTCTCTCGAGGCACATCTAAATTTAAAAGGCTAGCGAGCTCTTCTATGGCATCAACAAACTCAAGCTTGTCGTACTCCATAACAAACGAAATAGCATTGCCATTAGCACCACAGCCAAAGCAGTGGTAAAACTGTTTATCTTGAGAAACAGTAAACGAGGGAGACTTCTCGTTATGGAAAGGGCAGCAAGCTTGGTAGTCTTTGCCTGCTTTTTTAAGACCAACCTTAGAGTCTATTAGCTCTACAATATCTGTTCTGGCGAGTAAATCGTCAATAAAATTTCGTGGGATCTTTCCAGCCATGTTTTGTAAGTAGTCCTAACAATTGGTGAGGTGTAATTTCAACACAATGCGTGCATTTATAAAAGAGGTATAGTGTGTTTAAAGTATTGCTCACTCTAAAATGAGTGCTAGCTCTATAAACGAAGAAACCGAGCACAGGGCTCGGTTTACTTGAATCATACTTTATGTATGTGGGGGTATTAGGCTGTTAATCGTTGCTTAATTAAACCAGAAAGCTTGCCCATATCGGCACGTCCTTCGGCTTTGCTTTTGATTATGCCCATTACTTTACCCATGTCTTGCATACCTGCTGCATTAGTATCAGCAATAGCCGCATCAATAAGGGCAACAATTTCTTCTTCACTCAGTTGTTGAGGTAAAAAAGTTTCTAGTGCTGCGATCTCATTGGCTTCAATTTCGGCTAAATCTTCACGCCCAGCACCTTTGTACTGAGTGTAAGAGTCACGACGTTGTTTAACAAGCTTCACTATAACGGAGGTAATACCTGCGTCGTCGAGTGTTATTTGCTCGTCAATTTCACGTTGCTTAATTGCGGCAAGCACCATGCGAATAGGGTTAAGACGTTGTTTGTCTTTTGCTCTCATCGCATCTTTTTGCGCATCTTTTAGCGTTATTAAAAGGCTCATTTATACAAGACCAAATACGATTAGTATAATTTAACGCGACGTGCGTTATCGCGAGAAAGCTTCTTCATGTGACGCTTAACCGCTGCAGCTTTTTTACGCTTACGCTCAGCTGTTGGCTTTTCATAGTGCTCGCGACGACGAACTTCTGAAAGGATACCTGCTTTTTCACATGAACGCTTGAAGCGACGAAGTGCTACGTCAAACGGTTCGTTCTCTCTTACTTTAATTACTGGCATTAAAAATTCACCTACCTAAATTATGAGCGTTGCTCAAGTTGATCAAACATTGATCAAGTGGTTCAAAAATGGTGCGGTATTGTAATCCGAAGCAGCACCATATGTAAAGGATAATATTAACAGAAATGCAGCGGCTTAAATACTGTTAATTTGACTGGCGTTGGTATAACCGGCAGAACACTTGCCCAGATTTTTTTTCTTTGATTAACAACCAGTTATTTGGGGGTGAAAAGTTGCTTAGCTCTATTTCTACCTCAACATAAATAAGTGCATCTTGACTAAGCCATTGGTTATTTTCTAATAAATCACAGCTACTTTGCGCTAAATTTTTACGAAATGGTGGGTCAACAAAAACTAAATCGAATGGTTGATTTATGTTCTTTTGCGCTAAATATGAGAGCGAGTTGGTTTGTACTACCTGAGCGTTGTTAAGGTCTAATGTGCAAATGTTTTGTTCAAGTTGCTTCGCAGCTAATGCGTCTAATTCGATAAAAGTCGTGTTTTTAGCAAATCGAGACAATGCTTCAAAGCCTAATCCGCCTGAGCCTGCAAAGCAGTCTAACACAGTTGCATCGCGTGTATCTTGCATTAACCAATTAAACACGGTTTCTTTAATACGGTCTGTTGTTGGGCGAAGCCCTTCTACATTTTTTACCGGTAGTTTACGGCCACGAAACTGCCCGCTAATTACTCTAATAAAGCCGTCAGTAGATTTGCTAATTGCTTTATTTTTCGCTGCTTTTTTTCTCATTTAGGTCACTAAAAAATGGTATATGGGATCTAGCTCAGATAATATTGTACGTAGTTTACGTTTAGCTTCATTTTTCAACCGCATTAAAAGTGTTACTATTTAGCACTTACGTTTTGAACGGTTGATTGGCCGGCACGTGTTGCTGAGCCACACCAAGCTATTTCAAATTTTAGTTTATCAGATTTTTATAAGTGGTTATTAGCAAGTATGGCAAAAAAAAGTAAATTCATGTCTTGGCTCGGTTTTGGTAAGTCAGATAAAAAACAAGCAGAAGCTGATAAACAACAGGCATTAGCTCAGCAACAAGAAGCTGAGCGCTTAGCGGCAGAAAAGGCCGAGGCAGAGCGTGAAGAACAAGCGCGTATCGCTGCTGAAAAAGCCCAAGAAGAGCGTTTGGCTATTGAAAAAGCGAACGCTGAGTTGCTTGCAAAAGAGCAAGCTGAGGCACAGGCGCAACAACAAGCACACGCTGCACGTTTAGCAGAGCAAGAAGCGCAAATGCGCTTAGAGCAAGAGCGTGTAGCTGCTCAGCGCGCAGAGCAGCAACGTCTAAACCAAGAGCGCGAGCAAGCTGAGCAAGATGAAAAATTAGCAATTGAAAAAGCCAACGCTGAGTTACTTGCCAAAGAGCAAGCTGAAGCACAGGCGCAACAACAAGCCCAAGAAGCTCGTTTAGCAGAGCAAGAAGCGCAAATGCGTTTAGAGCAAGAACGTATAGCTGCAGAGCAGGTAGAAGCTGAACGCCTAGAACAACAGCGTATTGCACAAGAACAGGCAGAAGCTGAACGTGCAGAGCAAGAACGTATTGCAGCAGAACAAGCAGAAGCTGAGCGCTTAGAGCAAGAACGTATTGCTGCAGAACAAGCAAAGGCTGAGCGCTTAGAGCAAGCGCGTATAGCTGCAGAGGCCGAAGTTGAGCGTTTAGAGCAAGAACGTATTGCAGCAGAACAAGCAGAAGCTGAGCGTTTAGAGCAAGAACGTATTGCAGCAGAGCAAGCAGAGGCGGAGTGCTTAGAGCAAGCGCGTATTGCTGCAGAGGCCGAAGCTGAACGTTTGGAGCATGAACGTATTGCAGCAGAGCAAGCAGAGGCTGAGCGTATAGAGCAAGAACGTATTACGGCAGAGCTTGCAAAAGAAGAGGCTAAACTTGCTGAAAAGCCTAAAAAAGAGGGATTTTTTTCACGTCTTAAAAAAGGGCTATTAAAAACCCGTGTAAATATAGGCTCTGGCTTTGCCTCTATTTTTAGTGGTAAAAAAATAGATGACGATCTATTTGAAGATCTAGAAACACAGCTTCTTACCGCCGACTTAGGTGTTGATACCACCATGAAGCTGATTGATAGCCTAACTGATGCCGCCGATCGCAAACAGCTTAAAGATGGCGATGCGCTTTATGAGCTTATGAAGCAAGAAATGGCCACCATGCTTAAAACTGCAGAGCAACCGCTTGTTGTAAACACAGATAAAAAACCATTTGTTATATTAATGGTAGGTGTAAACGGCGTAGGTAAAACAACTACTATTGGTAAGTTGGCTAAGCAGTTTCAAAATGAAGGTAAGTCAGTTATGTTGGCCGCAGGTGATACGTTCCGTGCAGCAGCAGTAGAGCAGCTGCAAGTGTGGGGAGAGCGTAACAGCATTCCTGTGATTGCCCAGCATACTGGCGCAGATAGTGCTTCAGTAGTGTTTGACGCATTTCAAGCCGCTAAAGCACGCAATGTTGATGTGTTAATCGCTGATACAGCAGGGCGGTTGCAAAATAAAGATAACCTTATGCAAGAGCTTGAAAAAATAGCCCGCGTAATGAAGAAAATTGACCCTGATGCACCGCATGAAGTTATGCTAACTATTGATGCTGGTACAGGTCAAAATGCAATCAGCCAAGTCAACCTATTTAATCAGTGTGTTGGTTTAACCGGTATTACCCTTTCAAAACTTGATGGTACGGCTAAAGGTGGGGTTATATTTGCTGTTGCAGACAAGTTTAATATTCCTATTCGTTACATTGGTGTGGGTGAAGGTATTGATGATTTGCGCGCATTTAAAAGCGATGACTTTATTGATGCTTTATTTAGCCAAGATGAGGACGACGTTTAATAAATAAAAGGGAGCTTACTCCCTTTTTAATTGCAAGGAATTCCATTTTACAAATTTGGGACTGGCATAATAAAAATGATAAATTTTCAGCAAGTAAGTAAAACCTATCCGGGGGGACATCGTGCTCTCGAAAAAGTTACATTTCATATTAAGCCTGGCGAACTGGCCTTTTTAACAGGTCACAGTGGTGCGGGTAAAAGCACCTTATTAAAGCTCATTAGCTTGATGGAACGCCCTTCTGCTGGAAGCGTTTCAATTAACGGTGTTGATTTAAATAAAGTAAATTCTCGGCAAATTCCTTATGCGCGCCGCGATATTGGAATTATTTTTCAAAATCATCGTTTGTTAGAACGCTACACCGTTTTTGATAACGTTGCATTGCCGTTGATCATTGAAGGTACACACCATAAGTATATTGCTAAGCGGGTACATGGGGCGTTAGATAAAGTCGGGCTATTAGATAAAGTGAAATGCCATCCTTCTACGCTCTCAGGTGGTGAGCAGCAGCGGGTAGGTATTGCCAGGGCGATTGTAAATTCTCCGCCTATTTTATTAGCTGACGAACCAACGGGTAACCTTGACCCAGAATTATCTATGGAAATATTAAGGCTGTTTGAAGATTTTAATAAACACGGTACCACCGTACTTATAGCAACGCACGATCTTGGTCTTGTTTCTCGTTTGAAATACCGTAGCCTGACTTTAAAAGATGGCCGTATGCTTGAAGACCCACTTGCGGAGGTAGCACTGTGAGCTTGTTATTTAAAGGGCGACAAAACTCCAACGATAAACAAAAAAAATCAGCGATTGCAGGCGGTTATTTTTTTATTATTAATATTTTTCGCCAAGGCGTACACAGTTTAGGTGAAATGTGGCGTACACCACTTGCATCATTAATGACAATTGCTGTACTTGGCCTAAGTTTAACATTACCTGCAACCCTGTATTTAGTTGTAAAAAATGTACAGCAAGTCAGTAGCGGGTTTGAAGAAGCTAGCGAAATATCACTTTTTGTAAAAGAAAGCATGAGTGAGCAAGAAACACAAACCTTAGTAAAGCGTTTAGCACTTTACGCCGAGGTGGACAGTGTTGAATTTATTTCTAAGCAACAAGCGCTAACTGAATTTAAAGACGTGTCGGGGTTTGGGCAAGCTTTAGAATACCTAGATAGCAATCCACTTCCCGATGTTGTATTGGTTACACCTACTAAACGACATCGCCAGCCCAATGCAGCTAAAGCACTGCTTACAAAACTTGAAAACGAGCGAGAGGTAGATTTTGGTAAGCTTGATATTGCATGGCTTGAGCGCCTGAATGCTTTGTTAGACTTATTGAAAGAAAGTGTTATAACAATTGCGCTGTTACTTCTTACCTCTGTCACCCTTATAATTGGTAACACGATTCGTTTATCTATTATGGATAAAAAAGAAGAAATACAGGTAATGAAGTTGGTAGGGGCTACCAATACGTTTATACATGCCCCATTTTTATGGACGGGTATTTGGTATGGTGTAATAGGTGGTTTATTTGCCTTTATTTGTATTGCCCTAATGATGTGGTGGTTAACAAGTGCAGTAAGTAGTGTTGCTGGCGTGTATCAAACAAGTTTTTCGTTAATTGGGTTAACACTTAATGAGTTTGGAGCATTGGTATTATTAGCAACCAGCTTAGGCTTTGTCGGTTCTTATTTATCAGTTAACCGGTATATTAAAGAGATTGAGCCAGACAAAGTATAACAACGCCTGCTAATGGCTGACTCAAAATTGTCATTTTTGTATATTATTATCCTTAAAAGAGATTAGTTGTAAATGTGCTGTTATGTTTACGCTAATCTCTGCAATCCCTTAGTTCATCACTTATTCAGTCGCATGTAGTAGACTTAACATACACTAAAAAACCGCTTGATTTACGCTTAAAAAAAGTTTTAAATTGGGGTTAGCACTCTTAGAGAAAGAGTGCTAAGATGGTTTCAAATGTTTATCACCGAGGTGAAAAATGAGTAAAGATTTATACGCAATGGCACTTACAGTTGGGCAACAAAGCGCAAGTATGGACGGCTACCTTCAAGCGGTTAGTACTATTCCTATGCTTAAAGCTGAGCAAGAGAAAGAGCTAGCAACACGACTTCAAGAAGAAGGCGATCTTAGTGCTGCAAAGCAACTCATTATGTCGCATTTACGCTTTGTAGCACATATTGCTAAAAGCTACTCGGGTTATGGTTTACCACAAGCAGACTTAATCCAAGAGGGCAACATAGGCCTGATGAAAGCGGTTAAGCGTTTCAACCCTAGTGTGGGCGTACGTTTAGTGTCGTTTGCTGTTCATTGGATTAAAGCAGAGATTCATGAGTTTGTGCTTAAAAATTGGCGCATCGTAAAAGTAGCGACCACTAAAGCGCAACGTAAATTGTTTTTCAATCTTCGTAAAAACAAAAAACGTTTAGGTTGGTTTAACCAAGCTGAAGTAAGCACTGTAGCCAATGAGCTAGGTGTGAGTGAAAAAGAAGTTCGTGAAATGGAATCGCGCATGAGCGGCCAAGACATGGGCTTTGACTTAACGGGCGACGACAACGATGACGCGCCTACAAGCACGTATTCACCAGTGCAATACTTAACAGATGGTTCAACTGATTTAGCTGACGATATTGAGCAGCAACAATGGCAAGAGCAATCTCATACACGCTTGTTCAGCGCGCTTAAAACGCTAGATGAACGCTCGCAAGACATTGTTAGTGCACGCTGGTTGTCTGATGACAAGGCAACACTACAAGAACTTGCTGAAAAATACAGTGTGTCAGCTGAACGTGTTCGCCAGCTTGAAAAAACAGCAATGAAAAAGCTGCAAAGTGCTATGAGCTAATAGCGCAAAAATAGTAAATTTTAAAAAGCCCTGCATTATCTGCGGGGCTTTTGCTTTGTGGCTGTAAGTATTTCAATCAATTTTATTGTTTTATCAGCTTGGTTGTATGGCTTAAATATATTTAAAATACCACCCACAGCTACCTGGCGTTAATCCCTTTACCTTGGGCTAATTGAATATACTTTTTGTGTACTAACTGCGATACCGGCACTAACTCAAAACCCTGCTGAGTGAGCTTAGGCAGGGCTTGACGTAAAAAGTCGATGGTTTCAGGGTACGGATGAGCAATGGCAATAGCAAAGTGGTGCTTTGTTGCTTTGTGTTTTAGTTCATCTAATCTCAGCTGTAGCTGGTCATGCGTTGTTATATTGTCTAAAAACACATGGCGGCCAATATTTTCAACCCCGATAAAATTTGCTGCATTTTGTGCCTGACTTAGGTCGGTAGTGCGGCTATCTAAAAAGAATAAATTACGTTTTTTTAGTACTTCCATAGTCCACTTCATGGCTTGGCTGTGCTGAGTTAGCGCCGAACCCATATGATTATTGACCCCTTTTACTTGGGGTAGGCTGGCTAGTGCCGTGCCTAAGGTTTTTTGTAGCTGTTCTTTATCCATATTAACTGTGAGCCCGCCAGGGCCGAGTGCTTTACCGTTTAAGGCTTGCATGGGTACATGTAATAACAGCTCTTTATTTGCTTGGCTAGCAAGGCTTGCAAAAATTTGAGAGTAGGGGGTGTGGGGCAAAATTGAATATGACAATTGCCCAGGTAAGGTAAGAAATTCTAAATCTCGCTGATGATAGCCAATATCATCAATTACGATGGCTATTTGCTTTGCCCAAGCAGTGCTAGATATAAAGCAGGTAGCCAACAGCAGCCATTTTATTATTTTCACGTTTATAGTTTTTATTATCTTTTTAGTTTATTGAGATTTACTATTGCATACTAAGTAATTGTTTAGCTTTTACTAACTGCAAGTCGCCCAGTATTTCATGTTCAAACTGTGGTGCATTTTTGTTCTGTTTATTTTTTATTATAACGGCTTTATTTGATTGTGGAAGGGTTGCTTGCGCAATTGCTACATCTGGCGTGACTCCCACGCCTTCAATTGATATGCCCGCAGGTGTAAAGTATTTGGCGGTTGTTAATTTTAGTGCCGTGTTGCCATCACCAAGTGGTATTAAGGATTGCACTGAGCCTTTGCCATAAGACTGATTACCAACCACTTTAGCGCGCTTGTTGTCTTTTAAAGCTGCAGCAAGTATCTCAGCAGCAGACGCTGAGTTTTCATTAATAAGTACCACAATAGGTATACCTTTGAGTATGTCGCCCCGTTTAGCGTAGTAAGCTTGGTTAGCATCATAATAACGCCCTTTAGTGGTGACTATAGTGCCGCTTTGTAAAAATAAATCCGCTACTGCCACTGCGCTTTGTAAAGTACCACCGGGGTTGTCGCGTAGATCAATCACTAACCCTTTAAGTGGTGTGCGATAATCATTTTTAAGTGCAGCTACCTGTAGCGCCACTTCGTGTAAGGTGTGATTAGAAAAGTTATTAATAGCTAAATAACCAGTGCCCGAATCGAGTAATTGGCTAGAGGCGCTTTCTAAATTTATTTCTCTGCGGTCGACTGTAAAGCTTAGCGTTTTTTTGTACTGCGCACGCTTTATAGTTAGTTTAACAGTACTGAAACTATCATCTTTTATGAGCGAAGCCACTTGCTCTAAACTGCGTGTTAGTGTGCTTGTACCATTTACATTAACTATAATATCACCTGCTAAAATACCCGCTTTTTTGGCTGGGGAGTTTTTAACCACCCCCACAACAGTAATGTTATCATCAACCTCTTTTACTTCTATGCCCACGCCGGTGTATTGACCATTTGTATTGTTAAATAAGGCGTCTAAGTCATTTTCATTAAGGTATTTGGAGTAAGGGTCCAGCTGGTTTAATAACATCTCTACCTGTTGATTATTGAAGGCATCCTCCGCACTTTTTGTAAGCGATAGGTCATCAACATAATAGGCTTTAATATTAAAGAGTATTTCAGAAATTTGCTGGCTTTTGAGGTCTTTAACTGAGCCAGCAAGTAACGGATTGCTAAAGCAAAAAAAAGCAATAAAGGCAAGTGAACACAGTAAAAACGAATAGCGCGTACAAGAAGCGGGAAATAATCGGATTTGTAGTATTTTATGAGTCATCAGCTGCTCCTAATGCGGTGCAGCTGCTTTATTCACTTAAATACGTCTGCACCATTTAACAGGATTTACTGCGCGTCCTTTGTGGCGTATTTCAAAGTATAGACCAGAACTCGACTGCCCGCCGCTTTGACCCACTAAAGCGAGTGTTTCGCCTTCGCGGACCATATCGCCTACATCCTTTAGTAAAGTTTGTGCATGGCCATACAGGCTCATAAAGCCTTCGCCGTGATCAACCACAATTACCCAGCCAAAACCTTTTAGCCAATCAGCAAATACAACTTGGCCATTGTTAATACTGTTGACATTGGTGCCTTCTTTGGCGCCGATTAATACGCCTTTCCAATCTATACCGCCATGTTTACGTTGGCCAAAGGTGTGCTTTAGCTTTCCTTTGCTGGGCCAATTAAGCTTGCCCTTACTTTTATTAAGGCCAAGTAATTCAATTTTTTGGCTTTTTTCTTGCTCAAGCTCTTTGATAGTAGAGATTAAAGTTTGTTCGTTATCTTTTAAGTAATTAATCGAGCTTTTGGTGTTGTTGAGCTGTGCTTGTAGGTTTTTAAGATTAGTTTGGCGCTCGCTTTGGGCGTTTACTAGCGCATTTTGGCGCCTTTTTTGTTCTTCAAATAAAGCGGCTAACTTTTGTTTGGTTTTTTCAAGCGCAGCTTGGTTATCTGCAATGTGTTGTTGCAGTACTTTAAGCTCTTCAATTTGCTCTATACGTGCTTTATTTAAATAGTTGTAATAGCTTAAGGTACGCTCAAATTTAGCTGTGTCTTGCTGGTTTAACAGCATTTTGGGATAGTCGTCGCCCCCAGCCATGTAAGCACTTTTTAGTTGGGCAGCTAAAACGGCTTGAAATTTTGCCTGCTGGGATTTTAATTGCTGTGCTTTTTGTTGCTGTATTTGTTGTTTTAGCTCTGTCTCTTTTACCGATTGCTCAGCCATATTGAGGGCTTTGGCATTTTTAGCTATTTCTAGCTCGTGTTTTTTTAAGTTTTTTTGCAGTGCAGCAATTTTCTTTTGTTGTGCTTTAAATTCTGCTTGGCTTTGTTCTAAGGCAGATTGCACTTCGGATAGGTCTTTTTTAGTGCGGTTTTCGTTAGCGGATGCAGGTGCAACCACTAACGAAACGAATACCAAGGTATAAACACTAAACCAATTGACTGGCTTGTTCATGTGTTATTTCAACGTCATGATTGGTGTGCCAGTCATTTCGCTTGGTTGCTCCATACCCATAAGATGTAGCATGGTAGGGGCAACATCACTTAATGCTTTACCTTCACTTGGTGTTGCATCGCGTCCTACATAAATAAACGGCACAGGCTCGCTGGTGTGTGCTGTATGTGCTTGCCCAGTTGTAGGGCTGGCCATTTGCTCAGCATTACCGTGATCGGCCGTTATTAGCGCTTCACCGCCAAACTCATCTAGCGTCTCTACTACTCGACCTATACAAGCATCCACGGCTTCACAGGCTTTAACGGCTGCTTCGAATACGCCAGAGTGGCCAACCATATCGCCATTCGGGTAATTACAAATAATGGCATCAAACTTACCGCTTTTAATGGCTTCAATAAGTTTATCGGTTAACATTTCTGAGTTCATTTCTGGCTGTAGGTCGTAAGTTGCAACCTGTGGAGAAGGAATTAATTCACGCGATTCGCCTTCAAATTCATCTTCGCGTCCGCCACTAAAGAAAAAAGTAACGTGAGCGTATTTTTCTGTTTCCGATATACGCAGCTGCGTTTTACCATTCTTTTCAAGCCACTCGCCTAATACGTTTACAAGTGGTGTAGGACCAAATGCGACAGGGGCATTAATATCGGCTGCATATTCTGTCATCATTACAAAAGCGCTAAGCTGGGGTGATTTTTTCTTTTCAAACCCGTCAAAGTCAGGCTCTACGAAAGCGCGGGTAATTTCACGGGCTCGGTCGGCTCTAAAGTTAGCAAAAATAACGGTGTCACCGTCATTAATTTGTGCAGCTTCAGTACCTTGTGGTGTGATTGTGGTTGGTGCTACAAACTCATCATTTTCGTCGCGCTCATAAGCGGCTTCTAATGCCGATACGCCATCAGCATAGTTAAACTCGCCTTCACCTAGTGTCATTACATTATAGGCTTTTTCTACGCGGTCCCAACGGTTGTCTCTGTCCATTGCGTAATAGCGACCCACTAACGATGCTAAGCGCCCACAATTTAGATCGGCGAATAGGGCTTCTATACGTTCTATTGAGGCTTTAGCGCTGCGCGGTGGTGTATCACGGCCATCTAAAAAACCATGGAAGTACACTTCTTTTGCACCACGCTTAGCTGCTAATTCAATACTGGCGACAATATGATCTTCATGGCTGTGCACACCTCCTGGGCTTAATAAACCCATAATATGTACTGCTTTACCTGCATTTATTGCTTTGTCGATGTTTTCAACAAGTGCAGGTGTTGAGTCAAACTCGCCATCGTTAATCGCTTTGGTAATACGGGTAAAGTCTTGATAAACAATGCGGCCAGCACCTAGGTTTACATGGCCTACTTCTGAGTTACCCATTTGCCCTTCAGGTAAGCCTACATCTAATCCTGAGCCTGAAATTAATGTATGTGGGCGGGTTGCCCATAGGTTGTCTAAAACGGGGGTATTTGCTGCAAGAATTGCATTACTTTGCTCTTCTTCGCGGTAACCCCAACCGTCTAAAATCATTAATACCAGTGGTTTTTTATGCTCTGTCATAATCGCTCCTGAAAATTAGCACCTGTTGATGGGTACTGTGCGCCGAAAGGTTATCTGGTTAGTTTTAGCATACCGTGTTTTAGCGATAGGATCAGCACTGAAAACAAGATATTAAATTTTTACATACTATTTTATATGGGGCGCTTTATGTGTTTTTAAACCGCAGCAAACTCGCATTTTAACTTGGTTTGGGTATACTTGCGTGGCTAAAGTACAAAATACCTAGAATATTAGGGCGTGTTGCGCTTTGGTGGCTGAATTTGCAGCAGTATGTTTGGTTTTTAGGTAAGGCAGAGCCTATGAAGTGTGGTTATTTCCCATAAATAGGCGATAACGTAGCATAAATACCAAACATGCGCTGCCTGTTGGGTTCTTTCTAGGGACTATTAGCTCTTTGTTGCCTACATGGATGTAGGTAAGGGCGTGAGCAGGACGCGGAAGCTTTGCTCGGTTTTTACTTAGCCCACTAGGTTACAAACCTCGCGCCGCGATTTAATCGCCCCTAGATCGAACAAATTTTAATCCGCAAAGGCCAACACGCCCTAGGTTTAGAACATAATTTCATAGTGGAAGTAGAATGGATCAATATATTGAATTTATTACAAATCATCCTATTTTAAGCCTAGCTTGGGTTGGTATTGTATTTCTTATTGTAAGCGGTTGGATTAAAAGTAAACTTTCAGCGGTGAAAGAAATAAATCCACAGCAATTAACACTTCTTATTAACCGTGAAGATGGCAAAGTAGTCGATATTCGCGCTCAAAAAGAGTTTAACGCTGGTCGTATAGCGGGCGCTGAACACTTAAGCCCTGAAAAAGCAAAACAATCTGACTTTTCTAGCCTTGAAAAGCACAAGAGTAAACCCATTATACTAGTATGTGCCACGGGCATGACTGCACAAGGCGTTGCTAATGCAATGCATAAAGCAGGCTTTGAATCGGTTTATGTATTATCAGGTGGTATGGGGTCGTGGCAATCAGCCAGCCTTCCAACTACAACAGGTCGCTAATCAGTTTAGTAGTACCGATAGAGGATTTATTATGAGTAATGTTGTTTTATACACCAAAGCGTATTGTCCATTTTGCCAACGTGCTCTTGCACTTTTAAACAGTAAAGGCGTTGAGTACACAAATATCGATATTGGTGTTCAACCAGAGCTTCGCGACGAAATGATTACCAAAGCAGGTGGCGCAAGCACAGTACCGCAAATTTTTATTAATGATGAACATATCGGTGGCTGCGACGACATGATGGCTATTGAAGCGCAAGGTAAACTTGACGCTAAGCTAAATGCTTAATTTTAATTATAAAAACTAACACGTAGGAAGCACAATGAACGAAGAAAATCAAAACGCAGCAGCACAAGAGGGTGGCGCACAATTTGCGATTCAACGTATTTACACTAAAGATGTATCGTTTGAAACGCCTAACTCGCCTGCGATTTTTCAAAAAGAATGGACGCCAGAAGTTAAATTAGACTTAGACACACGCTCTAATAAATTAGACGAAGGTGTGTTCGAAGTTGTTTTAGCATTAACTGTTACTGCCTCTATTGGCGAAGAAACTGCGTTTTTATGTGAAATTCAGCAAGCTGGTATTTTTACTGTTGGTGAGCTTGAAGAAGTACAACTAGCACATATGCTAGGTGCATACTGCCCTAACGTGTTATTCCCATACGCGCGTGAAGCCGTATCTAATCTTGTTAACCGTGGTACTTTCCCACAGCTTAACCTTGCGCCAGTGAACTTTGATGCGTTATTTGCACAATATATGCAACAACGTACTGCGCAAGCTGAGCAGGTTTCAGCAGACGCATAATCTATGAGTACAGCAACTTCAGCTGTTACTGTATTGGGAGCGGGGTCTTACGGCACCGCTCTTGCTATTTGCTTAGCCCGAAATGGTCACCGAGTGACACTTTGGGGTCGCAATAGCGACGACGTTGCCACGCTTGCAGCTGAGCGGAAAAATCAACGTTACCTTCCTGATGTACCATTCCCTGACACTCTTGTATTACAAGCCAATTTACAACAAGCCGTAGCGAGCAGTGCTATTGTACTTGTGGTTGTGCCAAGCCATGCCTTTGCCGATACCTTGCAGCAAATAAAACCAGCACTGGTTGAAGGTGCGCAAGTGGCGTGGGCAACTAAAGGGCTTGAGCCAAACACTGGGCGTTTGTTACAAGAGGTTGCCCTGCAAGAACTGGGTGATGCAATACCGCTTGCGGTTTTATCAGGTCCCACTTTTGCTAAAGAAATGGCGATGGGGTTACCTACCGCAATATCGGTCTCGTCTACTTCAACGGAGTTTGCGCAACAACTTGCAGGTTTACTCCATTGTGGGCGCTCGTTCCGTGTGTATAACAACGATGACTTTATTGGCATTCAGTTAGGTGGAGCGGTTAAAAATGTAATCGCTATCGGCGCGGGTATGTCGGATGGGGTTGGCTTTGGTGCTAATGCGCGTACCGCGCTGATCACCCGTGGCTTGGCTGAATTAACACGCTTAGGGTGCGCCTTAGGCGCAAAGCAAGAAACCTTTATGGGGATGGCAGGGCTTGGTGATTTAATCTTAACCTGTACTGATAATCAATCACGTAACCGACGCTTTGGCCTAGCATTAGGCAAAGGTGAAGGAGTAGACGCTGCTATTGAGTCTATCGGGCAAGTTGTAGAAGGCTTTAGAAATACAAAAGAAGTGTATTTATTAGCTCAGCGCGCCGGTGTAGAAATGCCAATTACAGAGCAAATCTATAAAGTACTTTACGAAAGTAAAGATATGAAAGAAGCTGCTATGGCCCTATTAGGCCGAGAACAAAAGGCCGAATAACCTCGGCCTTTTTGTTAGGTTTTAAATTTGATGAGCCTAGCATGATACCAATGTGCAATAATACTTATGCCATTTTACGGAGCTAAACGTGTTGCTACCTTTGTTAAAAAATTTTCTTTTAAATTAAATAGAAAATTTTTGCCTAGCCATCCACACGTTTTTCTAACCTCAAAACAGATCAATTAATTAAGCAAATTGGTATTACTTGCCTCCAACAAACCCCAGTTGTCGCCAAGATTCGTAAATAAATACAGCAACCGAATTTGATAGATTCATACTGCGGCTATTCGGCTGCATAGGAATACGTACACGTTGATTGTTAGGTAATGCTTGAATCATTTCATCGGGTAGTCCACGAGTTTCTGGGCCAAATACTAGGCAGTCACCGGCTTCGTAGCTTGCTTCGTGATGAAGCTGGCTGCCTTTAGTGGTACATGCATAGACTTTTTTAGGTTGGCATTTTTCAAGGTATGCCTCAAACGATGCATGTCGCTGAACATTGCTAAACTCGTGGTAATCAAGGCCCGCACGTTTTACTCGTTTATCGTCCCATTCAAAACCTAATGGCTCAATTAAATGTAGGGAGTAACCTGTGTTTGCACACAAGCGTATAATATTGCCTGTATTTGGCGGAATTTCAGGTTGATATAACACGATATCCAGCATAATGCGCCTTTCTATTAATCTATAATTTGACGTTTGGCAGTATACACGAAACCGTTAAAAAAAATGATATACTCGCGCCATTGAATACCGTAAATAGTGAATATTGACGTGCATCACCGCAGTTACGAATTTTGGGTTAAAACATCAAGTATAGTGACCATGGTTATGGTGAGCTTAATGATAGCGGCCAAAGCTTGGGCTTGGTTGGCATCGGGTTCGGCCTCTATGCTTGGCTCGTTGACCGACTCTTTAATGGATATTACAGCCACTGCTATGAGCTTTTTAGTACTTGGCTACGCACTACGTCCAGCCGATGACGATCACCGTTTTGGCCATGGTAAAGCAGAAGCGCTTGCAGGGCTTGGTCAAGCTGCATTTATAGCTGGCTCTGGGTGCTTATTAGCATTTCATGGCATTGAGCGTTTATTCAACCCCATCGTATTAAGTCATTCACTGCTTGGCGTGTGGGTAAGTGTATTTGCTATTGCGTGTACGTTAGTGATTGTGTTTTTTCAAACTAAAGTGGTTAAACATACCGAGTCTATCGCTATAAAAGCAGACTCGGTGCATTATAAAGGCGATTTAATTTTAAATGCTGCGGTATTACTGGCTATTTTGCTCTCATACTATGGGGTGTTATATGCTGATCCACTATTTGCTATTGGTGTAGCCGGTTATTTACTTTACAACAGCTGGGATATAGCACGTGATAGCGCTGATCATTTAATGGATAAAGAGCTGCCAGACGAAGAAAAGCAAAGCATTTACGATATAGCGAATAAGCATCAAGATGTTTATGGCGTACACGACATCCGCACTCGCCAAGGTGGAAAGATCAAGTTTATACAAATGCACTTAGAGTTAGATGACGATTTAACGTTAATTCGAGCTCATAATGTGGCTGACGAAGTCGAAAAAATGATTGCCGATTGCTTTGAGTCTGAGGTTGATATACTTATCCACCTCGACCCACTATCTGTTGTTATTAAAGATTAATCGTCTCGCAAAATGTGTATAAACTTTTGAGTGCTGGTTTACGAATTTCGTCTCGTTCAAAAAAAAGTTCGTGCTTTGCATCTTTGAAGCTTTCAATTGATGCATTTTCATGACTGTTTGCCAGCTTATCAAGAGCCGTATTATTAACTACTTCATCTTTTTCGGCTTTAGCAATATACATTGGAATAGTAATATTTAGCTTATCTACTGATGGCAAAAACTTAATAACAGCATGCAACCACCCATAGGTTACCCCGCCGAGCTGCAACGAAGGTGTAGCATGATAGGTTTGCCTAAATTGTTTATAACGTATTTCACTACTTGTTAGCACGTTTAGGTCAAAATTTAAGGGAATATAGTTTTTTTGCCCAAAGGCATAGCTGTATTGAAAGCCTAAAATTTTAGCTATGTTGACGGCCAAAGTAGTCGAAAAACGAGGCACCTTTTTGGTAAAAATATTTAACATGGGAGCTGACAAAAATACCCCTTTGTAATCATGCGTATAGGTTGCTAAATAATGCAGCGCAATAGCACCTCCCATCGAATGCGCTATTAACGCTTTATTGCCTTGCCAGTGAGCATTAACTACCTGTTCAGTAAATTGGTTTAGATCTGCACTGTAATCTTGAAAGTCTTTAACATAACCTTTGTGCTTGTTTTTTAAATGCCGATAAGAGCGACCTTGTCCTTGATGGTCGATTATAAAAATAGCGTAATCATTGTTATAAAACTCCCACAAAAGCTCTTTGTATTTATCAGTACCCTCTACTCTGCCAGAACTAATAACTAACGCCATTTTTGCATTAGCGGGTTTTGCATAGGCGTAAAATAATGTGCCATGCAAGGTTTTTAAGTTAGATTTAATGAGTGTGTTTTCAAAAAATTCTTCAATTGCAGATTGGTTATTTTCAAGCTCACTTTCACTGCTATAAAACATGGGTTACTCTTTAGTTATTGGTAAGGTTATGTTGGCACATAAACCACCATTTTCTTTATTTGATAACGCTAAACTACCACCATGCGCAATAATAGCATTTTTAGCGATGGCTAAGCCAAGCCCCGTGCCACCACTTACTCGGTCGCGAGCGTCAGATTGCCTAAAAAAGGGCTCACAAAGCTTGCTTAATTGATCATTTGGCACGCCTGGTCCGTCGTCGCAAATTTCAATATAAATTTTGCTGTTATAGTGTACGTTAAAGCTAATATTGCTGTGTGCGTATTTTATTGCATTGCGTAATAAGTTTTCGAGTGCACTGGCTATTAACGACTCATCGCAACTGAGCATAACATCGGCACTGCCGCTAAATGTGAGTGTTTTAGTATTTTGCTTAGCTTCAAACTGCGCATCGTTTAATACGTGCTCTACTATATCTTTTAACGACTGCTTTTGAAGAGACAGTGCTTGGCTTTGTGCTTCTAAACGTGAGACTTGCAGTACATCAGCAATCATTTTATCAAGTTGATTCGCTTCTTTTTCTATCCGTAATAAATACGATTGGCTTGCCTCGTTGGCTTGCATTTGAGCAAGCCCTGTGGCCATTTTTAAACGCGTAAGTGGGGAGCGCAATTCGTGAGATATATCAGCAAGCAAACGCTTTTGGGCACTAATAAGTTGCTCAAGCTGATTGGCCATACTGTTAAAGTCGCGGCCAAGCACCCCTAATTCGTCTTTTCTGTTAGCAGGTATGGCAACACGCGCTGATAAGTCGCCTGATGACAGTTTTATGGCTGCTTTTTTAAGGCTGTTAATTGGGGCAATTAAGTTACGGCTAAATATAAAGCTCAGTACTAAAGAGGCAAAAATAGCCACCAAGACTTTCATCCAATTTGGCATTAACTTAAAGCGCATGAGCAAAGGCGGTTGATGGTTAATATCGATTTCGTAAAGGTAAAATTGCCCCTCGGGCACAGTGATTAGTACTGGGCCAAAAGCTTGGTACTTTTCGGTAAAAATAATCTGTGGTGCTAAGTTTTGGCTAAAGCTAAGTAAATTTAAGTCTATTTCGGCGGGTATCTCTTTATTACTTAATGCGTCTTCGGGTTGCGCTGTAGCTAAATATAAAATTTTGCGTTTTGAAAGCCTAGGGTGCGTTAAAACATCGGCAAGCGTTCGTTTGTGCTTAGTTACACTTCGCTCAATACTTTTGGCTGTGTAAATTAGGTTTTTTTTCATTGGTCCACGCAGAGACTCAGTGCTTACAGCATTGATTGCAGTAATGTTACTTAAAAATATAAGCGCTGCTACAGTCCCCGTTATCGTCAGCCAAAACCAAGCAAATATTTTAAAAAATAAATAATGCCTAGGATGCTTTAGCCAGGCAAAGTAATGCTTATTACTCCCCTTGGATGAAAACATAGCCTGTACCTCGCATTGTTTTTATTCGTTCGCCTGGGATGTGCTCGGCTATTTTTTTGCGAATATTGCTAACGTGCATATCAATTGAGCGATCAAACGAGGCTAAGCGCCTGCCCAGTACTTCCTCGCTTATTTGCTCTTTACTGACAACTTCGCCGGCATTTTTAATTAATAGCACGAGTACCTCGTACTCTGTGCCAGTAAGTGTAAGGGGGTGGTCGCTAATGATTGCCTCACGCGCTGCCAAATTAACCGTAATGCCGTTTATAGTTATTTTACTGGGTGTTGCAACATTTAAGCTATTTATGTGCTCTATGCGACGAGTAATCGCTTTTACGCGAGCAAGCAACTCACGGTGGTTAAAGGGTTTGGGGATATAATCGTCAGCGCCCAGCTCTAAGCCAAAAATACGATCAAAGTCTTCGCCTTTTGCAGTGAGCATGATGACCGGCGTTAACTTGGTTTGCCTAAGTTGTTTAAGTACCTCAAAACCATCAAGGGTGGGGAGCATGACATCTAGTAATATCAGCGCGTAGTCGTTTGCTTGGGCAAGTTTTAAGCCTTGCTCGCCATCGTGAACGCTTTGTACCTCAAAACCTTGCGCGGCTAAATACTCAGTAAGTAGTTCACACAAACCTGTGTCGTCATCAATCATTAATAGCTTCATTTCAAACCCTTAGGCAGTTTCTATATGGTTATTTTACTTCGTAAATTGTGCAAAAGTGAATCTTTACACAACCTTTACACTGCTTTGCGTTACTTTGCGTTGCAAGGGGTATAGTTAACTCACTGGCTTAGCAGTCACAACCAAATTCAAACCATCCAATATTAAGGTGATGATTATGACTAAAGTAAATGCACTTTCAAAATTAGTACTTATTTGTGGTCTAGCAACAGCTACACTTGGTGCCGGTAGCGTATTAGCAAAAGGCGGCATGCACGATAAGCAAGGCCATTCTCAAGCGCGTTTTTTATTATCTGAGCGCGTTGCCGACAAGCTTGATTTAACTGACGAGCAACAAACTAAGCTTGAAGCTATTTTTGAAGCGCAAAAAACGCAAATGAAAGCACTACGCGGCGATGATAAAGAAGCCCGTAAAGCACAGCGCGAAGCGCATAAAGCTAAAATGGATGCACTACTTAGCGCTCCAACATTTGACGAAAACGCGGCTAAAGAGCTATTAAATGCACGCCACGAAAAAGGCACTGAAATTGGTTTAATTAAACTAAAAACACAGCACCAAGTAATGCAGGTGCTTAACGCTGAGCAGCAAGAAAAGTTTGCTAAAATGCAAAAGCGCATGGGTAAAAAACACCGTAAGCAAAGAGACTAATTATATTTTTTACTCAACACATCAAAAAGCCAGCTTAATGCTGGCTTTTGTTGTTTAAGAAGATGAAAAAGATTTATTTAAAAAAGTCATCATCGTTTTTAGCCATCATTTCTTCAATATCTTCAATCATATCTTGGCTAATTTGGCTCGCCGAGGTTATAGGCGTTGAGATTTTATTGTTCTCAAACGACCACTCACCCAAGTCTATAAGCTGACAGCGCTTAGAACAAAAAGGACGATGGGGGCTTTGCTGTGACCACTCAACTTTATTTTTACAGGTTGGGCAGTTAACAATTGTTGGCATACTTTACTCTCTACAATTACGCGTTAAGCACATGTACTTAACACTACTAACTCTACATATTTGTAACGCGGTTTATTTCAGCCAAAGACGTTAAACCATCTGCGGCTTTGCGTAAACCCGATAATCGCAAGTTATTAAACCCAGCTTGCAGAGAAACCTCTGCTATTTCGAGTGAATTACCGCCGCGCATAATAATTTGTGCAATTTCAGGGGTAATCTGCATTACTTCGTAAATACCTACACGGCCTTTGTAACCATCGGTGCAATTTTCGCAGCCTTTGGGTGCGTATAGTGTCATGTCTTCAATTTGTGCTGTGCTAAAACCTTGGCGAGCTAATTCTTCTGCTGGCAGTGTTTCAGGGGTTTTACATTTAGGGCATAAACGCCGAGCTAAGCGCTGGGCAATAATCAAACTTATCGAGCTTGCCACGTTATACGCAGGCACGCCCATATTTAATAAACGTGTTATGGTTTCGGGGGCTGAGTTGGTATGCAGTGTTGATAACACTAAGTGACCTGTTTGCGCCGCTTTAATTGAAATTTCTGCGGTTTCTAGGTCACGTATTTCACCAACCATTACCACATCTGGATCTTGACGTAAAAAGGCACGCAGGGCGTTGGCAAAGGTCATCTCGGCCTTGGGGTTTATTTGTACTTGGTTAACCCCTTCAAGGTTTATCTCAACCGGATCCTCGGCGGTGCTAATGTTTCGCTCTGGTTGGTTAAGTATATTTAAACCAGTATAAAGCGATACTGTTTTACCTGAGCCGGTAGGGCCGGTTACAAGTATCATACCTTGTGGTTGCCCAAGCGCATCCATGTAGAGCTTTTTTTGATCCTCTTCGTAACCTAATACGTCAATACCTAGCATAGCGCTTGATGAATCAAGGATACGCATTACTATTTTTTCGCCCCATAACGTAGGCATAGTACTTACACGAAAATCGATGCTTTTTCGCTCGGTAATCTTTAATTTAATACGGCCATCTTGTGGTTTACGTTTTTCTGCAATATCAAGGCGCGACATGACTTTGATACGCGCCGATAGCTTACTCGCTAAAGTATTAGGGGGGTTGGCAACTTCATGCAAAATCCCATCAATACGAAAGCGAATACGGTATTTATGCTCGTAAGGTTCAAAGTGTAAATCAGAAGCGCCTTTTTTAATGGCATCCATTAAAATTTTATTGATATAAACAATGATTGGCGCATCGTCTTTATCATCATCTTTAGGTGTGGTTTCTTTAGGGCCTTCACTATCTAAGTCGGCAAACTCTTTAAATTCATCGGCGCTTAAATCTAAGCTGCCTGCAGCATCAAGAAGTTGCTCAATTTTATTATCCAGCTGAATGTAGTCAACTACAACTATTTCACACGATAAGCCGGTGCTAAATTCAAAGTTTTCAAAGGCGCCGTAGTCAGTCGGATCGGAGGCGGCAATGTATACTTTTCTGCCTTTTTGAACCAGCGGTAAAATGTGGTGTTTACGTATTAGCTTTTCTTTAACTAAGTCTTCGGGGATTTGTGCAGGGTCGAAGTCTTTTAAATCAAAATACGGTACGCGGAATAAGTCTATACATTGTTCAGCTAAGTCGTTGCTGTCAATTTTTCCACATTTAGATATAAGCTCAGCGGTTGAGGCAAACTCTTGCTGTTTTGCTTTTACGGTATCGGCATCAATGCGGCCAAGCGTTATAAATTTTCTCAATAACGGTGAGTTAATATTCATTGCGCACCTATTTTAGTCCTTCAATAGTTAACAATTTATCAGAAAAAAGCAGGTGATTAAATTCGTCAAGTTTATCAACACCTTTTTTGCTAACCAAATTACGAGTTTATGTTGTTATGACCGCATTAAGGGGCATTAGTTGTATTTTATACCGCATAGTGTAGGTAATTTTTATGAAGAACAACAAGTTCTGCATGAACAAGCGATAAATCGCGGTCATTATTAAGGATATCATCGGCTTTTTGTTGTTTTTCTTCACGTGACATTTGCGACGCTATAATGCTATTTACTTGCTCAAGGCTAATATTGTCGCGTTTTATCGTACGTTCAATCTGTACAGGCAGTGGTACATCAATTAATAGAGTACGGTTGCAGTATGCGTTAAGTTTATTTTCAAACAATAATGGTGCAACTAATACAACATAAGCACTGGTTGCATTGTTTAAATCGGTGAGTATTCTCTCTCGAATAAGTGGGTGCAATAGAGCATTAAGCCACTCTTTATCATCATTGTTGGTAAATATTTTAGTGCGCAGCACTGCTCTGTTTAATGTGCCATCGGGTAGTAAAATACCCTCACCAAAGTGTTCAGCAATAGCATTTAGCCCTATGCTATTAGGCGCTACCACTTGGCGGGCAATAATATCGGCATCAACAACGCAAATACCGAGTTCTTCAAACATATTACTAACAGCTGTTTTACCGCAGCCAATGCCGCCTGTTAAACCCAATACCCAATTGTTTGTTTTAGTTGCTGGCTTATTCATACTAATAACCAATTAAATTAAAATAGGCCGCTTGAATTTGAGCGCCCCATAAAAGTGTTATCCAACCTGCTATGGCTAAGTAGGGGCCAAATGGGATAGGGGTTGCTTTGTCTTTACCTTGTATACTTAAAAGGGCAATACCAATAATGGCGCCCACCACGCTTGAAAGCAAAATAATGGTTAATAGCGACTGCCACCCTAGTAGTGCGCCAAACACGGCCAGTAACTTAAAATCACCATAGCCCATCCCTTCCTTGCCCGTTAATAGCTTAAATAGCCAAAACACACTCCACAGGCTTAAATAGCCGCAGGCTGCGCCTACTATTGCATCACACGGGCTTATTGTTATACCCATTACAGCGGCAATAAGCGCAAGCCATACTAAGGGCAAAGTGAGCTGGTCAGGTAGTAACATGTGGTCAATATCAATAAAGGTGAGCGCGACTAAAATCCAAGTAACAAAAATATATAAAAGAGCCTGCTCTGTAGCCCCAAAACTATAGGCAATAACTAAACTTAATAGCGCGGTAATGGCTTCAACTATTGGGTAACGCGCTGATATTGGGTTACTGCAATTAGCGCATTTACCTTTAAGCACAATCCAACTAATAATTGGAATATTTTGCCAAGGCTTAATCGCCGTTTTGCATTTAGGGCAGGTAGAGTTAGGCTTTACTAAATTAAATGGCTCGTTGGGTTTAGCCTTTGAAGGCTTAGTTGTGAGTTCATCTTCTAATAATAATCGGCATTCACTTCGCCATTCACGCTGCATCATCAGTGGCAGCCGGTAAATAACTACATTTAAAAAACTACCAATACACAGGCTTACTAAGCCCACAGTTAAAAAATAAAACCACAGCTGGCTTTGCATCGCGGTGGTTACATCAAGAAAAAGATTTTCCATTAAAATACCTAACTTCAGGCCATTTATAAGCCAACTTTATTTCGCAAGCTATTAATTAGCGTTTACAATTTTGCTTACAGCTTACAGCTTACAGCTTACAGCTTACAGCTTACAGCTTACAGCTTACAGCTTACAGCTTACAGCTTACAGCTTACAGCTTA